>DBXX01000057.1:32719-36394 GCA_002309675.1 Lachnospiraceae bacterium UBA1201
CAGGTTCGCAGTTCTTTATCATGCATAAGACCTCCCCGCACCTCGACGGTGAGTATGCCGCGTTTGGTAAGGTCATCGAAGGCATGGATGTGGTCGACGAGATCGCGACGGTCCGCACGGATCGCAACGACCGTCCGCTCGAGCCCGTGATCATGGATAAGGTTACGGTTGACACTTTCGGCATTACCTACCCGGAGGTAGTAAAATACTAAAATATGGCCAGAGTATTTAACATGGAGGATGGCGGCCGCGTGTTGGTCCTGTCCCCGGAGGAAGGCATGATCGCGCACATGGCGCGTGGCGAATGTGTGATCGGTGTGCGTTCCGGAAATGATATGCCGCCGCTTCCCGGCGGTTGTTATCTGGTAGATGAAGAAGAGAGCGTAGATGCGGCCTTTGCGGATCGTGTCTACGCCCGCTTTCGTCATAAACCATGGAAGATCGGGGAAAATGATACGTTTCTGCTGCGGGAGTTTTCGGCTGACGATATCGAAAGATTGTACCTTCTGGAACAGGAGATGCAGGCCTATCCTGCTGTATCAGGCATTCTCGGGGAGCTTACGGACACGCCGTGGGCGGAACTGCCCCGGGATCGAAGGGAAGCATTGACCGGAACGCTCTCTTCCTACATTGAACATCAATATGCGTTTTATGAATACGGTCTGTGGGGGATCTGCCTGAAATCGGAAGATCGTCTGATCGGCATGTGCGGTTTTTCCGTGACGGAGGAGGGCGAGCCTTCGCTGGGATACTATATCAGCCCGTCGTACCGAGGGCGCGGCATTGCGACGCAGTGCTGCCGGATGGCGCTCGATTTTGTCGAGACGTGGGTGCAGGCGGAGGAGGTAAGCGCGCAGATCGACCGCGAGAATTTTGCGTCCCTTTGCATCGTTCGCTCGCTTGGATTTGTTGAGATGAAGGGCGACGGGCAATGCCTGGAGTTCCGGAAGACATTGGCCGGAGACAAGACGGACCCGGAGAGTCCGGAAGCGGGGGCGCTTTGGGAGAAGATCCTGTCGGCAGCCGGAAAACAGTTTAGGAGATAATGAAACCATGAATGACACGTTCCGCCGCTTTTGCGGACATTTCACCACCATTACGAAACATCACCATCAGGTGTTCATCCACTGCGTGAAGGCGGGCATCCCGCTGCAGGGGTTGATGCATGATCTGTCGAAATATACTCCTGAGGAGTTCATCCCCGGAGTGCGCTATTACACGGGCGTGAAGAGCCCGAACGAGGGAGAACGGATCGAAATGGGTTACTCCCGGGCGTGGATGCATCACAAAGGGCGGAACAAACATCATTTTGAATACTGGTCGGACATCGACCCGGTGACCCAGCGGTACGAACCGGTGCCCATGCCCATGCGCTATGTGATCGAGATGTTCTGCGACCGCGTGGCGGCGAGTAAGGTTTACGCCCGCGGCAACTATAACGACACCATGCCGTTGGAATACTACCTGAAGAATAAGAAGCACTACGTCGGTTACCTGCATCCGAAGTCGGCGAAGATCCTGGAGAAGCTCTTCCGCATGCTTGCGTCAGCCGGTGAGGAGAAGACATTTGCCTATATACGTTCATTGCGGATCTGAAAGATATGAAAACGATCGAGATATTGGGCGATAATCGCCATGAAACTTACACAAAAATACGAGAAGGCAGCCGTGGAGTGATCGAGCGGGACGGGAAGCTTCTGCTCACGTACGAGACGATTTCCGGCTGGTGGCTCATTCCGGGCGGTGGCCTGGAGTCGGGGGAAACGCCGGCGATGTGCTGCGTACGCGAAGTAGAAGAAGAGACCGGCTACATCGTCCGTCCGCTCCGTAAGTTCCTGACCATAAATGAATACTATGAGGAGTATCGCTACATTAGTCATTATTTCATCTGTGAAGTGGTCGGCACCGGGAACATGCACCTGACCGAACAGGAGGTCCGCCGCGGCGTAGAGCCCGCGTGGATTCCGCTTCCCGAGGCGCTCGACGAGTTCTCCAAGCATGCAGCCTATGCAGCGGTCAATGAAGAGAAACGCGGTTCCTACCAGCGGGAGTACGTCGCGCTTAGCGAGTATTCGGCGCTGATGGAGGAGGCGGACGACAGCGAGAAAAAGGACGTGTCGGACTCGCCATATGGCACTCTGGAATATACGACCGTGGACGAGTCGGTCTTGTATTACAACTACAAGGATCGCAGGTATACATTGACCTCGCAGCCTTATGAACCGCTCATCTATGTTAAGGATGGGGAGACGCTGACTTGTATATTGCACATGGCGTTCAATACGGAGGAACTTGTGGACGCATTTTCCGAAGGTAAGACCGTGAGGGCGGTCGACTGGGTGGATTACGACGAGAAGACGTTCTGCAAGATATTGGCCACGGCGCTCGACAGCAAACGCAGCGAGTTGGATTACACATACGCCGCAAAACTCGCGGGAGAGGGAAAGGCAAAGAAATGGCAAAACGAGAAGTGATCGATGGACGCCTCTGCGTCGGAGACTGGATCTATGACGCGCCGGCGACCGAACCCGACGCCGAAGGAAAGACCTTTCTGGCCGGCATGAAGAATACGTCCGATGGTGAGTTTTACGAGCTGAGCCTGGATGAAGAAGGCTTCCCCTACGAGCGGAAATTTTGGAAAAATGATAAGCCGGTCGCAGTCATGTGGAAGCGAATGACCCTGGATGCGTTCATCGAGAAACTCGAAGAATTTCGGTACGCAGTCATGGGGACCGTTTTGGAAACGTGGATCGCGACCTACGACGAAGCGGTAAAAAAAGCCTCCCTGGCATACGCACGCCTGCTGTCCGGCACCTATTACGGTAATCCCGCCATCACAAAGTTCGTTGTTTACGACCTGTCTGCGGAAGACACGCCCATGCGCTTCCTGCCCGGAAATGGCAGCGACTCCGTCCGCCTGGAGAAATACATCTTCAAGAAAATGAAAGATGGAACGGTCGAACTCGAAGTCCAGATCGGCTGGCCCGCCGGCTCCCACTGGGACGGCTCTGGCTTCAGACGCACCCTCCCCACCGAATGGTTCAGCCTCCCCTGGGACGACTTCCTCGACGCCCTCTGCGAAAAATACCCCCCAGAACGCTACTCCTACACCAAACCCGAACTCAAATACACCCAAGGCCTCCGCGAATACCTAGGCCTGTCGGAATGAAGTTTCGGCGGAAATATACTTTAACAAATTAAAAGGCCGTATCTCATGGCATCCATGAGATACGGCCTTGCCTTTATTCGGTTCAGGTTCCAAATGACACATTTTTCTATGCATTTGGTAAAGGCCCGGTGTTGTCGTGATATCCGACCGAACACTGGCATTTTATCGCTGGGTGTGTCAATGGGGACGGTTCTGTTTGACACATTCTCACTTTGTAGAGCGGCCACGGAACAGCGCTTCCGCCCCATGCAATTGCGACCGAGCATGAGAGCGAGCTGTAGAAAAACACCACGAGAGAAAAGGCGAATGAAGGGCAAAATCGGACTCCGAGGCCGATTTTGAGCTAGCTGAGGTCGTTTTCATCAAGAAAACGGCCGAAGTCGAAGCGGTACCTTCAAATTCGACTTTGATACGAGTGGTATGTTTTTCACAGTGCAGTGAACTGATCGGGAGCGATTGCATGGGGCGGAAGAAAACACTGTTCCGTGGCCCTGGTAAACCTAAAA
>DBXX01000057.1:36462-44742 GCA_002309675.1 Lachnospiraceae bacterium UBA1201
TTGTTGGGAAATGTGTCAATTGGAACCGTCCCCATTGACACATTTTCCGAGAGAACGGATGTACTCAAAGAGTTTTATTACATTTTCCTCGTGGGGAGGGAATAGGTAGGAGCCGATGTAGAGCGAAGATACATCATCATAGCCGACCAGTTCCAGGACCTTCGAGATCTGGTAGTCGTTGATGCGAAGGAGCGTCTGCTCTTTTGCTACGGACTCGCCGGTGTCCTCATCCGTTTTGGTGAAGGTGCGGATGATGATGTCGTCCTTAAAGTATTCGTAGAGGTCAGCGGGCAGAAGCTCGCGAAGATCTTTCCAGAAGTGCTGATTACCAAAGTGGGTCAAGCCGGCCTCGTCGGTGATCACATAGTCGAGCTGGTGTGCGACGATGTACATGACGAGCTTCTGTTCGACCTCGTTGCTATACTGCCCCATGAAGAGGCCTTTTTCCATGAAGGTCCTTTCCTTCGCGCCGACTCCGATGAACTCGTCGAGATTTGTACTGAATGAATCTACGTTATCGCAGGACAGATTCAGAACGACTCCGAAGAGAACGTCGTCCTTACGGTTTTTGTAGTGAAGGATGAGCGATACGATGACAACGATCGTGACGACGATGAATATGATGTGGGCGGTATAGTAGTCGAAAATGTAGCCGACTTTCGCCGAAAAGCCTTTCAACTCCTTTATCTTTTTTATCTCGCCTTTGAAGGTCTTGTGGACACTTTGGCGCTCTTTTTCCTGTTCAGTCATAAGAAACAACTCCGAATTCTTGAAAGTTTGCGATGGGCTGCCCCTCCAAAACGGGAGAATGCACTGCGAAATCGCGTCAATGATTATCATACCATAAACGACAATGATTGTGTAGGGGAAAATGATAATAAAAGGTTTGCATTTTCTTCTGCGGTTTGGTATAATAAAGTAGTATATCATTTCCTGTTAGAAACAGAGGTAGGTTCATGGGTGGATTGTTCAACGTTGAAAACCCGTTTTGGACGTTTGTGGGGAAATTGTCGGATGCCATGCTCCTCGGCGCGCTATGGTTGGTGCTTTCGATCACGGTGATCGGCTATGGCCCTGCGACTACGGCGTTGTACTATGTCACGTTTAAGATGGTGCGCAACGAAGAGAACTACGTTTTTAAAATGTTCTTCAAATCCTTTAAGGAAAACTTCCGGCAGGGTGCCATCATCGGCGTGATAAATCTCGTGTTGGCTTTCCTGATCGTTTTTGATCTTTGGGTATACTATAATCAGGATACGAAGGCCAGCGGTTATCTGTTCGTGCTGTTTTTGGCGTTTGCGTTTATTTGGATCATCGGCAGCATTTACATTTTCGCGATTCTTTCGAAGTTTTCGAACAGCGTGAAAGTAATGTATGTGATGGCGTTTGCGTTGTCCATTAAACACTTTATGACGACGCTCATTTGCCTCGCGATCCTGGCAGCATGTATTGCGGCGGTGATCTTTATTCCGCCTTTGATTGCGTTCATCGGCGGCGCGTGCATATTCTTCATGGCTTTCCCGTTGCGAAAGGTCATGGACATATACACACAGAAGATCCTGGACCAGCAGGCGGCGAATGCATACCCGTCCGACGATAAAAAGCGTTCGGAAGAGCATCCGGAAGATCCCTCGGGCGATGAAGCCCCGGATGCAGAGGAAGATGGTGAAACTTCGGAACCTTGGGATGATGCACCCGAAGAGGACGCATCGGCCGGGGACGAGGAAAATAATTAAAGATAATTAAGCGGATCGATGCCGAAAGTAGGGCCGGTGTTGATGCGATTTACATTAAGGGAGGAAAGGAGGTGCCAGACATGCGGTATTCATGTGAAAAATGCAAGAAGAAGTTTGAGTTCCGCGATATTATTTATTTTTGTCCGTATTGCGGAAACGGTTTGGCACAGTCTGATAAGGCGGAAGAGGAAAAAGCAAAACGCGAAGCTGAGGAGGCGGCGAAGCGCGAGGCTGAAGAAGCGGCGAAGCGTGAAGCAGCTGAGAAGGCTAAACGCGAGGCGGCTGAGAAGTCATCGAGGGAAAGCGAGTCACGCAAGGCGGCCAGAAAGGACGGCGCTTCGGACGACCCGCTCGCTAAGATAGCAGAGCAGTTGACCGCGAAGCTGGCGCAGGAAGTCCAGACTGAACTGAAAAACGCAGAAAAAGAATCTAAGGCAGAGAAGGCTGCGGAGAAGACAGCAGAAGCTAAAGAACCGGCACAGAAACCCGAACCCGAGCGTAAGAGACCGCCGCGTGCAGCAGGCGGAGCGATCCCGGGACGCGAACTGAAACTGAAGAAGAAGTATTCCGCGATGGTTTCCGGATGTATCGATACCATCAACGATATAGCCTGTGCGAAGGTGAACGCCATCATGCCGGGCGGCAGTCTGTCCCAGTACGTCGGGAACGTAGAACTGATCCGCCAGAGCGTGAGCAGCCGAACCGCATTGTCCAGAATCGAAGGCTTTTTGGATACGATCGATAACGTTATCCTGACCATGAAGGAGAATACGAAGGAAAATGCAGAATCCCGCTTAAAGGCAGCGGTGAACGATATCGACGAGCTGGTTCGCGAACTGCATTCGCTTACAGGACGCCCCTATGAAAGCGGTAAGCTGATGCATACGGCAGAGAGCGCACAGATCGAACAGACTTGTACGAAGAAAGATATCCAGATCCTGTATAAGCAGGTGATCGGTGCTTACCAGAAGTATAAGAGATGCGTTAACCAGAACGGTATGGATGCGGTGTTCCCTTCCAACCTGCATGGTAGCAATGTGCTTTCATTCTCCGATGAGTACGATGACGATATGGCGCAGACTGAGCTGGACCGCGTTGAGTTCCTGAACATCAACGACGCCATCGAGTACATGAAGGAAAATAACGAACGTAAGTACTGGGGTATGATGAATGAGGATTATGTTCCTCATGTCGACGTATTCTGGCGTGGCCTCGAGGAACTGTGCAGCTGCATTGACCACCAGGTTGCTGTGAAGTTCGATGAGTTCCTCCTGTGTATCGATACCGAGACCGCGACGGCTCTGGAGAACGACATCATGAGCCCGAAGTTCGTTGTGGACGACGCGAAGATGGCGAAGGCGAGCGAGTTCCAGAAGAAGCTTTCCGAGGAATATCAGAAGGTCATCAACCGTAAGAAGAACGGAGACGATTTCTATCGTTAAACATAATCCGCAGATCGTCAGATCCGGGAAAAATTTATAAGACCGCCGATGGTTTTTCAGACTGTCGGCGGTTGATTTTTTATGTATTTAGATGTATACTGTATACACATGAAAGAGTGAGCCTTTCGCGCCGCCACGGACCACAGGCACCGGGGCGCGACGGAGGGAAATAATCGTAAGAGGATCCGAATGATCAATGAAATGAGAACGCGGGCCAGGGCGAAGATCAATCTGGCATTGGATATCACGGGAACGCGGGCGGACGGCTATCATGACGTCCGTATGATCATGCAGTCTTTAAGCCTGTATGATGACATCTATCTGCGGAGGATACCGGAGCCGGAGATCCGGCTGACATCGAATTTCCGCTTTATCCCGACGAACCAGATGAATCTGGCGTATCAGGCGGCGGAACTTTTGTTTAAGGAGTATCATCTTCCGGGAGGCATCGCCATCGACCTGAATAAGAGGATACCTGCAGCCGCGGGCCTGGCCGGCGGCAGTTCGGATGCGGCTTCGGTGTTGTTTGCGATCTCGCGGATGTTCAACCTTCCGCTGTCGCGCGGGATGCTGATGAAACGGGGCCTCACGATCGGGGCGGACGTGCCGTTCTGCCTGATGCGCGGGACTGCATTGGCCGAAGGAATCGGCGAGGAACTGACCCGACTTCCGGCCGCGCCGCACTATTACGTGCTGTTGGTGACGCCGCCGTTCGGAGTATCGACGCGTAAGGTCTACACCGAGCTCGATTCGATCACCGAGTCACTCAAACATCCGGATGTGGATGCCATGATCCGCGAGATCGAGCAGCCGAAGGGAGACCTTCCAAAACTTTTGGGGAACTGCCTGGAGCAGGTGACCATTCCCATGCATCCGGTGATCGCGGATATCAAAAGAGACATGATCTCGCTGGGCGCGGTGGCTTCGCTCATGAGCGGGAGCGGCCCGACGGTGTTCGGTCTGTTTGAAGATGCTGATACGATGAAAGCGGCCTATAATACACTACGCGCGCATCATTACCCCGGACGTATCAATTACACAGAGTTTTACGATCCCGCCGCGGAATATTCGCAGAAGTATGTTCAGCGTAACGAGGAGTAAGGAGCGAAACGATGCAAAACGACAAAATGGATGAGTATATCAAACTGAATATGAACGAGTACCTGCCCCTGCGCGACGTTGTGTTTAATACCTTGCGCCAACTGATCCTGAAGGGGGAGCTCGCCCCGGGTGAGCGTCTTATGGAGGTTGCGCTCGCGACGCGTCTGGGCGTCAGCCGTACGCCGGTGCGCGAGGCGATCCGTAAGCTCGAACTCGAGGGTCTCGTGGTCAATATCCCCCGGCGCGGCGCCGAGGTTGCGCGGATCTCCGAGAAGAACCTGCGCGACGTCCTGGAGGTGCGCCGGACGCTGGAGGACCTGGCGGTGAGCCTGGCCTGCCGTCGTATCACCGAGGAGAAACTGCTGGAACTTAAGCGGGCGAACTCCTATTTTGAGCTTTCATTGTCTACGGACGATGCGACGACGATCGCGGAGGCGGACGAGAAGTTCCACGATCTGATCTATCTGGCGACGCAGAATGATAAACTCCTGCAGCTGATGAACAACATCCGCGAGCAGATGTACCGCTACCGCCTGGAGTACATTAAGGATGCGAATAAGCGGCGCGCCCTGGTCGCGGAGCATAAGGTGATCGTTTCCGCGTTGGAGAAGGGGGACGAGGAGGCCGCTCGCAAGGCGATGTGGAAGCACATCGAGAACCAGGAAGCGACAGTCGCGCAAAACCTTTCCTTTCGCTAGAGGTAGTGCCCATGTATGAGAATAAACGATCGGCCGTGATCGATTTTCGGATCATGACGCGCGTGGACGGAGCCGAGGAGGTCACGGAGTATTCCGGGGATGCGACCTGCGCATCCACTGCGGGTGGCTTCTATGCTTCCTTCGAAGAGAAGATCCCGGGCGTCGAGGAGGTCGTCACGACGCTTATGAAGGCGGAGACGTACATTTCCGATACCGGGAGCGAGGCGTGCCGGATCACGCTGACGCGGCGCGGACCGATCCAGACGAAGATGGTGTTTGTGACCGGGGAGGTCACGCATTGCCCGTACCAGACACCGATCGGAGTGCTGCTGTTTGACATCGAGACGACTGAACTGGCGTTTTCGCAGGACTACGACGGGGCGGCGGCGAGCGCGGCATACCGCGTGCTGCAGGGCGGCGAGGAGATCTCGCAGGCAGAGTTTTCGCTGCAGATCACCTATGTGGCCCAAGCCTGAGGCGCGTGGCACCAGATGTAATAATACGTTCGAATGATGTCATTTTCCTGTTTTTTATGGGGTGGAAACTTGCAATTCCGAACGGATGAACTATAATGAAACTAACAGTAATTTACTACAATGTGAGGAGGATTGAGCATGAGTAAAGTTACATTTGATTATTCAAAGACAGCAGGCGTGATTTCCGCGAAAGAGATCGAGAACATGAAGCCGATCATTGAGACCGCAAAGGCTACACTGGTAAATAAGACCGGTGCGGGCAATGATTTCCTGGGCTGGATCGATCTGCCTGTCAACTACGATAAAGAGGAGTTTGCGCGCATTCAGGCGGCGGCAGCGAAGATCGCTTCCGACTCCGACGTACTCATCGTCATCGGTATCGGCGGCTCCTACCTCGGCGCACGCGCTGCGATCGAGTTTTTGAGCAACAGCTTCTACAACAACCAGCCGAAGAGCGAGCGCAAGACACCCGAGATCTACTATGCGGGTAATTCCATTTCCGGTACCTACCTGAAGCACCTGTGCAAACTGGTAGAAGGACGCGATTTCTCGGTCAATGTCATCTCCAAATCCGGTACGACGACTGAGCCCGCTATCGCTTTCCGCGTATTCAAGAAGATGCTCGAGGAGCGCTATGGTAAGGAAGGCGCTGCAAAGCGTATCTACGCTACGACCGATAAGAGCCGCGGCGCGCTGAAGAAGCTTGCGACCGAGGAAGGCTACGAGACCTTCGTAGTTCCGGACGATGTCGGCGGACGTTTCTCCGTTCTGACCGCAGTCGGCCTGCTTCCGATCGCCGTTTCCGGCGCAGATATCACGAAGTTGATGGAGGGTGCTGCTTCCGGACGCGAGGCTGCCCTGAACCTGCCGTACGAGCAGAACGACGCACTGATGTATGCGGCAGTCCGCAACATCCTGCTTCGTAAGGGTAAGAGCGTGGAGATCACCTGCAACTACGAGCCGAGCCTGCACTACATCGCAGAGTGGTGGAAGCAGCTGTTCGGTGAGAGCGAAGGTAAGGATCAGCGCGGTCTGTTCCCGGCTTCCGTGGACCTGACCACCGACCTGCACTCCATGGGCCAGTTCATCCAGGACGGCGCGCGCATCATGTTCGAGACCGTTCTCTGCGTGGACACTCCGAAGGAAGACATCACGATCGAGGCTGAGCCTGTCGATCTGGACGGCCTGAACTATCTGGCAGGAAAGACCATGGATTTCGTCAACAAGTCCGCGATGAATGGTACCGTTTTGGCACACACCGACGGAAATGTTCCGAACCTGATGATCCACATCCCCGAGGAAAATGAATTCTTCCTGGGCCAGCTTTTCTATATGTACGAGTTCGCCTGCGGTGTCAGCGGTTACACCCTGGGTGTAAATCCGTTCGACCAGCCCGGCGTTGAGAGCTACAAGAGGAACATGTTCGCCCTTCTCGGCAAGCCCGGCTACGAGGCAGAGCGTGAAGTTCTGATGAAGAGATTATAATTGAATGATCTGAAGAAAGATATAAGAATCCCGGCGGGTGTCATAGTATGACACCCGCCGGGATTTCTTATGTTTGGACCGTCGGCTTTTGCTTGCCGTTGCAACTGTCGGATAGCATAGCGTTCCGGACTGTGGACAGACTTAATAAGATGTATAATTCTGCCATGTAGCGGTGGCATTTTCCGTATGATTTTGGTATAATAGCAGTATATAGATGACTGTCGTCCGGGACGGAAATAATCCGGGCGGACAGGGGAAGGAAAATTATGAAACTTACATTTATAGGAGCGGATCACGAGGTCACCGGCTCCCAGCATCTTTTGGAAGCTTGCGGAAAGACGATCCTGGTGGACTGCGGTATGGAGCAGGGTCAGAACATCTACGAGAACGCACCGCTTCCGGTGAAATATTCGGACGTCGACTACATCCTGCTGACACACGCACACATTGACCACGCAGGAATGATCCCGTACGCGTACAAATTCGGCTTCCACGGGGAGGTCATCTGCACGGACGCGACGAAGGATCTGTCGAATATCATGCTGCGTGACAGCGCGCACATTCAGGAGAGCGAGGCGGAGCAGAAGAACCGTAAGGGGCGCCGCGCCGGAAAGGCGGAGGTCGTTCCGATCTATGATCTGAATGATGCAGCGGGCGTGCTGGAGCATTTTGTCGGTGTGAAGTATAACGAGATGATCACGCTGGCGGACGGCCTGCGCGTGCGGTTCATCGATGCCGGGCACCTGCTGGGATCTTCAAGCATCGAGGTTTTCATCACCGAGGGCGACGTCTCGAAGAAGATCGTGTTCTCCGGCGACATCGGCAACGATGAGAAGCCGCTGATCCGCAACCCGCACTACATTGACGAGGCGGATTATGTCGTGATGGAATCCACCTACGGAAATCGTCTGCATGGCGAGGTTTACGACCATGTGTCCGACCTGGCACGCATTATCCAGGAGACGCTGGACCGTCGGGGCAATGTCGTTCTGCCGGCGTTTGCGGTGGGACGTACGCAGGAGCTGCTCTACCTGATCCGTCATATCAAGCAGGACGGGCTGGTGAAGGGGCACGACGGCTTCCCGGTCTATGTGGACAGCCCGCTCGCTGTCGAGGCGACCGCGGTCTTCCATGAAAATCTGAAGGATTGTTTTGATGACGAGACGCGGGCGCTGGTGGAGCAGGGCATCAACCCGATCACATTTCCGAACCTGCACCTGTCGGTAACGGCCGACGAGTCGAAGGCGATCAATTTCGATAATGAGCCGAAGATCATCATTTCGGCTGCCGGCATGTGTGACGCCGGACGCATTCGCCACCATCTGAAGCACAATCTGTGGCG
>DBXX01000057.1:44810-45361 GCA_002309675.1 Lachnospiraceae bacterium UBA1201
GCGAAGAGATCAAGGTCCGTGCGCATATCGAGATGATGAAGGACATGTCGTCCCACGCAGACCAGACCGGACTGCTGAACTGGATCGACCATTTCAAGCCGAGGCCGGCACGCGTGTTCCTGACACACGGCACCGACGAGTCGATGCCGGTGCTGGCGGATCTGATCCAGGAGCGCATCGGACGCGCCGCGGAAGCTCCGTATTCGGGCTCGTCGTTTGACTTGGCGACGAATTCATGGATCAAACTGGAGGCNNCCGATCCCGATCGCGGGCACGGCCGAGCCGAAAGAGAAAAAGAAGAAAGATAAGGAGAGTCGCCGCAAGGACAGCGCTTACGACGGACTGCTGGCAGCGTATGAAAAACTCCGCGTCGCCGTGGAAGCGAATAAAAACGGCACAAATAAAGAGCTGGCGGCCTTCACCAGCCAGCTGGAGAATTTGTACACGAAGTGGACGTGAGTTTAGACACGCACTGAATTTTGAATGATAGTAGCCCTGGGTATATGAAAAACAAGCGCCGGGTCCGGCTTGCCGGACCCGGCGCTTGGGGG
>DBXX01000071.1:0-7324 GCA_002309675.1 Lachnospiraceae bacterium UBA1201
TTACAAGTTTAATATACCACTACAAATCGTAGTAAAGCGAAAAGGCTCACAGAGAAGGCAATTAAACGGTTTAGTAAGTATTTTAAGGGGGTAGAATTATGATAAATGGAAAAGTTGCTGATTTTATTGACCAGTTGTATTACGGACAGGAATTATTGTTCTTATACAAGGAAAAGAAGTATTTCATTCAGGGCTGGTTCAATAAAGAAAGTAATGAGGCGGTTATGGCGCTTGAAGAGGTGTCAGAGGCTCCGTTTGTCGGTTATCTCTGGGAAACTCGTTCGAAGAAAATGAGAGAATGTGCTGAGGAATTTTTGGCAGCTCCGATTTGGGATGGTTTTAATTTTCGACAAATCGAGAAAGAGGTGGAATGGACGGACTGGTAAAAAAATCCGCCGAGTGCTACCAACACTCGACGGAGTTATCTGAGGATACGAATACCCTCCAAATAAGTACTTGTATTATATATCCCAAGGAAGAGTTCGTCAACTAGGAAATGAATTAAATAACGATCCCCTGAGAAACATTATTCTCAGGGGATCGTTATTTTTGATGAAATAGATCGTCCGCGATTGAACTGGATGAAATCTATTGCGTAATTAGTAAAAATATGCTAAATTTCAATTGATGGGGAACGTGAATAATCACGGTATATTAGGAGGTTGGTTAGTATGATGATCATTTGCCCGGTGTGCGGGAAAGAGACCGAAGGCGGATATAAGTTTTGTATGAATTGCCGAAGTGAGATCGGCGGGGACAATGCTTCGCAGGCGGCGCAGGCTGCAGAAACCGTGCAGGCTGCGGCGGCTACGGCTTCGACGATGGCCGCACCGAAGATAATGGCGGCGCCCGGCACGCAGGCGGGAGAGGTTCCCGGCGCGCAGATCGGAGCCGTTCCGGGAGAGCAGGTAGGCGCGACACCCGGCGCGTCCCAGGCGATGCCGCCGCAGAACTACGAGTCCTATGAACCGTATATCAAGCAGGGAACGATCCCGGATCATACGAACTATCCGAACATGTATGCCGCTCCCGACCCGAATGTGGTGAGGGCGCAGACGAAAAAGAAGGGCCCCGGTGCCGGACGTAAGGTCGCGGCCTTCTTCCTGGGCATCTTCCTGTTTTTCTCGGGACTGGTGACATTATCCCTGTACTGTGTGAAGGAGACCGTATCCGTAGAGAATCTGACGGAGGCGCTTACTGATGCTTCTGCGATCACATCCATTGAGGTCGGCGACCTGACCGGACGCGAAGAGGATAAGGGAAAGACGATCTCCGGCTATATCCTGGAGCAGATCCCTGAGGATCAGAAGGAGAAGTTCCCCGAACTGACGGAGGACAGCATCAATCAGTTTTTGAGTGACGAAGCGGCACAGGAAGTGATCGCAGTACCGCTCGGCGACCTGATTGACTATCTGGCGGGCGAAAAGGACGAGTTCTCCATCGATTCCGCGCAGGTCATTCAGGCGCTCGAAGAAAACTCCGACGCCATAGAAAAGTACACAGGTAAGAAGCTGGATACGGAAGACCTGAACTCCATACGCGACGCGATCAATGAATTTAATGAGAAGGAGCTTACGGAACAGCCGGGCGCTAAAAATGCAGGTATTACAGCCGGTATGAAGGTCCTGAAGTTCTTCATGTCCGACGGAATGTTTCACGTAGCCGCCGGCATCACCGCATTCTTCGCACTGATGATCATTGTGGTATTCGGCCGCTATTTCGACAGCGCGCTGATCCGCATTGGCCTGACCGGCACCTTCGTGGGCGGTCTCGTTTACTTCGGCATCAAAGTCGGCCGTTTCGCGATCGATAAGACCATGGCGGGTAAAGTCGGAAAAGGTGTGGTGGACATGCTGGATAAGGCGGTGTTCGATCAGTTTAGATCGACCGGCTTCATGGTGCTCTGCGCGAGCCTCGGAACGATCGCGGTCGGCGTGGTCGTAAAGGTCATTCGCAACGCGGTGACAAAATAAAGCAGACTTGAAACATATCGGAAAATGTGATATCATAGCGTGTGGGATATAGTCCCAAGGTATGATAGGAGGTATAGATTATGATTATGAAGAAGAGAATCTCTCGCTTTATGGCGAGCGCTCTGGCTGCAGGTCTGGTTCTTTCGGCACCGCTTACGGCATTTGCCGATGACGAACCTACAACAGCTGTAGCTGAAACTTCTGAGGCTTCCGAAGCTTCCGAGGCATCTGAGGCTTCATCGGCCGGCACTGAAGAGCAGGGATCTGCTGAAGGCACGACCCAGGATAAGGACGACACGGATCAGGTAGGCGCACCGGCTCCCGCAGCAGGCGAGGGCGATGGCGCTGATGCAGCTACGACCGACCTTACCGCACATGTTCGTATCGAGGGTATCGATAAGATGCTGTACAACAGCGATGTAACGGTTAAGGTTAAGGAAGGCGAGAAGGCTACCGCGAAGTCCGTTCTTATGGCGGCAGATGAGCAGTCGGATGCTCTCACCATCGTCGGTGCTGACACGAACTATATTACCGAGGTCAATGGCGTGAAGGCTGCTACTTACGGCGGCTGGGACGGCTGGATGTATCAGGTAAACGGAATCGCAGCTCCGGTAGGCATCGAAGCATATGAGATCGCAGCAGGCGACAGCATCGTTCTGTACTACTCGGATGAGTTCGGCATCGGCATGGATTACCCGGTTCTGAATGTAGATAAGATCGCGGAGAAGAAGATTTCCTTCACATCCGTGAAGACAACCTATGATGCAGAAGGTAAGGCTTCTACAGCTGAGGTCAAGGTTACCGATATGGACGTTACCATCGGCGGCGAGACTTATAAGACCGACGCAAACGGCGAGATCACTCTCTCCGATGCAGTTATGGCGAAGCTTCCCGCAGAGATCGCGATCAGCAAATATGCAGAGAACGGTTGCCCGCTCGTACTTCGTTACGCGCCCGGAACTACTATTGCCGCTCCGGCATCCGCAACACCGACCGGAGACGCTACCCCAGTAGCATGGCTGTTTGTGATCGCAGCAGGCGCTGCAGTTGTTACTGTTGCAGCTCGCAAGAAAAATCAGGCTTAATGATCCCTTTGCGCGGTAAATGCCCGCGCGGAGTTTGAAAGAAAGGAAGTCGGAATGCAGAACAAAATGCGTAGGCGTCGACACAATTTGATTTTGTGGTCGCTGGCAGTTGTTTTGCTTCTGACTTCTTTTTTTGATGCTTTCAGCAGCGTAGGCCTGAGCCGGCATGTGTTTGCGGACACGGCCGCGGAGCGTGCGGGGGCGGCGGAGCAGCTGCTCACGAAGTGCCGCGAGGCGCTTAACTGGAAAATGAAGGCCTCCGGCGCGAAGTCGGAGCAGGCGCTGCTGGATATGATGGCTGCTCACGCAGGCCGCAGCCCGGAGGACTGGTATGTCCTCGCGATGGCGAAGATGGGCCTGAAACTCGATTACACGAAGTATGCGAATGCCCTGTTCGAGGTGTGCAAAGATCCCGAGCCGACGGATGTGGAGCAGTATCGCCGGTATCTGGTGGCGCGCGCCATGGGTTTTGAGGACATCCCCGGAACGGTTCCCGAGAAACTGAAGAATAAGGGCATCATGAGCGCGATCTACCGCGGCTACGCCGTGGCGGCAGGCCGCGCATCGAGTTCGTTTGTCTACGGGGAGACACAGAGCGCCCTGATCGATTTGAAACTGGCAGACGGCGGGTACGCTCTGATGGGTGAGACCTCCGATGTCGACGTGACGGCCTTCGTTTTGCAGGCCTACGGTGCCCTTCTCGGCGCGCAGGGGAAGACGGCGGCAGGTGCGGAACTGGCTTCGGCGGTCCGCGATGGCTTTGCGGTGCTCGGTAAGCGGCAGTCGGCGGACGGCGGCTACGCTTCCTTCGGCACGGCAAATGCCGAGAGCGGAGCGATGGTTCTGCTGGCACTCGCAGCATTTTCCGATAAGGACATAACGGCAGAAGTACGTAACTCGGTCCGTGCGAATGCCCTGATCGAAGCAACGAACCGCTTCCAGACGGCCGGAGGCGGCTTCGCACATGCGCTGTCGGACGGAGTTGCTTCCATGGAAAATGACCTGGCCACGGCGCAGGTCATGTGCGCTTACGCGGCTTATGCGTCCTACCTGAAGGGAGCGTCCGGAAGACTCTACCCGGTGAAGGCAGCGGCAGGGCCTGTAGTTCCGACGACGGAGAAGCCGACCGAAATGCCGACCGAGTCCTCCACGGAAGAGACGACACAGAAGCAGACCGAAGCGTCTGCAGAAGAGACGACACAAAAGCAGACCGAGGCGTCTGCGGAAGAAACGACGAAGAAGGAAACCGAAGCCTCCACAGAGGAGACTACAGCGAAGGGGACGGAGGCTTCTACAGAAGAAACGACCGAGGAGACCGCGGAGGAGTCGACCGAAGAGACCGCAGAGGTATCGACGGAGGCTGCGACTGAGGAATCGACCGACGTTTCTGAAGAAACCACTTCGGATGCGGAAACAACAGAAAACAGTTCTAAGGAAACCACAATCGAAGAAAAAACAAATGAAAATTCAACTTCTGTACCCACAGAAGGCTCTGATATAGAAAAGCCGGAGGAGGGCTCTTCCACTTCGGCACGAACGATACGATGGATCATGACGGCGGTCGTGGCCGGACTGATCCTGCTCGCCTTACTGGCGAACACGTTCTCCAGACGCAAATCGAAACTGACCTACATCCTGATCGTTATCTTCGGCGTGGCCGCGCTGGCGTTCATCTGGTTTTCGAAGATCACGCTGCCGGAACAGGCGACGCAGAAACAGCAGCAGAACTATCTGGAGCGGTTGCCCGCACAGGGAGAGTTCCGCGTTACGATCAGCATTGACCAGAGGATCGAAGGTGAGGAGCCGTTGCTGACGCCGCGCCTCGTGACGGTTAGCGGGGACGACACGGTATTTGACGTCCTGCAGCGCGTGACCACGGCGTACGGGATCAGTATCGATTATTCAAAGAGTATGGTCGGAACGGTGTATGTGCGCGCGATCGGCGGGCATTCGGAGTTCGACCGCGGTGCCGGCTCGGGCTGGGTCTTCCTGGTCAATGGCGCGCTGGCGACGACGGACGCGGGTAGCGTGAAACTTTCGGACGGCGATGAACTTCGCTGGGCCTACACGCTGGATCTGGGAAAGGATGTGAGCCCATGAGAGTTTACCTTCATTCCCGAACCTGGTTCATCTATTTTGTGATGGTCATCGTCATCCTGATGACCTTCTGGCACCCGGTGGTGCTTCTGATCAGCCTGGAGAGCGGGCTCATCTGGTGGAAGATCCTAAAACGCCGGCTCACTATGGGACATATTCTGGGAGCCGCCGCTTTACTCGGTTTTCTGACCGTGATCAACCCGATCATATCCGCCAACGGCGCGACGATCCTGTTTTACTTAAACGGACGAGCCTATACCGCGGAGGCGCTGGTCTACGGTTTCTTGTTTGCTTCGGTCATGGTCTGCGCCCTGCTGTGGAGCGTGATCCTGAGCGAAGTCATGACGACGGACCGCTGGCTCTGCGTCTGCGGGCGGCGTTTCTCCCGAACCGGCCTGGTTCTGACCATGGTGTTCCGCTTCTTTCCGTTGTTTTCCAAGCAGTGGCGCAAGATCCGCGAGGGGCAGGAAGCGCTGGCCGGAGGGGCTCCGGTCGGCTGGAAGGAGACCTTCCTCCTGACGAAGCGGGAGCTTTTGTGCATGCTGACCTGGTCGCTGGAGCACGGGTTCGTAACGGCCGATGCCATGCTGGCGCGCGGCTACGGTTCCGCGCGGCGGACCTATTTCAATCGTGAAAAATACGGCGCGGGAAGCGCCCTGATCGCACTGGTGCTCATCGGGGCATTTGCCGCAGTCATAACCGCCGCCGTACTCGGCGGCATGGAGTCGCAGATCTATCCCTACGTCCAGATTCACATGGACGGAACCGTGGATATCCTGGGCTTTACAGCCTATTTTATGTTGTGTCATCTGCCGATGATCTCGTATAAAGTACTGAGGGAAGAAAGGAGGATGCGGTCATGATACAAGTGGAAAACGTAAGTTTTACCTACACCGGAGCGGCCCGTCCGAGCCTTTCCGACATATCTCTGCAGGTGGCGCCGGGTGAATTCATCCTGCTCTGCGGCCCGACCGGTTGCGGTAAATCCACTCTGCTTCGGATGCTGAAGCCGGAACTGATGCCGGCGGGGGCGAAAAGTGGGCGCGTCCTGTATCGCGGTCGGGAAATCGGCGCGGACGACCGTCTGCCCGAGATCGGCTTCGTCATGCAGATGCCGGAACAGCAGGTCGTCACCGATCGTGTATGGCATGAGTTGGCGTTCGGCCTGGAAAACCTCGGGGTGCCTTCGGAAGTGATCCGGCGGCGCAGCGCGGAGATCGCGGCCTACTTCGATCTGGAGAAAAGTTTTGAAAAGGATACGAACGCCCTGTCCGGCGGCGAAAAACAGCAGCTGGTCGTGGCATCGACCATGATTATGGGCTGCAAGGTCCTGCTTTTGGATGAGCCGACTTCGCAGCTGGACCCGATCGCGGCGAACCGCTTCTTCCTGTGGCTGGAGCAGCTGCGGCGGGAGTTTGGTATTACGATCATTTTGGCGGAGCACCACCTCGAGGAGATCTTCGGGGAGGCGGACCGCGTGATCTTTATGGAAAACGGGCGCATCCTGGCGCAGGGGAAGCCGGCGCTGGTGGCACAGACCCTGCTTTCGGGCGGGAACGCATTTTCCGCGGCACTTCCGACGGTGACCCGGCTGTTCTACGATTCGAAGTCCATCCGGGACCCCTTCGTTTCGCTGCGTGAGGCAAAGGCGGCGCCGGACTATGAGTCCCTGGCGGAGATTGCAAAGAAAGCGGCGGCCGTAAATTCGGCAGCGGAGGCGGCGCCGCCCGCCCGCGAGCCAGAGACCGCCGTCACGTTGAAGAACATTTCATTCGGCTACGATTCGTATTCGCCGATCGTATTAAATAAACTGTCGCTGGAGATCACGGCAGGCGCCTGCACGGCGATCGTCGGGGGCAATGGCAGCGGAAAATCCACGCTGTTAAAGGTGATTGCGGGCCTGATTCCGGAGAAAAAGTGTTCCGGTGGAAAGGTGAAGTTCGCCGAGGGGGCCCGCAAGACCTCCTTCCTGATGCAGGATGTCACGACCCTGTTTACCGAAGAGACGGTAGCTGAGGAGATCGTGGCNNGGCGTCCGTGAGCGCGTCGAAGCCGGCGGCGAAGGCTTTGTTGAAGCCTTCCTGAAAGAGAACGGGCTGTCCGCGCTGATCGGGCACATGAAGCAGCACCCGTACGACTTAAGCGGCGGCGAACAGCAGATGCTGGGCA
>DBXX01000071.1:7344-25806 GCA_002309675.1 Lachnospiraceae bacterium UBA1201
CCGAAGATCCTGCTGCTGGACGAACCGACGAAGGGCATGGACGCCGTGGCGAAAGAGCAGTTCGCACGGCTGATCCGCAGGAAAAAAGAGAGCGGCGCCACCGTCGTTCTGGTCACGCACGACCTGGATTTCGCGGAAATGTGCGCCGATTACGCGGCCATGCTGTTTCGCGGCGAGATCCTGTCGAAAGAGCGGGCCGACCGCTTCTTCGCGGACAATGTATTCTACACGACACACAAAAACCGCGCGTTGAACGCGTAAGATAAAGATAATAAGACAGAAAGGAGACCAAAGGGAAATGCAGATGACCGCTGAGTTATCTAAAATGGATCGATCCGTTATGAGAAGGTCCTCCCGTTTGCAGGCGCGAAAACTCTGTATGGTCGCGGTCATGACGACGCTCGCCGTCATGGGACGCGTCCTGTTTGCCGCGCTCCCGGGTTTTAAACCCGTCACGGCCATCGTCATCCTGTCCGGCATGTACTTCGGTCCGGGCAGCGGCCTGGCGACCGGCGCGCTGGCGGCCCTGGTCTCCAACATCTACTTTACGCAGGGGCCGTGGACGCCCTTTCAGATGCTGGCCTGGGGCATTATTGGTCTGATCTCGGGCCTGCTTTCGCGCCCGCTGATACGCCATCCGCTCCTGCTGTATATCTGGGGCGCATTGTCCGGCGTATGCTACTACCTTTTCATGGATTCGTGGATGATCCTGTGGTACAACAAGACGCCGACGCTGCAGCTGTGGCTGGCCGCGTTTGCAACCGGCGCGTTCAGCCTGGTCACCTACGTGATCTCAAACGTGGTCTTTCTCGCGGCGCTGTCGCCCGCGATGGGCCGCCGCCTGCTGCGCATTTCCCGAAAATGCGGTTTCAGGACCGGACGGCAGAGCGATTCCGTTTAAGTGAAACAAAATGTAAATCTTTTGTTAACATACCTCGATTTGATGCAATCTAGGTTGACTTTTTCGGTTAAAAAACGTATACTTTTTATGGTGTGACTTGTAGAGAAAAGGGAGTGGAAATACAACAGGCTGATATTAGGAGGTTTGCTGTGGAAACGACGATCGACGATAACATTCGGTTTCTGGAACAAGCTAAGTCTGCCCTGTCTTCCCTGGAACAGATCCGCAGCCAAAAGATCGATCTGGCGGCAAATGAAAAACGGATCGAGAAACTGATCGCGGCTGAGCAGCGGTCGATCGAGGATGAGATCAACCGCACCGTGAAGAAACGCCGTGATGAGGTCGGCGCCGGATACGACAAAGAGATCGTCGGCATCCAGGACCGGCTTAAGAAGCTGAAATCCAAGAAAGAACAGGCCCGAAGCGCCGGAATGAAAGAGCGCATAAAGGAAGAAACGGCCGATCTGGCTTCGAAAAACACAGAGCTGAAAACGCACATTCACACATTGGTAAAACAAAACGGGCTGCCGGCTTTCTGCGAGTCCGGTTGGTTTTATGTGTTCTTTTTGACGCGCACGGCGTTGCAGTGGGTCATCCTCTCGGCGGCATGCGTAGTTTGGATGTTTGTCATCCCTTATATGATCTATATCTTCAGCGGCAGTGAGACCCCGCTCTTGCTGACGCTTCTGCATCTGATCTTTTTTGCCGTGACGATGACGGGCTACTTCCTGATCAACGTTAAGGTAAAGTATCGTTATTATGACACGCTGAAACTGATCCAGGTGGATCGCGCGCAGATCGCCCGAAACAAAAAGGAGATCCGCATGATCACGAAGGACATCAAGAAGGACGATGATGACGACCGCTACGATCTGGCTGATTTCAACTATGAGATCGCGAAGACCGAGGCAGAGGTCGAGGACGTCGTCCAGCGGAAGAAAGAAGCATTGTCCACGTTCGAAGCGGTAACGCGCCAGGTGATCTGCGACGAGATCACGGAGACCGGCCGGGAACGTTTGAACGAACTGCGCGCAGAACAGGCGGCAAATGCGAGCGCCCTCGCGCAGACGGAGGAGACTTATAAGAGCACATCCATCCGGTTCACGGACCGGTACGGCGGATACCTGCCGCGGGAGTGCATGGACCAGGCGCATATCGACCAGCTGATCGAACTGATGCGCAGTGGGCAGGCGTCGAGCATTACGGAGGCGGTGGCCGTCTTCCAGACGAAGAAAGCCTGATCTAGGAAATATACGGAGGAGAGAGCGACATGGCGGATGAGAGAGATCGCTTTTCGGATGACGAAAAAGTCATTTCGCTCGATGAAGTACGACAGACGCGAGGGAAGCGACTGGCAACAAAAGAAGAAAACCGTAAGATGGGGCACGGCGACGAGTACCTGGACGAACGGCTGCGTGATGATATCAAAGCGCACGCGTCGTTTCGGCGGACACTGGTGTTGTGCTTGGTTGCGATTCTTATTGTTGCTGTCGGTGTGTACTTCGGCATCCGCCTGACATTGAAATATAACGACATAGTCTCGGTCTGGGAGAAACCGGCATCCGAGATGTCCTTATTTACGTCCCTGCCGTATGCGGACGGAATTTTGAAGTATAACAATGACGGCATGAACTACTACAACGCGGATGGCGAGTTGAAGTGGCCGGTGACCTACGAGATGCGAAATCCGAAGCCTTCCGTTTGCGGTGAATACATCGTAATGGCGGACATCGGATACAACACGCTGGTGATTTGTAACCGCGATGGCTTACAGGGCACTGCCTACAGCACTTTGCCGATCAGTTCGGTCAGCATTTCCCGCGAGGGCCGCGTAGCGGCAGTGGTAGAGGACGACATGTCGAACCGCGTCCTGTTTTTCGATAAGACGGGAGCGCGAAACGACTCCAACTTCCAGACGCTGATGAATAAATCCGGATATCCGATGTCGGCGGCGCTTTCGCCGGACGGCAAGATGCTCATGGTATCGTACGTTTATCTGGAGCAGGGCATCATGAATAACAAACTGACATTCTACGATTACCACGACAGCCAGGTCGGAGCGAACCAGACCGTCGGAAGCTTCCAGAAGTACGGAGACACCTTATTTGCACGTGCGGTATTCCTGAGCGATAAGCGTGCGGTGGCCTTCGGCGACGGACGTATCGTCTTCTTTTCGCTGAAGAACCGTGTGAAGCCCGAGGAAACGGCGGACGTCAAATTCTCCGATACGATCTCGCGTGTTTTCTATGACGAGGAAGGCGTTTATGTCGTGACGGAGCAGCCCGAGAACCAGTCCTGGCTCGTGACCTGCTTTGGTACCGATGGCTCGACACGGTACGCGTACCGCTCGTCGTTCCTGCCGGACTATGTGGGCATGAAGAACGGCTGCCTGTACTTCCATGACAGCAGCTTGCTTGTAGTCTACGGTAAAGTCCTGGGTAAGATGAAGCTGCGCTTCCAAGGCAACTTTAAGGTCAATGTGCGTTCGATCGTCAACCTGGGTAAGGATAACGCGTTCATGATCTTAAGCGACACCAAACTGATGCGCGTAAAACTGAAGAACTAAGGAATATGAAACAGGCCGAGGCAGTTCGGCCCCGGAGGAGGAAATATGAAGATATTGGTTACCGGCGGCGCCGGTTTTATCGGGTCCCATACCTGCGTGGAACTTCTGAACGCAGGTTATGATGTGGTCGTTGTAGACAACCTGTGTAATTCCAGCGAGAAAAGCCTGGACAGAGTTGAGCAGATCACCGGAAAGAAAGTGGCGTTTTACAATGCGGACATTCAGGATGAGGCAGCATTGACCGCGATCTTTGAAAAAGAAAAGATCTACGCAGTCATCCATTTTGCCGGTCTGAAGGCAGTCGGCGAGTCCGTGCAGAAACCTATCGAATACTACACAAACAACATCGGCGGCACGTTGACGCTGCTGAGAGTATGCCGTGCATTCGGCGTGAAGAACATCATCTTCAGTTCGTCTGCGACGGTTTACGGAGACCCGGCGACCGTTCCGATCGATGAAAGTTTTCCGAAACAGAATCCGACGAACCCCTATGGACAGACGAAGAGTATGCTCGAGCAGATCCTGATGGATGTTGCGGTTTCGGATCCCGAGTGGAGCGTGATCCTGCTTCGTTACTTCAATCCGATCGGCGCACATGAGAGCGGTCTGATCGGCGAGGATCCGCAGGGCATACCGAATAATCTGGTGCCCTATATCGCACAGGTGGCAGTCGGTCGCAGAGAGTACCTTTCGGTATTCGGTGATGATTACGATACGCCGGACGGAACGGGCGTGCGCGATTACATTCACGTTGTAGATCTGGCGCGCGGCCATGTGATGGCGCTGAAGAAATTCGAAGAAGAGCCGAAGGTGCGCATCTACAATCTCGGAACCGGCCGCGGCTACAGCGTGCTCGACGTTCTGCATGCATACGAGAAGGCCTGCGGAAAGACATTGCCCTATCAGATAAAGGCACGCCGGCCCGGAGACGTAGCAACGAACTACGCGGACGCGTCTCTGGCGAAGAAAGAACTCGGCTGGGAAGCGACCATGGATCTGGACGAAATGTGTCGCGATTCCTGGAACTGGCAGAGTAAAAACCCGAACGGGTATAATGACTAGGAGGGGCTTATGAACTATTGCTTCGGTATTGATGTCGGAGGCACGAGCGTGAAGCTGGGCCTGTTTGACACGGAAGGAAACCTCCTCGATAAATGGGAGATCCCGACGCGTAAGGAAAACGGCGGAGAACGTATCCTGCCGGATATCGCGGCGTCGGTAAAGGATAAGATCGCTGAGCGGAAGATCGACGCGGCGCAGGTTTGCGGCGTGGGCATCGGAGTTCCCGGGCCGGTCACCCCGGACGGCTACGTTCCGGTCTGTGTAAATCTGGGCTGGAAGGATATCTATCCCGGCCGCGAGCTTTCCGCGCTTCTGGACGGCGCATCCGTCCGCGTGGGCAATGATGCGAACGTGGCGGCGCTGGGTGAGTTCTGGCGCGGCGGCGCACAAGGTTGTCGCAACGTCGTACTTCTGACACTGGGCACCGGCGTCGGCGGCGGTGTGATCCTGGACGGAAAGGTCGTAGACGGTGTACACGGAGCCGGCGGTGAGCTGGGCCATGTGATCGTAAATCCCGATGAGCCTTTAGCATGCAACTGCGGCAGCCATGGCTGTCTGGAGCAGTATGCATCCGCGACCGGCGTGGTTCGCGTGGCGGGGCGGATCCTGGCTGCGAAGCCGGAGACCGCGAGCGTACTTCGTGAAAACGGGGATTTCTCCGCGAAGGATGTATTTGACGCAGCGAAGACGGGCGATGCGATCGCTAACGAGGCGGTGGATACCTTATGCCGTTACCTCGGACTGGCGACGGCAAACTGTGCACTCACGATCGACCCCGAGGTGTTCGTGATCGGCGGCGGTGTTTCGCGCGCAGGAGCGATCCTCACCGATCGAATCGAAAAATATTTCGAAAAATACACACCTTTGCTCAAAATCAAGGCAAAATTTGCACTGGCTACTTTGGGAAATGATGCAGGAATCTATGGAGCAGCACGGTTGGTGTTGTAATTCCGCATAAAAACGCACGATTACGAAATTGTTGAGTTGCATTTGCACGGATTTTTGCACGATAATGCACGCACTCGACAGAAGGAAGCCCAAAAATAAAAAAAAGATAAAAAATTCAAATTTAATGTACTAATTTATGAGATATTATGCTATAATGTAGGTGTGTCAGAGCCACTTCGAGAAGAGAACGTCGAAAATCGATTTCTTTACTAAGATGGGCGTGACCGGAAAGGGATAGTATGAGTCAGGCGAAAGTTGACAAGTACAAAGAATACAAGAAGAACCGTAAGAAGAACATTGCGAAGGAGAAACGTCAGGAGAAGCTTGCAGGATTTTGCGTTTTTGGTATTTTTCTGATCGTTGTTCTGGCAGTGGTTCTGTCTGTAGGGAAATCTATAAGTAATCAAATCGAGAAATCTAAGGGACCGTTACCGAGCTATAACTATGTTGCAGAGGAGTTCGTCCTTGAGGACTACGCAAATATTATGGCAGAGGAATAGCACGAAGGTAACGATCAAAAAATAGGTCATCGCCGTCTGAAGATCGGAAACGAACTTATGGCGAGATGAGGAAAATGGAGGAATATCGTGGACGAGCAGAAAATGAATCAGCAGGAACAAATTCAAGAGGCGGTATCACAGGCAGTTCGTGACGCAATGCGCGAATTTGTCTCCAAGATGCCCGAAGGCGGACAGAACTCCGGCGTTAAGGAACAGGTAGATAAGATCTACGCTGAGGTTGCAGGCCAGATCGAGAAGCAGAAGGAAATGATGGAGAAGATGAACGATGTTCAGAGTCGTCTCGATCAGCAGGCAGAGACCAGCCTTCGCCTCGCAGGCGCTGAATCCACAGCATTGGATCCTACGGCTTTCGAGCAGAACGTTTCGGAATTCAAGCAGTCGATCGAACTCTGCAGCCAGACGATGGATCAGCTTCGTAAACAGCTCAACCGTGAGCGCAGCAACAACGACCGTACGATCACCGAGCTTTATCGTTCCATGAAGTATTCGGAAGAGCGTATCGAGGAACTGCACGCAAACTACGACGAGTTTACGACAGTAATTCAGAGCCATAAGAGCGTTATGGGACTTTTGGTATGGTTGAATATCGTTACCATCATCGCCCTTGTTGTTCTGAGCATCATGCAACTCTTTAAGTAATTGAGAGAACGGCTACGTGTGCTTCAGTATTTGATACATATGAGAAGCAGGCAAATGTTGCAAGAGATATGCGCATTTGTCTGCTTTGTTTGCATTAAGGAGGGTTTATACCATGGGAGACTTCGGTAAACGCCAAAACTGGCCCGGAGGGAATATGCTCTATCCCCTGCCGGTGATCATGGCTTCGGTTCGCGATCCCCAAACCGGTAAGGATAACATCATCACGCTCGCCTGGGCAGGGACCATTTGCTCGGATCCTGCGATGGTATCGATCTCGGTTCGTAAGGAACGCTTCAGTCATCCGATGCTGATGGCGGCACGGGAGTTCGTCATCAACCTTACGACGAAGGAGCTCGCATTTGCCACGGATCTGTGCGGAGTGAAGTCCGGACGCGACGTGGATAAGTTCGAACTGGCGCATCTGACGAAGGGTGAAGCGGTGAAGGTCAATGCTCCGCTCATCATGGAGTCTCCGGTGAACCTGGAGTGTAAGGTCGAGCAGGTGCTCGAACTGGGCAGCCACGATATGTTTATCGCGAAGGTGGTCGGCGTTGATGTCGACGAGAGATATTTAGATGAAAAAGGCAAGTTCTGCCTGAACGACTCCGACCTCCTGGTCTACTCTCACGGCGAGTATTTTGATCTGGGCGAAAAGCTCGGAACCTTTGGTTACAGTGTGAGAAAGAAAAAATAGGCGAAAACATATAGGGTGATCATATGAATATTACTTTGATCGGGATGCCGGGGTCCGGAAAGAGCACCATCGGCGTCCTTTTAGCGAAACGGCTGGGGATGGAGTTCGTGGACACGGATCTGCTGATCCAGAAGCGGGAGAAACGTCGGCTGCCGGAGATAATTGCCCGGGAAGGCATGGACCGCTTCCTGGAGATCGAGAACGAGGTCAATGCTTCTCTGGAAGTCGAAAACACCATCATCGCGCCGGGCGGAAGCGCCGTGTATGGGCGCGAAGCCATGGAACATTTTCGGAAGATATCCACAGTGGTCTATCTGAAACTGAGCCTTCGGGAGCTGAAGAAGCGGCTGGGGGATCTGAAATCACGCGGCGTCGTGTGCAAAGAGGGAGAGACGCTGGCGGATGTGATGCGCGAGAGGGCGCCGCTGTACGAACAGTACGCCGACCTGATCGTGGTGGAAAAACAGTATGATGTCGGCCCGACAGTGGATGAGCTGCGGGCGCATTTTGAACCGATCCTGAAGAAATTGCGCACGGAAGATGCGCCGGAGAAAGGGACGGAACGATAAAGCATGGAATAAATAAGAAAAGGATGTAAAACGATGACAACAAATGCAAGCAAACGAATGAGAAACATGGTGCTGAGTGTGTTAGCGGCGCTGATCATTTCCTGCGGTGTGCTGTTCTTTGTGAGCCGAGCGTTCGCCGAGACGAAGAAGAGCCTGGAGGATGAGACGAAGGGCGGAAGCTTCACCGCGGTCATGATGAAGGGCTCCGAGCCGGTGACATCGCCCGCGACGCTGAACTACGGTGATGAACTCTTTCTGGAGTTCGACTGGACGTTTCCCGACACCACGGTGATCGAGGCGGATGAGGTGCTGGAGTACAGTCTGCCGTCGGCTATCGTGTTTGAAGAGGTGAGCGATAAGATCCTGAAGGGCACCGACGAAGTCGGCTCCTATACGATCCAAAATAACAAGATCTCGGTGACCTACACCTCGGAAAAGTTCCGCTCGGGAACAGGGCGTTCGAGCAGCCTCGTGATCGCCGGAAAGATAAACGGGGCCGGTGTTTCGCCCACGGAACGTTCGAAGGTAAAGATCGACCTCCCGGGCAATGTCAGCTATGAACTGGATGTGGTTCCGCCGAGCGCCGAACCGGCCATGGAGCTGACGAAAACGTTCGAGAATTCTAAGACACAGTCCGAGCGCGATGCACATATTTATGATTGCTATATCACGGTGAACATGCTGGGAGAGCACGAGAACCCGTTCATTGCAGACGATATGTACCCCGGCATGTCGGTATACGGTGACACCGTCGATCTGTGCACGGACCCGAATTATTTAAACCCGTACGGGGGCATATATACATTTGATATCAACGCAGCGAAGGACAGCTTCCGTATGAACCTGGACGGAACGTTTGAGAACCGCCGCTTCTATGTGCACTACCGCGTGCAGGTCCGCGACGAGATGTATGCGGCGGACACCGCGAAAGCATTTGCCGCAAACTACCCGAACCATTATGCGCAGGGATACGAGGGAAGAATCCCGAACTATGCGTATGCAAAAAGCGCGAAGATGACTGAAGATGCGCATGTCTGGGCCAATATCTACACCCTCGAGTCCCCGTTTGAAAAGTGGGCCAATGACAGCGAAAACGACGAGGAGAAGGGCCTGCTCAGCTGGAGCTTCTTCATCGAAAAGATGGCTGACAGCGTGATGAACGCATACATTGTGGACAATATCCCTCCGAATAATTCGGTCGTGATAAGCAGCATGCGCATCCACAATTCCACAGATCCGGATCTGACGCCGGTCACCGACTACCTGCTCATTAAGGAGTACACCGAGGACGGGCAGAAGAAGCTGAAGATCACATTTACCGATGCATTTTTGAAGGTGCTGAAGGATCATTCGATGGAGATCACCTTCTTCACGAAGGTCGAGCGCCAACTGGCGGACACCGACACCTACACGAATTCCGCTTCTCTGTTTATCGACGGTGCGAATGTTGCGGACCGTGCCATGAGCATGAATTATACCAAGCCTATGGCGCTCAAAAAGGAGAACGATTACCGCCTCTCGACAGCGCCGAAGGTGCATTACACCGTGACAGTGAACCCGGCATCGCTGGATCTGGACAGCAGCAAAGACGAATTTACGCTGGTAGATACGTTGGGGACGGCGCTGGATATCGACCTGTTGTCTCTGAAGGTAAACGGCGCAGCGCCGACCGCCGCGATGAAGGCAAACTACGATCCCAAAACAAGGAAACTGACACTGCAGCTGAAGGACCAGAACGCCTATGTGATCAGATATGACGCGATCGTGAACCTCACTGCGAACTCGGTTTTCAGTGATACAAACGGGGTCAATGACTGCGAGATCGAGGGCCTCGTTTCGGCCAATAACGGCAAGCCGTCAAAACTGACGGGAACCGTATTTAAGAGTGCGGCGAGTGCATCATCGACCGATAAAGAAGAACTTTCCGTACGTATCGTGAAGCACGATGCGGTATCTACGATGAAGAGCCTTCCCGGAGCTGTGTTCACGCTGGAGCGCGTGACGGAGTTCACTTCCGGTGAAGCGACCGGGACCGAGAAGATCTCCGAAGGTATCGTGACCGATGAAAACGGACAGGCAGAAATCAAAGATCTGGTTCGCGGCGAGGTCTACCTGCTGACGGAAACTAAGGCGCCGGCTGGCTACGAGAAACTGAGTGCGCCGCTCGCATTTGCATTTTCCGATGGAAGTGCGCTGCTTCCTGCAAGGTTTTCCGTGAACGGAAAGGACGTCAGCGTAGAGAAGATCGATGCATCGATGAACAGCAAAACGATCTACGTAGAAAACGAGGTGACGACTGAGCCGGAGACGAGCACCGAGGCGGAAGAGACATCGACGGAAGCAGAAGAAACTTCAACCGAGGCGGAGGAAACATCGACCGAGGTAGAAGAAACGAGCACCGAAGCGGAGGAAACTACGACTGAGGCAGAGGAGACTACGACCGAGGCGGAAGAGACTACGACCGAGGCTGAAGAAACGAGCACTGAGGCAGAAGAGACATCAACCGAAGCAGAGGAAACATCCACCGAGGTGGAAGAGACTACGACCGAGGCGGAAGAGACATCCACCGAGACCGAGAAAACCTCAACCGAGGCTGAAGAGACCTCAACCGAAGCAGAGGTAACCTCGACGCAGGCGGAGGAGAACTCTGCCGATGCGGAAGGAAGCAGCTCGGATAGCACGATCGGAACGGACACGGCGGTGAAGACAGGTATCCCCAATCACACGCTTCCGATCCTCGGAATACTCGTGTTGTCTGCGGGAGCGATGCTCATCTGCTCCGGGATGTTCAGTAAAAAGAAAAAATGATGCAAAAAACGACGGAATACCGGGTCGAAACTACGGAAAACCTTAAAAGCCCTTTACAAATCGTGTTTTTGTGCTATAATGTGCCTAAGTAGGTGTAAAAACTGAAACAATGAGGTGTTATATGGATCAATACATCATGAAGGGTCAGGTTCCTCTGTCCGGCGAGGTGTTTATCGCCGGAGCTAAAAACGCTGCTCTCGGTATCGTTGCGGCTGCCATTATGGCGGACGAACCGGTACATGTAGATAATATTCCCGCGATCGGCGATATCCAAGCTTTGATCGCAGGCGTGAAGGAAACCGGAGCCTCCGTAGTTGAAGAAAATAAACATCGTTGGATGATCAACGGCAGCACGCTTCACTCCGTTACTGTCGAGTCCGGCGAATTACAAAAGATCCGCGGTGGGTACTATCTGATCGGTGCTCTCCTCGGAAAATGTCATAAAGCACAGGTCGTTATGCCGGGAGGGTGTAATCTCGGCGCCAGACCGATCGACCAGCATCTGAAGGGCTTTCGGGCACTCGGAGCGAAGGTTGAGATTCGCAACGGCATGGTATATGCCGAGTGCGATCGCTTAGTAGGAAGCCACATCTATTTTGATGTTTCATCGGTCGGAGCGACCATCAACGTGATGCTCGCCGCTTCCCTCGCGGAAGGTAAGACCATTTTGGACAATGCAGCAAAAGAACCGCACGTCGTTGACGTTGCGAACTTCTTAAACAGCATGGGCGCGAAGATCAAGGGCGCAGGTACGGACTTGATCCGTATCGAAGGCGTTCCGAAGCTTCACGGAACCGATTATTCGATCATTCCCGACCAGATCGAGGCCGGCACCTTCATGGTGGCTGCGGCTGCGACACGTGGGGACGTAGTGGTTCGAAATGTCATTCCGAAGCACTTAGAGTCCATCAGTTCCAAACTTCGTGAGATCGGTTGCGAGGTTCTGGAAGGCGAAGAAGAGGTCCGCGTGCTCGGCACCAACAGCATTCGGGCTACCAATATCAAGACACTGCCTTATCCCGGTTTCCCGACCGACATGCAGCCGCAGATCGCGGCTACGCTCGCGCTCGCGACCGGTACCAGCATTATTTCCGAAACCGTTTTTGATGCTCGTTTTCGTTATGTGAACGAGTTAAATCGCATGGGTGCATGTATTTCCGTTGAACGCGATAATGCGATCATTGTCGGACCGCAGCGTCTTACCGGTGCCACCGTAAATGCATCGGATCTCCGCGCCGGAGCAGCTCTGGTGATCGCGGGTCTGTGTGCCGAAGGTTATACAACGGTATGTGATATAGAGCATATTGAGCGTGGATATGAGGATTTTCTCGAGAAGCTCCAGTCGCTCGGTGCTGTGATCGAACGTGTCGCAGAGGATGATACACGCGCAAAAACCAAGTTTCGTATGCGGGTGAGCTGATCATATCCGAGCGGCAGCATAAGCCGCGCGTATGTGGATAGAAGTTCCCTAGGTGGAACGATCTACGGGCAGGATTCGTACCGAACGGACCCTGCCCGTAATTTTACTTATTGAGGAAGGGGCATAAGCACCCCGAAACAGAAAGGCGTAAAGCAATGGAACGTTATTTATTTACTTCGGAGTCGGTAACGGAAGGACATCCCGATAAGATGTGCGACCAGATCTCCGATGCGATCCTGGATGCGATTCTCACGCAGGATCCTATGGGCCGCGTAGCATGTGAGACATGTTGTACGACCGGCCTGGTCATGGTCATGGGTGAGATCACGACATCCGCTTATGTAGATATTCAGAAGATCGTGCGCGACACGGTTACCGAGATCGGTTACACCCGCGCGAAGTTCGGTTTTGATGCAGAGACCTGCGGTGTTCTCACCGCGATCGATGAGCAGTCCGGCGATATCGCGATGGGAGTTGATCAGGCACTCGAGGCGAGAAACCATGAGATGAGCGACGACGAGATCGAGGCGATCGGAGCCGGCGACCAGGGCCTGATGTTCGGTTATGCGACCGACGAGACCGAGACCTACATGCCGTACCCGATCTACCTGGCTCATAAGCTGGCGCGTCGTCTGACTTACGTTCGCAAGGAGGGTATTCTCCCCTACCTGCGTCCGGACGGTAAGACCCAGGTGACAGTCGAATATGACGAGAATAACCATCCGGTTCGTCTGGATGCGATCGTCCTTTCGACCCAGCACGACGAGAACATCGAGCAGGAGCAGATCCACGAGGACATCAAGCGTGAAGTCTTCGACGTGGTGCTTCCGCAGAACATGGTAGATGCGAACACGAAGTTTTTCATCAACCCGACGGGCCGTTTCGTTATCGGCGGACCGCACGGCGACAGCGGCCTGACCGGCCGTAAGATCATCGTAGATACCTACGGTGGATACGCTCGTCACGGCGGCGGCGCATTTTCCGGAAAGGACCCGACGAAGGTGGACCGTTCCGCAGCGTATGCAGCACGTTATGTAGCGAAGAACATCGTAGCGGCAGGCCTCGCGAAGCGTTGCGAGATCCAGCTGTCCTACGCGATCGGTGTGGCACGACCCACGTCCATTACGGTCAATACATTCGAGACCGGCGTGATCTCCGATGAGAAGCTCGTCGAGATCATCCGCAAGCATTTCGACCTGCGTCCGGCCGGCATTATCAAGATGCTGGATCTGCGCCGTCCGATTTATAAGCAGACGGCGGCCTACGGGCACTTCGGCAGAGACGATCTGGATCTGCCTTGGGAGCGCCTGGACATGGTGGAGACACTGGCAGCGTATAAGTAAGGCATTGACCGGGCATTAAGCCCGTTCCGAAATAGTAATGACACAGCAAGGTGAGTAGAGGTTGGGACCTTTATTCACCTTGCGTTTAATTTTGTCTCTTTCCGAATAAGGGGAGAGGACCGATCCGTAACGAACCGATCCGAGCCAAAACGGTCGCTTACGGAGAGGCATGGCAGAGCGATGGCGCCGTGCTAAAAAAATCAGATACAGCAGAAGGAACACAACATGAAACGAAACAGAAATTCTCTCCGTAAGATGACGGGGATAGTGGCATTGACAGGAATTATGACGCTCTCCGGATGCGCTGAGATCCATCCGATGGATCCGGTGACACAGGAAGCACAGAGCACCGGAGCTGAAACGGCCGGAGTTACCGAAGCAGGGGCGACCGAGGCGGGCACCGCAGAAGGTGCGCAGAGCACGGAGGCAACGACCGAGCAGGTTTCGACGGCCGAACCCACTACGGAGGCGAAGAAGCAGGCGTCCAAATCGTTTCTCGACACGTGGTTGACACTGATCGGGAAGACCGACCTGTCCTGCTACGAAAACCGGGAGATCATTGACCCGCTGATCGCGGAAGCGAAGGAGATCTTTGCGGATCCGGATGCGACGCAGGAGGATGTGGACCGTGTGGCCTACGGCCTGCGCGACACGTTCAAACTCCTGAACGACGGAAGCCACCTGCCGCGCCCGCAGGACGTGGTATCCTGCGAGGGCATGCCCGATCCGTACGTATTTGCGGACGGAACGGCCATGACGGGCTTAGAGCAGTGGTCGGAGCGTCAGCAGCAGATCGCAACTATGTATCAGTACTATATGTACGGCTATTGGCGCGACGGCTCGGATGAGAAACTGACCTATGATTACGATGCGGCGAGCGGAAAGCTGACGATCCATGTGGAGCGCATCAGCACCGGTGCGAAGGCATCCTTTACCGCGACCGTGAAAAAGCCCGATGCTTCGAAGGCGGCGCCGGAGGGCGGCTATCCCGTGATCGTCGGGATGCACGCCTACATCAGTGAGAATACGGCGTGGGAAGGCGGCTATGCGACCATCACGCTGGATATGGCAAATGCGATCGCGTCGGACGACACGGCGCATAAGGGCGCATTCTACGACCTGTACCCCTACGGCGGCAACTGGAAGGAGCAGACCGGCGTGCTGATGGCCTGGAGCTGGGGATGTTCGAAGATCCTGGATGCCCTGGAAGCAGGCCTCGCGCAGGAGACCGGTATCAGTCCGGTAAACACGATCGTGACCGGTGTGTCCCGCTATGGTAAGGCGGCCGCAGTGTGCGGAGCGTTCGAGAAGCGTTTCAAGATGGTGGCGCCGTCCTGCTCGGGTGCGGGCGGCCTGGCGCTGTACCGTTACACCTCGCAGGGAAAGACGTACGACTTCTCGGCGAAGGGCGCACCCGCGGCCTACACCTACGGTGCAAACGAGCCCATCAGCAGCCTGCAGTCCGCAGCGGAACGCGGCTGGTTCAACGACACATTTTCCAATTTCGGAACGCCCGAGAAGATGCCCGTGGAGCAGTACATGCTGCCCGCGGTGGCGGCGGATCCGAACCGCTACTACTTCATTATCGGCTCCTGCATCAGTGAGGATTGGGTCAATGCTCCCTCCATGTGGACTTGCTACCTGGGTGCGAAGAGCATTTACGACACGCTGGGGCTGTCCGACCATCTGGCCATCAACATCCATAAGGAAGGCCATGCGGTCATCGCGGAAGACGTCGAGTATATGATGCAGTACTTCAACTATCATGTCTATGGGATCGAACCGACCATGGACCTTAGTCTGCTTCAGACGTCCGTATTTGCCGAGCCGGCAAATGCAGACCCTGTCTGGGACGAAATGTTCACCGACTGGACGAAATTTGAAGAATGACCCTGCCTTGGGGTATAAAGAAAGGTATAATAATGGCAAAATCTAAGGAAATCAAGACGAACGCGATGCGCATCCTGGAGCGGATGAAGATCGCATTTACCGAGCTCTCCTACGAGCCCGAAGGAGAGTTTGAGGATGGAATCCACACGGCGGACATGCTGGGGTTGCCCCACGAGAAGGTCTACAAAACGTTGGTGTGCCGCAGCAGCGCGAAGGATTTCTTCGTGTTCGTCATCCCGATCGAGGCGGAGCTGGACTTGAAGGCGGCGGCCGCCTGCGTGGGCGTAAAGAGCGTGGAGATGATCCATGTAAAGGAGATCAAGGACGTCACCGGCTATGTGCGCGGGGGATGCACCTCGATCGGTATGAAGAAAAACTATCCGACCGTGATCGACGAGAGCGCGAAGGCGCTTAGCGACATGTACGTGAGCGCCGGCCGCATCGGCGCCCAGATCAATATCAAGCCGGAGGATCTGGCGCAGGCCGCCGGAGCGAAGTTCGCGAAGATCATCCGAGGATAACAACGGAACCTATCGTCCTACTGACTACTTACCCGGAGGTAAATGTTATGGCAGCAGAACTGGAATTTGATGTGACCGAAAACCTACGGCAGGCCATGAATATCGTGGTGCCACAGGACGCGTCTGCCTTGAAGGAGGCGGCCGCGCCGCAGGCTTTGGCGCAGTCGGCCGTGCAGGCGTTCGTTGCGAACCCTTCCCTCGGCGCGATCCGTGGGCCGTTCGCCACGCTTCTGGATGGCGCGAAGCGCTTTCTGGGTGGCTTTACCGGCATGTTTAAGAGTAAGAAGGCCTTCATCACGGCGATCGTGCTCGTCATCAACTGGATCGTGCTATCGATCCTCGAGAGTAAGGGCATTGACCCTGCCCCGATCAAGGTTCTGTCCTGGGCGACCTTCGGCGGAAGCGTTGCCGATCGTACTGCGCTCGGAGTTCTGGGCAATATCGCCGGCCGCAGCGTCGTGGCGACGATGATCATTTCCCTCGTCACGGGTGGACCGAAGCAGTTCGGCCGGGGCTTGAAGCAGATGTTCTCGAAGAAGATCACCGAGACCGCCTCGGGCTTTATCCCGCAGGAACTGAAGGACGGGGCGCAGTCTGTCCGCGCGGCTTCCATGCAGGCGCAGCAGACGGTGAATAACGCGAAGCAGACCGCACAGCAGACGGTCGCAAAAGCGAAGAACGAAGTTAATAACGCAAAACAGATAGCAAAGAGCGGAAACCTCACGTGGTTCATTATGGGCGTGGGGCTTTCGCTCATGCTTTATGCATTCTTCACGGGGGCGCCTTCGCTCACGAAGTCTATGGCGGGCATCTCGGGCGCCTTCGTTTCCGTGGCCGCTCTCGGTAAGAAAAACGGCTGGATCCGCGCCATGGCCCAGGCATTGACCGCGAAAAAAGAAGGCGCGACCCGCCTCTTAAACGAGGCAGGGACGAAGCGGTTAATGGCCGGCATGACGGCCGGATTTGCGGCGGCAGTCCCGCTTTCGGCGCTGCCCATCGCGGACGATCCGGTCTGGAAGCACCTGAACATGATCCTCGGTATCGCGCTGTTGCTGCTCGCACTGATTGTGGCAGCCTGGAAGGATGTAAACCCGGGCACGCTTTGGTTCATCTTCTTCGGAGCCGCACTGATCGCAGTGATCGGTTTCTTCGGTTCCCGTTTCGTGGAGCCTGTGGAGCAGGGCGCGCAGTCCGCGAAGTCAGGCAGTGCGCCGGTGGAGCCGAAGGGCGCATCCTACGGAAACAACAATGAGTCTGACCTTTATGTTGCGGAGGATGGTTCGGTCGCGTTCTATGATCTGAATAAAAAATTCGTCTGCATGGTTCGGGCCATGAACGGGTTCGAACTGGACCGTGACAGTTCCTGGCCGACCCACGTGACCTATATCCTGAAGGCAGACGAAGATATCGAATACACCGTGTGGAACATCGGAGATCATACGAAGGATATCTTCAGCGGAAAGTTCGCCGAGGAACATCCGGACCTGGTTTTTGAAAGCACACCGCTGGGTAAGGTGGCCGGCGGAACGCGTGAGGTATTCAAAGGACACGAGAAATACACGGTCGACTACCGGGGCACGGCCGAGGACCGGGAATTATACTACCTGTACATCCCGTATGAGCATACGGACTCCAAAACGGGTCAGGTATCCCAGAATGCATTGACCGTGCAGTTTGAAGATGAACTGTTCACCACAGTTAGCGAATGGACCGATGAGCAGTGGAAGCAAGCGGCCCGGATGATCTTCGGAGAATAGGAAGGAGGCGGCTTATGAAGAGACATCGTAGAATTCACAGAATGCTCCGTCTCTGGACGGCGCTCATGATCAGCATAGCATTTGCCGCATCGCCGCTGTTGCTCCTTTCGGCAAATATCTCCGCCGAGGAGGAGACGAAGGCGGAAGATCCCCGCGAGGGTAAGGCGGTCCAGGTCGTAGACGGCAGAAGAAAGACGGATTCACCATTTTTTATCAAGTATAACGTGGCCGGAGGTCGCGAATTCCACTGTGAATATAACACCAGTTCGTGGACCGGGAACTCCTGGAGGTCGACGATTTTGGCGTCGGCAGGGGAGAATGTGACCCTGAATTATGAGGTGTCCATGCCGACGGTCGACATGGTCGTAGCAACCTGCTGGAGCTGGATGTATGACGACGTAGACCCGACGAAGGGACCGTTCAGTGAAGCGAACATGGATGTCGGGACCTATGAGTTCAGCGCGACATACAACAAGTCAGTTCGCTACTATGACGGCGATGGAAATGTCATCGACGAGAATAAGGAAACCAAAGAACTGGCGAGTTTTGGCGCAGTCGATTATGGCTCGTTCAGCATCAATCCCAAAGCGGGAACGAAGAGTGTCACGATCAGTCTGGACGCGTATTACCATGTAAAAAACCGCAAAAACCCGGACTCCGGCCTGCAGTATGATAATTTCGCATCGTATGTCGGATACAGTTTGTATATTGATATAAAGCAGGATCCTGCCGGAATCACGGATATCATTTTCTCCGACGCGGATGAAAATCCGGGCGAGGTCGATGGAGGCACGATCGATGACGAGATCGTCGCTCCGACCGG
>DBXX01000071.1:25856-33524 GCA_002309675.1 Lachnospiraceae bacterium UBA1201
TGGGTTCCCACGGTGATCTCCGTCGGGGGCGCAGCAGTCGCAGGAGCGGCAGCAGGAGCAACCGGGGGCGGCGGTGGCGGCGGCGGGGGAACTCCCGGGCCTGAAACAGCAGGAGCAGGGCCGGCAGGACCTGGTGGAAACGGACCTATAGGAGCACCCGGAAGTGCAGGAACTCCCGGCAGTTCTTCAGGCGGCCCGGGAGCGGAAGGACAGAGTAAACCGGACCGCAACGAGACCGACGACGAGAAGAAGAAAACCTACAAGCTGAAGATCTATAAGGATTTCGGAAACATCATTGTCCCGGGAGCATCGCCCGTGATCGTGTATGCACGCGTAGTCGAAGTGGTAGGCGGCGTGGAGAAAGACCGACCGGATCTGTCGAAGAATATTAGGATATTCTCTCCGGATAACATTTTGGGCATCCAGGAGCAGGAGGAACTCGCAGGAACATATAAAGCCGCGCGAGCCTGGGTCCAGGATCCGAAGACGGAAGAGTCCGAGGCAGAGATCTCCTTCCAGTTCCGTGGTAAGGGCGGTTCCTTTACCAACCGGATGAAGTTCAGGATCGCGGTTCCGGAGATCGTTTTCGACCAGCCGAACCTCACGATCCCGCTAGGCTTTAAGGAAGAGGTACGCCCGTATTTCATCGTATTGGGTATGAACCAGAACCAGAAGGTATCTGCGAAGATCAAACCCGACGATGCATACGACGTGAGCATCGAGTCGATCGAGGCAGATCTCGGAAATGAACTGGCACATGCATACTATGCGGTGATCAAAGAAAAAGAGAAGGCGGATCCGATGGATGACCGCCCGGCCGCAGCCATCGACAACTACACGATGACCATTCACGTGGAGCAGACGGACGGCCGTTATATTGAGCAGGATTTCTACATTGCCCGACTGAAGGAAGGTATCTCAATCGCAGTCGATAAGATCAACTGCTGTCTGATCCCGACCGAAGAAGGAAAGGCGAAGCCTTTCACACAGCGCGCAAAGACCGACTACAAGCTGGCGAAGACGAAGACGACGGTCCGTGTGCTGGAGTGTGATAAAGAGAATGAGAAGGTGCATGTCTACGCGCCGCTGATCACGGGATTTTCCGTGCACGCGGTACGCGAGGATGACGAAGAGATCGTTAAGGCGCTGGGCATCGCGCTTGACGCCGGCGAGACCGATCCCGAGATCCTCGACGACGGCTCCCTGCTCGTTACTCTGCAGTGTTCGAAGGCCATCCTGGACGTGCCGCGCCGCATTCAGGCGGTGGTCACGGTGCGGGGTAAGGTCGAAGACCGCGAGTACGAGTGCTCGAAGGAAGTTCTGTTGCTGAGCCAGCCCAGCCGTTACGATGAGTTCGGCATGCTGAGCGCGGAAGACCGCGAGAAGGACGAACGCATTCGCCAGGGCCTCGAGACCTTGCGGGAAAATGTCTGGAACAACTATCTGGAGCAAATAGGACCGGTCTATCGGCTCGCGTGCGACCAGCTCTACGGCTTTAACGAGGAGTATGGTTACGATGAGGAGATGGCATTCTACCTCATGGAGGTCTACAACGGCTTCCTGCGTGGTGAGATCGTCGGCGCGAATGCGAAGCCGGCCGGCGACATGACTGTAGGTGAGTACGTCTGGTGCTTCTACGCGGAGATGGCGAAATCGGCCAATGAGATCGAGGCGAGAGCCGGTCTTTCAGGTCGTCTGTTGCTCGGATTTGCCACCGTCGGACTTTCCGAGGTCGCATTCTGGACCATGGATTTCATCCGCGTGCCGTACAATATGCATGAGGCACTCGAGAAGGACGACGCAACCGTCGCCAGCGTGCTGTGGGCGGGTGCAAAACCGTTTGTTTTAGCCTATGCCGGCGAGAAAGTCTTAGGCTGGGCGCTCGGAAAAGCATGGCCGAAGGCAACGGCGAGGTTCCCGCTCCTGAAGAGTGTCGAGAAACTGTATTTAAGCTACGCGAAGAATGTTCAGGGCTTCAACCAGAAGTTCTCGCTGGGCCGGGGGCCGAAGGCAGGAGTCGGCGCGGATGGCCGCGGAAAGGTAGAAAACGCGAACCACGCGAACGACGGCTATAGCAACTCGAAGAGCGTGAAGTCGGCCCAGAACGCATCGTCCACGATGAAGGATATGCGAGCGAAGGCCGAAAACAACGTAGACCGCCTGCTTCGGAAGACCCGCCAGAGCGGCAAGACGACGCAGCTGTCCGACGAGTTCGTTAAGGCCAGCCGCGAAGGCCTCGAGATGGTCAAGGATCTCGAACGTGCGTACAACCAGCAGAAACTGTACCCCAGCGCGGAAAATGCCGCGAAACTGGAGGCTATGTATAAGGAGGTGCGCGGAAACTACTACGCGAAGCAGCAGCTGAAGAACCTGAGCGATTTCAATGCGGTGGAAGTACGTATGAAGTACAACGAGTACTGGGGCGGAAAGGACGCCGCGATCAAAGCAGGTTCCGTGAAGCGTATTTCCAGCAAGACCGGCATCCCCGAGAAAGATATCTATTTCAAGAGCGTATCGGGCAATACCGAGATGAAGCTGAAGACCGGCCGGACCAGCGCCGTGGATACGGACCTGACCGGCTACCAGAAGCGTGGCTCACAGGGCGACATCGAGATCAAAGATACCGTCCAGGCCAATGAGGTCGCATTTGAGGTGCACGAGCAGATCACCGGTCAGAAGACGACCGACCTGAATACGGCGCTGGAAACCTGCAAGAAATACGATTATAACGTCGTAGCAGGCGCAAACCAGCATGCAGCCGAGAAATACCTGCAGGTAGACCGAATGCTCACTCCTGAGGGCCACAAGCTCAAATTGGAGTATGCGGAGTGGAACGCCCAGGTAACGACCCACAAAGTGCAGATGCACGTCGACGAGGCGAAGTCGCTTCTGAAGGAAGCGATGAAGCATCCGCCGGGAAGCGAGGAGCAGGCCGCCCTGATAAAGAAGGCCTGCAACGAATATTTCGAAGGCTTCCGAAACGGTATGAAGCAGAGCCGCCGAACCTCCCTGCCTCGAAACGAACAGCTCATGGCAGACGGCAAGGCAAACGCCATCACCGATGACGAAATGACCATGCAGGCGCTCATCGAGCGTGCGATCGACGGCCCGAAGGACGGCCACATTGGATGTGACATGAGCGACGTCATGAACGTCCTCGATGACATGGGCTACGGCGCAGACGGCTACGCAAAATCGACCGGCGAAATGGTACTGAAGACCGCCGGCGGACAGTAAAAAACAAATTGATAAACACTCGCCGGGGCGTGAATGATTATCTTTCACGCCCCGTCGGGTGTCATAATAATACGAATAATACAAAATCAAGGATAAGCGGAAACAACTTGGAAACATATATAAAATCTTTATTAAAATATAAAAACGACCTTGCGTGTTGCCTTTTTATATGCTATAATGCGGTTGTAACAGTAGTAGGGTTGGTTGAATCCTATTAAAACTCATTACATGTGGAGTGTCAAAGCAGCAAAGTGTTTCATAGGGAGGAGTGATTCTATGGCGATGAAAAAAGAAAATATATCTAATATTGTGCGTAGAACAGACCTCAGACGCCACACAAAATGGGGAGGTCAGAGCAAGCGTATCAGTATAAGCGCATAAGTCGGAAGAGTAAAAACATCCGCTTATGCTTTATTTCCAAAAGATTATCATTATAATTGGAAGGAGGAAATAAACTATGCATTATAAAAGATATATAAGCGCGTTGATTGCATTGCTATTGCTTATGACTGTTTCAGTATATGCCACAGATGCAGAAGATCTCATCAGCACAGAGCATATATTCACAAACTCGGAGCTGGCTTGCGAAACCGATGCGATCATTCAAACACCAGCTTCCTCAAATGATGGGATGATCCGTATCAATCACATAGAAGGGGAAGATACAAGAGATAGTATTACCTATTATATCGCTATGGTCAGTAATGGGGACTTGCTATCTAGCCCGACCAGCGGAAGTTTTTCGCGAACCAGATATTCATCGGGCGTTAATAATGGTCACGTCACTCAAAAATGGATTTTTACACAGGTCAGTGGATCTACGTCTACATTCATAGTGTATTCGAATACAGATACAAGTAAATGTTTGACGGTAAATCCGTCAACGAAAGCGGTAACGCTGTCCGCATATACAGGATCGCAATATCAAAAGTGGAGTATGTATTATTCTTCAAGTGGCAATTCTTTGGTTTCAGAGGCGACGGATACTAGCATACATGGATGTAAATTGGTTGTCGGTACAAATACCTGTAGCGTTAGTAATCAGTCATTTACACCTATGGGCTTTCTAAACGTTTCATGGTATGTGCCTTGTAGTATCCTTTCGATACGAGATATTGGAGTGCCCTTGGGTGGGACTGCCACCATGTACACACCGGACTACTCTCCATCGAATTCAAATTGCAATGGCAATATGTGGGAGAATTATACCTCCAACAATTCGAGTGCTTGTCCGATCAACTCATCAGGAGTGCTGACCGGAAATGCGCTTTCATCCGTAAGCATCACAGTTACGAATAAGATTACCGGTACATTTGGGATATTTACGGCGGACGTATTGGTCCCGGTAACGAAAAATGCAAGGATTTATTATGATTCTGGTGTAACGCAGAGTGCGTCAACATTGGCAAGTATATATGGTCAGGCGACAGCGGATTTATCAAAAGCATATTGTATCAATATGAACTTAGTTTCGACGTCACTTAGCACCCAGTTGAATGGCAATTCTTGCCCGAATACAACTCCGAATCATATCTGCACGGCTTCCTGCGGAACGCTGACATCCTGTGCGACGACCCATCATAAGAGTGCGGCTCGGTTAGTGGATTTGTTAAGTTCAAGCAGTTATTATACCTATCGTTTAGTAAGCCATGCCGTATGCACATATGATGGTACTCATAATGAAATAGTGGGTTTGGGTTATCGACCGGGAAGAGATGCAATAACATCTGTCTTAACAACGCCTGAATTAAAGACATCGATACAGCATGAATTGACTCATAATTTAGGGGGAAGTCACTATACTTGTATAAATGGTCAAAAATGTGTTTTGAAAGGTAATTTCGACTACTGGTGTGATAATTGTCGTTCGGCGATACTACAAAACAGGAATTAAGGAGGATATTATGAAAAAGAAAACCTTGTTTTTACTTATGGCTGGAAGTTTATTGTTAATGTCTTCCTGCACGGCAGAAAAGGATGGCCGGTCAATTGAAAACAGTATTGTTAATTCATCCCACGAAGAAAGCCAAACAGTTCTGTTTACAGAAACAAAAGAAATACCACCGAGTGAAAAGGGAGCGCTTGAAATTGAATACAAACCGGTTTTTGTTAGAACAATCGAGGAACTGATTGAAAGGATACAAAATGTGCGCCAGGGAAAAGAAGAGGATAATCGCAATAAGCTGTCATTGATCAACAAACTGATCGTACCGGATACCGCTATTGAAGGTTACCACTTATGGGGAATACAAGTAAACGAATATAACGTGTTCTACTACTACACGCCTAATAACACTACTGTAGAAATGGGCATGATCGATTATGACCGCGATTATATCATAACGGTATGCCGACCGGAATACGCAAATCAGGAGGATCCGTTGAAACCTTTAAGTGAGCAGCAACAGATTAAAACGCCTCTGAATGAGGATGGATATCTTCACGTCGCATCTATGCGGGACTTGACGTTTACCTATGAAAACACGTGGATCAGTATTCGATATCCTAAAGGAAAAACATATCAGGATATTAAGCCGTTGTGTAAAGCAAAAACGATCGAAATTGATTGATAAACAACAGAATAAAAGTACATAAAACCCGCCGGGTCGCGAAAAGGTATCTTTCGCGCCCCGGCAGATTTATAGGATGAAAAAAGCTATGGCATGATCAATCGGTGATAGGGAAATATACCTGATAGCGTTCGTAACCGATCTGATAGAGCGGAACAAAGCGGATGCCCGGGTCCTGCCCGCGGGTCTTGAAGGTCATCTTCCACATGCCCCACTCACGCTCACAATCGTGCACCAGCAAGGATTCGGGCGCAGCGCCATGGGTATGAAGCATGCGTTCGGCGTCACTTAAACCGGCCAGGACGATCGGCCCGTAGGTAAATGCGACCATGTCATTTGTTCCGGGCAGCAGAGCGGTCCGGATGCGCAGCGGCAGTGAGAGGCAGATCTCATCGCCATTGTTCCAGGTGCGGTCAAGGACGACAAAACTTCCGGGCACGTAAGCTTCATTGACCGGTGTGCCATTGATCATAAGAGAGGCTCCTTCAGCCCCTTCGATCCACGAGGGAATACGAAGATGCAACGCGAAGCTTACGGGCGCATCCGTTTCGATACGGAAGCATTCCGTCAGGCAGTCGGGCTGGTGGAGGTAGATATGCGCCTCTTCGCGTACGGTCTGCGCAGCCGAGTCAGTCGAGGAAAAATGATAGCTGCCGTTCAATGTATCGCGCCACTGGTGGATCCTAAAGGCGTTGCCTCCGCTTAAGGTGAAACCGGCGTCTGATGCAAAATACAGTCCGGTATAGATATCATTACCGTTTTGATAATAGAGAAACCGGTTATGGGCGGCATTGGCCTGAACGAGCGATCCGTGGCAACACCAGAAGTCTTGCGTCTTCGAGCCCCAGCCCTTGCGGCCGCCACCGTAGAGCGGCAGGAAATAGGTGATCAGGCCCTCCTCGGGGAACTCCGGCGTCTGGCCGTTCGAGTGGCCACCGCGGAAATGTCCCTGCGCCAGGATGCCGTTGTACAGGTTGCGCTCGATGTAGTCGAGGTACTTCGCGTCACCGGTGAGCTTAAACAGCCCGTCCGCCAGCCGCATCATGTTGTAGACCGTGCAGTGCTCCTGGTTCTTCTCGCCCAGGCGCGCCGCCATGGACCGCATGGGCGTCCAGATCTCGCCGAGCGTCTGACCGCCGGTCACGAAGCTGCCGCGGTCGGTGACCGCGCATTTCCAGTAAGCCATGGCTATATCACGATAGCGCTCTTGCCCGGTAACTTCATAGACGCGCAGCGCGCCGATGGCTTCCGGTATGGTCGTATTGGCGTGCATGTTGGTCAGTACATCCACGCCGGCAAGCAGCGGATCGAAAAGACGGTGCCGGTCGTATCGCTCGACCAGCGTCAGATACATTTCATCTTTGGTAAATTCATACAGGTCCGCCCAGATCTCCAGCATGCCGCCGGTCTCGAAATCCAGGAGGTCGTCGAGCTGCTTGCGGCTCATACCATCCGTGAAATCGTAGAACCACTTGGAAAATGCCACAGCGACCTCGAGAGCCTGTGCATTGCCCGCGTAGCGATACATGTCCGCCAGGCCCATAAAAAGCTTGTGCACGTTGTAATGCGGCGCCCAGACGGCCTTTCCGCGTGCGATCCAGTGGAAATATTTCTCGGGGATGGCAGCGACCCAGCCCGCGCCGTTTTCCGCCTGGCAGTGCGCCAACTCGTTAACGATGAAGTTCGCCTTCGCCAGGAGCTCCTCGTCGCCCGACTCTGCGTAGTGCATCGCGGCGGCACTTAAGAAGTGCCCCAGAAAATGTCCGCGCAGCTGGCAGGAGGGATCCTCCCAGCCGCCGTGCGCCATGGCCTTGCTGCCGAAATTCTGGTGCAGTCCGGCCTCCTGATAGTAGTTCTGCAG
>DBXX01000071.1:33576-40768 GCA_002309675.1 Lachnospiraceae bacterium UBA1201
GAGAGCAGTTCGCCGTCGAACAGTACGACGTCTCTTCCCTGCAGTTCTTTCATACGCTGTTTCCTCGCTTCCCCGCGGCTTCTTCCGCGGATCTTATGTTTTCCCTAACGATTTACCATCCGTTGCTGCCGACGGCCCGGAAAATGTATGTCTCCGATGCCGGATGGGCTTGCAACGTCCTGCTACCTATAGTATAATCGGAAATATAGAAATAAAAATGTAAAATCAGAGGAAAAACCTATAAAATATTCCGATTTTGAAGGAGGCGGCAAACTTATGGCCGACACGTTGATACATTTGCCCATCGATCGGCTGCCGTTAGTCAGTTTGTGTGACGATCTCTGGACGGAGGACGGCTTCGTGCATCCGGACCGTGTCATGGATGTCAATGTCCTGCTTTATGTCCGTGAGGGGGAGTTTGAGATCTACGAGGAGGGCGAATGCTACACAGTCCCGGCGGGCTCGGTTTTCTTCCTGAAGCAGGGGCTGCACCACTGGGGGCGGAAGCGCTGCCCACGCGGGACGCGGTGGTTTTTTGTGCATTTTCATCTGCCGGAGCAGGTGGCGGCTTCGGCGGAAGAACTTCGGGCCGAAGATTTTGCCTATGTAGAGGGCTCCGAACCGACGCAGACTTCGGCCGTGTATGTCCCGATCCCCAAACTGGTTCATTTGCCACCGAAAAGTATGTTGGTAGCCCGTTTTGAGTCCCTGCTGTCGATGTATCGGAGCAGCGAGCCGCAGGAGCGTGCATATATGAATGCTTTTTTGTACAGACTGTTGCTGGACATCCGTTACGAGGCGGAGGCGTCCCGGCCGGTGGCTCCGCAGACCCTGCGGACGCGGCAACTGAAGCAGCTCATGGAGAACCTGGTGTCGTCTCCGTTTTCCGCGCGGGAGGTGGAGGAACGCATGGGCCTGTCCTACAAACACCTTTCCTTCTGCTTTAAGGAGGAGACCGGGATGACGCTGCAGGAATATCATACGAAACTGCGAATGGAGCGCGCAGCCCTGTTGCTGCGCCGGGGCGGCCTGTCCATTCGCCAGATCAGCGAACAGCTCGGATTTGCGGAACCCTTTTATTTCACTACAGTATTTAAAAAGCAGATGGGGTGTAGCCCGAGTGAATATCGCAAGGGAGCGGTGCGGATCTAGCGGACGTGCCGGGATCGACCGCAATTATAGGGGATTGCGGCCGGTGCCGCAGAGGAATGTAAGGAATAAGACATAAATAATGAATAAAAACAGAAAGTTGTAATAATTCGGGGGATTTCAAAGCAAAAATGGATTTGCTATAATGGAAGCGTGTAAGAATAAGGGGGCCTGCCGTTCTGACATTGGCCGGGTCGAAAAAGAAAAACAGGGAGGGAGTATTTATGATTTGTCCTACATGCGGAGCGGAAGTCCCGGCTGGAATGAGTGTATGTCTCGAGTGCGGCGCGATCGTTGGGGGCGCACAGAAAACGAACGATTCCATCTATCTCAAGGGGCAGGCAAATTGGGAGAAAGAAGCCCAAAAGAACATGCTGAGAGGTATGGCCGGGTCCGTAAAATGGCTTTCAAGAGTGTTTTTGATTCAGGTGATCCTAACTGCGATCGGGCTGGTGGCGGCGTTCTGGATGTTCACTTTATACAGTGATCCGTACAAACTGTTTACAACATCCGGGTATAATACGCTTGAATTTTTAACCAAACTGGCGGAATACATGGTGTGGGGCCAGATCGCCGTTACCGCCGCCACGGTGGTGATTCTGTATTTATTGAGCAGATACGGACGGAACTTTTTACTCGCGGCGCTTTTTGTACTCATCGGCGTGATAATGGATATTCTGTCAGAACGGGCGGAAGAAAGGTCGGTTCGGTTGGCGATGGATATCGTTGGCATTGTCAGTCAGATCGCTTATGCAGTATTTTTGTTTCTGCAAATGGCGAAAGTCTCCGAGCCGTTCAACAAATTGGTAGCGGCAGGCTGGAGAGGATTGATCTTCTGGTATATTTTGGTAAACGTCGCAATATTAGTACTGGGTTTTATCATACTCTATTATATCGAAACGATGAAAGGCGTAGAGTTATCTCTGGCGATCGTGGGAGCATTGACCCTGTTCATAGAAACAGTCACATATTTGCACACGAAAAAGACTTACGAAATACTGTAAAGCACACAGGTCCGGCGGGAAACCGCCGGGCTTATTTTTTTCGGGAAGAAGCAGGTTGTTTCGGTTTCTTTGATTTACAAATTCCGAATTTTGTGGAATAATAGAAAGAGGCGGGTCTCCGAAGGAGACAGAACGACTGAAAAAGATATTGGAGGAGTTTATGGGTAGATTAGAACACAGAAAAGCAACCGTGAAGGTGCAGCTTAAGGACGCGGCGGGCCAGCCGCTGGCAAACACTACGGTACGCGCAGAGCAGAAGACGCATAAGTTTCTGTTCGGATGCGGAGCGTTTGACACGATGGGCGTTGTAATGCCCGATGATATGCCCGCATTTCCCGGGGCGGATCCCGAGCGGATGAAGCAGATGAAGAAAAGCTCGATCGAGCGCATGGAGAAATTCATCAAACTGTTTAACTACGGGACCATACCGTTTTACTGGGGCGGCTACGAGCGCCGGGAAGGCGAGCCGAACCTGAAGATGACCATGGCGCAGGCGCAGTGGCTGAAGGACCACGGCATCACCGTGAAGGGACACCCGCTGTGCTGGCATACCGTGTGTGCGGACTGGCTCATGCAGTATCCGAATGATCAGATTTTGGAGAAGCAGCTGGCGCGCATTCACCGCGAAGTGAGCACCTACAAGGGCGTTGTGGACATGTGGGACGTGATCAATGAAGTGGTCATCATGCCTGTTTTTGATAAATATGATAACGCGATCACCCGGATCTGCAAGGAGTACGGGCGTTTTAAACTGGTGAAGGAAGTATTCGAGGCGGCACGTGCGGAGAACCCGGGAGCGACGCTTCTGATCAATGATTTCAATACCTCACAGTCTTACGAGATCCTGGTCGAGGGTCTGTTGGAGATGGGTGTTCCGATCTCCGCAATCGGTATTCAGAGCCACCAGCACCAGGGTTACTGGGGCCTCGAGAAGCTCCATTCGGTACTCGAGCGTTTCGAGCACTTCGGCCTGCCGATCCACTTTACGGAGAATACTCTCATTTCCGGCGAGATCATGCCGGCATATATTGAGGACCTGAACGACTGGCAGGTGGACGAATGGCCGTCGACGCCGGAGGGCCTGGAGCGTCAGGCACGCGAGGCTTCCGAAATGTACACCGAGCTCTTCGCGCATCCGCTGGTGGAGGCGATCACGACATGGGATCTCACCGACGGCAAATGGCTGAAGGCTCCTTCGGGCGTTCTGACCGTGGACAATAAAGAAAAACCGGTCTACGATGCGCTCATGGGCCTGATCCACGGTGATTGGGAGACGAAGGCAGACCTTAAGACCGATGAAAACGGTGTGGTGACCATCACCGGTTTCAAGGGTGAGTACGAACTCACCGTAAACGGAAAGACCGTAAAGGTCAGCGTTTTGGAAGACTCCGACGCGATCGTAGAAAAAACTATTTAAATATCGGTCCGGAATAAAACGGGCCGGGAGGAACGATGCATAAAGAATTTTTGATGGGAAATGCGGCGATCGCCCTCGGGGCCATCGCGGCAGGAGTGAATGTGGTCTCTGGTTATCCGGGGACGCCCTCCACGGAGGTTTTGGAAACGGTGGCAGCACATCGCCCCGAGCAGGTCTACGTGGAGTGGTCGGTAAATGAAAAAGCCGGCATGGAACTGGCGGCCGGCGCCGCCTACACAGGCGCGAACGCGCTGGTGACCATGAAGCAGGTCGGTCTGAACGTGGCTTCGGACCCGCTGATGAGCCTGGCGTACGTCGGCATCGAAGGCGGCATGGTCGTAATGGTGGCGGATGATCCCGGCCCCATTTCGTCCCAGACGGAGCAGGACACCCGCCGCTTCGCGGCATTTTCCAAGCTCCCCTGTTTCGACCCGACTTCTGTACAGGAAGCGTACGAGATGATCCAGGAAGCATTTGCCTGCTCACGCAAGTATAAGACGCCGGTATTCTTCCGGCCGACGACCCGCATCTGCCATGCGTACGCGTCCATTGACGTGAAGGATCCGTCGGAATATCTGGAAAATCAGCCTGCAGGCTTCGTGAAAGACAGCAGTCGCTGGGTCATTTTCCCGAGACTGTCCCTGGCGAACCATAAGAAGATCGAAGAGCGAAACGAGATGCTCACCGACGTTTTCTCCGACAGTTCGGCCAATGCTTCCCTTCGCGGCGCGTTCGGCAGCAGCCTCGGCATCGCGGCCGGCGGCATCGGTTTCGCATACGCCTTGGAAGCGTTGGAGACGCTGCATAGTGAGGTGCGTCCTTCGGTCCTGAAGGTCGGCACGCCATTCCCCTTCCCGGAAAAACGCGCTGTGGAATTCTTAAGATCCGTGGACCGCGTTCTGGTGGTGGAGGAGCTGGATCCCGTGATCGAGGATGCGCTTACCTTCCTCTGCGGAAAATACCATCTGGAGACGAAGATCTTAGGAAAACGGTCCCATCACATGCCTTATGCGGGCGAATATACGGTCGACCTGGTGAAGGCCGCGGTTGATGCGTTCGTCGGCATCGAGACAGCGCTGAAGGCTGAGGCCCTGCCTGAGCCGCCCGCGCTTCCGGTCCGTCCGCCCGTCCTGTGCGCGGGCTGCCCGCACCGTGCGTCCTTTTACGCGGTAAAACAGGCCATGAAAGGGAAGAAAACGATCTTCTGCGGCGATATCGGATGCTACACACTCGGCAATGCCATGCCGCTGGATATGTGCGACACCTGCCTCTGCATGGGCGCCGGGATATCCATTGCCCAAGGCGTATGGCACGTGGAACCGGACACTTCCTGCTTCGCGTTCGTGGGAGACTCGACGTTCTTCGCGTCGGCCATTACGGGCATCGTGAATGCAGTATACAATCAGGCGGAATTGACCGTCGTTATCTTAGATAATTCAACCACCGCCATGACGGGTCACCAGCCGCATCCCGGCACCGGAAAGACCATGATGGGCGAGGTGGTTTCGAAAGTCAGCATCGAAGGCATCCTGCGAGGGATCGGGCTCTCCTTTGTGGAGACGGTGGATCCCCTCGACCAGACGGCGGCCGTGGATGTGGTCCGCAGGGCGTCGCAGGAGCACGGCGTGAAGGCCATTATCTTCCGTTCGCCTTGCATAGCGATCGTGAAGGGTAAGAACACCATCTTCGGCGGTCCGGCGCAGATCGATCCGGAGAAATGCATCGGCTGCAAGCGGTGCATCCGCGAGATTGGCTGCCCGGCGATCGTGACGGAGGAGGGACGCGTGAAGATCGACCCGTCCCTGTGTACCGGCTGCGGGCTTTGCGCGCAGTTGTGTCCCGTTCATGCGATCGGTTCGGAAAATGGAGGTGTCGCATGATGGGTGCTATTCAGAAGAATTTGGTTTTGTGCGGCGTGGGCGGTCAGGGTACCGTGCTCGCGTCGAAGCTGCTCGCGGCGGCAGCCATGGAGCAGGGGCTCACGGTCATGAGCGCCGAGACCATCGGCATGGCGCAGCGCGGGGGCAATGTATTCAGTAATATCCGCATCGGACAGGGGCTGCATGCGCCCATGATCCGCAAAGGCGAGGCGGACCTGATCTTGGGCTTCGAGCCGGGCGAAACGGTTCGGATGCTGCCGTTTTTGAAGCCGGGCGGAGCGGTAGTCACGAACCTGAAGGCGGTGATGCCGACGACGGCGACGCTGTCCGGTTCGAACTACAGCGGAGATCAGATGGTGGAATACCTGAAGCAGGTCATACCGCAGGAACGCCTGTTTTTAGTGGATGGTGAAAGCATTTGCCGCGAACTCGGTTCGACGAAGTGTCTCAACGTGGTGCTCTTAGGCGCCGCAGTTGCGACCGGTGAGATCGGGCTTAGTCAGGACGATGTGCTGGCGGCGATCCGTAAGGTAGTGCCGGCCCGCTTCCTGGAACTGAACGAAAAAGCATTTGCCGCGGGAACCCGCGTCGGCGGAAACGAAGGCAAATAGGAAATATACGAACGAAAATATTCGCGATAAGGAGAACGAGATCATGAAGATCAGTGAGGAGCAGCTCGCTCTGGTGAATAACCGGATCGACGCGATGGTAAAGGCGGGGAGCTTTTACGGAAAGAAACTGAAGGAAGCGGGCATTACCCGCGTGGAGACGGCGGAGGATTTTGAGAAGCTGCCGTTTTCCGAGAAGAACGACTTGCGGGACGCGTATCCGCTGGGTCTGATGACGGCGCCGGAAGAGGAGATCGTGCGTATCCACTCTTCGTCGGGTACGACGGGTGTACCGGTCATCATCCCCTACACCGCAAAGGACGTGGACGACTGGGCCATCATGTTCGCCCGCTGCTACGAGATGGCGGGAATTACGAAGAAGGACCGCATCCAGATTACGCCCGGCTACGGCCTGTGGACCGCAGGCATCGGCTTCCAGCTCGGCGCGGAGAAACTCGGCGCCATGGTCATTCCCATGGGCCCCGGCAACACCGAGAAGCAGCTGAAGATGATGCAGGACCTGGAGAGCACGGTCATCTGTGCGACTTCTTCCTACGCGCTTCTGCTCGGTGAAGAGATCGAGAAGCGTGGCATTAAGGACAATGTGAAACTTAAGAAGGGTGTCATCGGATCCGAGCGCTGGGGTAAGACCATGCGTGAGAAGATCCATGACATGCTCGGCATCGAGCTTTACGATATTTATGGATTGACCGAGATCTATGGTCCCGGTATCGGCATTAATTGCCCCGGTAGTGATTACATGCACTACTGGGATGACTATCTCTACCTGGAGATCGTGGATCCGAAGACCGGTGAGGTTCTGCCCGACGGCGAGTGGGGCGAGATCGTCATCACCACGCTGGTGAAGGAGGGCGCGCCGCTCATCCGTTACCGCACGCACGACCTGTCCCGCATTATCCCCGGCAAGTGCTCCTGCGGAAGCTGCTTCCCGAGGATCGACGTGATCCGCGGACGTACCGACGACATGATGAAGATCCACGGGGTCAATGTATTCCCTGCCCAGATCGAAGAGGCGCTTCGCGAATTCCCGGAACTCTCCAGCGAGTACCAGATCCGTCTGTCGCACCTCGACGGCAAGGACACCATGCGTATCTACGTGGAGACGAACGGACA
>DBXX01000006.1:0-454 GCA_002309675.1 Lachnospiraceae bacterium UBA1201
CTCACTCAGTCCGTAACCGGTCATCATTGAAAATCCCTTCTGAAAAAAGAATGATGACATAAAGACCTGATTTGCAACATCCTGCGCACTGATGTTTTCTTCCAGATGCTCTTCCACATATTCAATCGCTTTCCGAATGCTGGTAAGCCACTCCATTTGTCACACTCCTTCTCTTTGATGATTGTATTCTACACGGAGTCGGAAAAGATATCTTGTCAATTTATGTTCCGTTTTGTCCGGATCAATGCGTCCGATCTTCTCCGGACACTTCATATGCGGTATATTCATGATCAAATTCATATCCAAGCTTTTCTGCCAGACGAACTGATTTCATATTCTGTGCATCCCAGCTCGGATATAATCCTTCATCAAGACAGCGTAAGATCAATGCAGCACTCGCGATTGTTGCAAGACCTTTTCTGCGTTCTTCCTCTACCGTATCAACCTCTATCTC
>DBXX01000006.1:538-1027 GCA_002309675.1 Lachnospiraceae bacterium UBA1201
ATCCTTACTTTTAAATGATGAAACAAAATCCCTTGTCACCGGATCAGGAAGGCACAAGTCGTAGGTTATCTCATCGATCTCTTTCATCTCATATCCGACAGGCAGCTTTGCCAGCATGTTTCTCAACATAACTTTATCAAAACAAGTATCCTTTTTGATGGCGTACCTGGTTACCTTCTTTGCCGCAGGATAGCACTCTTCGATACATGTTTCCCACGCATTATTCTGTGGTACCATGATAACAAAGCCTTCAGGTTTATTGATAACAAGTTCCCTGTCGGGTTCTCCCGCATAAAAAGCGAAGCATCCAACAAAAGCCATTGCTGACTTAGGACACTTAGGATCCGTCACAAAGACTTTTCCCATCACTTTCTGCAAACAGGAATAGATCAGCGTTTCCTGCCAGCCGTCAAAAAGACATGCCGCTTTTGAAGTATCGGTTAATTCATATAACATTTTCGTATCGATTCTCCCTGTATATCTATATCA
>DBXX01000006.1:1080-8945 GCA_002309675.1 Lachnospiraceae bacterium UBA1201
GGCTGGACTTTTTCGAGCCGGTAGGCTCCGCTCTCCAAAAGGATGGCGAGGTCGCGGGCCAATGTCGCGGGGTCGCAGCTGACGTAGACGATGCGCTGCGGTGCGAGCGCCAGCATGGTCGCCAAAAGTTTCTCGTCGCAGCCTTTGCGCGGCGGGTCGACGACCACAACGTCCGGAGCCGCCTCCGGCCGCTTCTGAAGCAGCGGCGCGATATCCTCGGCGCTGCCGACCATGAATTCGGTATTCAGCAGACTGTTCAGGAGCGCATTGTCCTTCGCGTTTTCGATGGCCTGCGGCACGATCTCAACACCGTAGACCTTCTTCGCCTTCTGCGCGAGAAACAGGGAAATGGTCCCGATGCCGCAGTAGAGGTCCCAGACGACTTCGTTGCCGCTAAGGCCCGCGAAATCCAGAGCACAGCCGTAGAGTTTCTCGGTCTGCACCGGGTTCACCTGAAAGAACGAATGCGGTCCGATGTGGAACTTCAGGTTCCCGATCGTATCTTCGATATACGGAGTCCCATAGAGGAGGATCGTCTCCTCACCCAGGATCACGTTCGTATTTTTCGTGTTGATGTTGACGGAAATGCTCGCCATGCCCGGCTGCTCCTTCAGGGCTGCCACAAGTTCATCCGCGTGCAGGAGGTCCTTCACACGCCCGTTAATGATGATGCAGACCATCCATTGTCCGGTCGTATGACCATGACGGATCAGCAGGTGGCGCACCAACCCCGTGTGCGAGTTCTCATCATACGCCGAAATCTTATAGCGATTCATGTGCGATAGCACGATGCGCGCGATCTTTGCATTTCCCGTGTCCGCGAGCAGGCAGTCTTCGTGGGCAATGATCGCGTGGGTGCGGCCGGCATAGAAGCCCGCCACGAGCTTATGCTCGCGGTCATAGCCGATGGGCAGCTGCGTCTTATTACGGTAACGCCAGGGATCGTCCATACCGAGCGTAGGAGCCACGTAGACGCCCTTTTCACCCTCAGACGGGGAAATATCCGATTCATCGCCAAAAGCCGCTATATGGCCGATATGGCGCAATTTACGGATAACCGTTTCGCGTTTCAGTTTCAGTTGCGTTTCGTAGTCGATCTCCTGGAACTGGCAGCCTCCACAGGCGCGCGCGACCTTACAGCGCGCCGGCACACGGTGCGGCGACGGCGTGATCACCTCGAGCATCTTCGCATAGCAGTAATTCTTCATCACCTTCGTGACAACTGCGCGCACAAAATCCCCCACGATGGCGTCCTTCACGAAAAACGTCAAGCCGTCATCCCGGGTTTTTCCTATTCCTTCACCCTGGTCGCTCATATCGGTGATGGCGACCTCAATTATATCATTCTTATTCATGTCAGCCTTATATGCGCAGTACGTCGGATCGCGCCTGTCACGCGGTTCACTGCTGCGACGGTGTAGTCCGGCGAATGTTTGCGTCCAGGAAGCGATTGAAGCCCAACCAATCATTGTTCGCCTTCTGCGCATCCAATGCCTCGATAAATGTCTCGATCTTAGCGTCGGTATTATCCGCCATGTGCAATGCCATGGCTTCTACCAGTTCCGGCTTCTTCGGCGAACCGAACTCGTACTCGCCGTGGTGCGCCAAAATGCAGTGGCGCAGCTCAGAAGCAGTCTTCTTCGGAAAGTCCGGAATCAGAGCTATCCGCTTTCCGATCAGCTCGTAGCCCATGACGATGTGCCCCAGAAGCTGACCGTCGTCGGTATAATCATTTGCCGGAAAATCGGAGATCTCCCACAATTTGCCGATGTCATGCAGCATGGCCGCGCTCAGCAGAAGATCCCGGTTCAGGAACGGGTACAGTTTGGAATAAAAATCACAAAGCTTCGTCACGGAGACGGTGTGCTCCAGCAGTCCGCCGATGAAACTGTGATGCACGCTCTTCGCGGCAGAATGGCGGCGGAATGCCTTAACGACACGCTCATCCTCCACCAGAATGTTCTTCAGCAAGGCCTGCAAATGCGGCTCCTTCACACTGTCGATCATCGCGCAGAGCTCCGCATACATCTGGTCATTATCCTTTGCAGAGACCGGCAGGTAGTCCTTTAGAACATACTCGCCTTCATCCGCCACACGCACGCGGCGCAGCGCACACTGCAGATTCCCGTTGTAAGTCGTGATATCACCTTCGACGAAGATAAAATCCAGGTTCTCGAAGTCCTCGATGCCGCCGGTAAAATCCCAGATCTTTGCATCCAGGGTGCCGGTCTTATCCTGCAGCGTCAGGCTGCAGTAGGGTTTCTTTGACTTTCCGGTCAGCATCTGCTTGTTTTTGCAGAAGTATACGCCGGAAACGTGGTCTCCGTCTTTCAGGTTCTCGATAAAATACATACTGTTCTCTTTCTAAGGCAGGTAGGGCCTGCCACCCTTTCCTTTATTTACGTGCTCCCAGAGTCACGCTGATCGGTACTTCAACATAAGTGTCACGTCCCAGACGCATCACCGTTACCTTCACGGTCTCACCCGGCAAATGCCGTCCCTGCGTCGTCAGGACTTCTTTCAGCTGGTTCATCCGGGTCACGCTCTTCGAGCTGATCATCGTAATGATATCGCCGCTCATGATGCCCGCCTGATAGGCCGGGCTGTCCTGCTGCACCGATGTCACGTATATGCCCTCCGGCATGCCACTGGCCTGCGAGATGGTCTGCGTGATATTCTGGCCAATGATTCCGAAATAACTGGTGTCATCCTGGTTCGCCATGTTTGCCATGATGCCGGTCAGTTCCTCGGTCGCAACCGCCGCGATATAACCCTCCATCACAGGATCCTTATATCTCGAGTTAATAAGGCCGATCAGCTGTCCGCTCATATTTACCAGGAAGCCCGTGCCTCCCTCGGGAGCATTGATGTTCGTATAATACATGCGGAAGGCCGTGTCGACCGCCATCTGGTCATGGCGCATCTCCACAACGGAACCATAGCCCATGGTTCCGCATGTGCGGTAAGGCGCTCCGACCGCGATGACCGGACTGCCGGCGCGGATCTGGTAAGTATTGCCCAGTTCGATACAGTTCAGCGAATTATACAGTTCCTGCTGCGTTTCGTCAAACTGAACGCACAGGATCGCCAGACCCATGATGGAGTCTGTGCCGCGCAGTTCTGCGGGCATGTATTCGCTGTGCCCCGAAAACCGGATGACCGGATTCTGGATGGCTGACGCTTCGTAATTCGTCAGGATGAAGATCGTGCGAACGCTATCCAGATGCGAGAACATGATGCCTGATGCGGCGCCCTGCTCCGTATGGAATACCGGATCGACCGAATCCTGCGAAACGATGGTCACGAGGCTCTTCTCCACATTCTGATAGATCTTTTGGATCTCACGGGCATAGTTTTCGATGTCGCGTACATCGACCTTGATGTCTTTTATCCTTCGGTCAATGCTTCTCTCGATCCATTCTTTATCGACCGGGAGCAATGCGCCTTCGGACTCGGGCAATGTCTCCTCCGTGCTCTCCTCAGTGGTCGGCTCCTCCGTCTCGGGCGGGGTCGTATCCTCCACCGTCTGCTCCTCGCTGTGCGTAGCCAAAATGATCCGTTCCGCGGTCGTCGTCTCGACGACATCGTCTCCGTGCATCTTCGATATGTACGGGTAGATCCATACAAACGAAACACAAGCGATCAGACCGAATAAGACCGCGCCGAAAAAGCCTCCGATGGCCACTGCCAGGAAGCGGGAACGTCGTTTCGGCTTTACGATCTTTTCACGAATATATGGTTGCTCGCCGCCCTTTTGCGAACCTTCATCGCCCGGGGCGGTATTTGAATTCTTCATCTCGTCGTCTCTTTTATCCGCCATGTTGATCCTCGATATCTGAAATGTACTTCGTACTGTATAGGAGACTGTGACTGTATGTGTATTATCATCTATTATACTCGATTTTACCCGATTTGAAAATACCCAAATCTCAATTTGCGATTTCACGCTTTTACTACGTCGGGACTTATGATATAATATACTTGGTATGGTATGTGCTCACGGAGCAGTCGCCGGTCCGTGGGGCACGAAACAGAACGTATCGGGTCCTGTATCCCGAATAAAAGATCAGATCAGCAAATCGAATACCATACGATCATTACAGAAAGAATCGCACGGCATTTGCCGTATAGACGAAGGTATAAAAAGAACCATGAACGAAAAATCACTCCGGGTATTGGAATACAATAAGATCGTCGCAATGCTCGCGGAGCACGCCACGACCCCGTCGGGCCGGAAACTCTGTGAGGAATTAAAACCGACCGACGATCCCGAAACGATACGACAGACCCAAAAAGAGACGTCCGACGCGGTCTCCCGTTGCTATCGCAAGGGAAATCCGAGTTTTTCAGGCACACGCGACGTCATCCCCTCGCTGAAGCGCCTGTCTTTAGGCAGCGGTCTGTCCATCACCGAGCTTCTGAACATTTCCTCGCTTCTGAAAGCAACCGCAAGGGCGCGCTCCTACGGCGTGCGCGACGTGGAGCCTGAAGAATATGATTCGCTGGACGAGCGCTTCATAAGCCTGGCTCCGCTGACGCAGATTGGCCGTGAGATCGACCGCTGCATCCTCTCCGAGGAGGAGATCGCGGACGATGCGAGTGCCGGCCTTCAGAATGTGCGCCGGAAACTGGCCGTCACGAAGCAGCGCATCAGCTCGCAGTTGGCTTCCATGCTACAGTCCCAGCGCACCCTGCTCCAGGATGCGGTCGTGACCATGCGCGACGGACGTTACTGCATCCCCGTAAAGGCGGAATACAAATCACAGGTGTCCGGTATGGTGCACGATCAGAGCGCCAGCGGCTCCACGATCTTCATCGAACCCAGCGCGGTCGTAAAACTGAACAACGACCTGCGGGAACTCGAGATCGAAGAACAGAAAGAGATCGAGAAGGTCCTCGCGACCCTCTCCAATTTGTGCGCCCCCGAGGCCGAAACGATCGAGAATGACTTCCGCACGCTGACCGAGCTGGATTTCATCTTCGCGAAGGCCACCTTCGCGCGCAGTTATAACGGCACCGAGCCGGACTTCAACACGGACGGCATCATCAGCCTGAAGAAGGCGCGCCACCCGCTGATTCCGGCGGACGTCGTCGTGCCGATCGATATCACACTGGGGCAGGACTACGACCTGCTGGTCATCACCGGTCCGAACACCGGTGGTAAGACGGTCACCTTAAAGACCGTGGGCCTGTGCACCCTGATGGGCCAGGCCGGCCTGTTCATCCCGGCCTTCGACCATTCGAAGCTGGCGGTGTTCCGCGAGGTCTTCGCGGACATAGGCGACGAGCAGAGCATCGAGCAGAGCCTGAGTACGTTCTCCTCGCACATTAAAAACATTGCCCCGATCTTAGAGCAGGCGGACCAGGAAACACTGGTCCTGTTCGACGAGCTGGGCGCCGGCACCGACCCGACCGAGGGCGCGGCGCTGGCCATCTCCATCCTGTCGTTCCTGCACAACATGAAGGTGCGGACCCTGGCGACCACGCACTACAGCGAGCTGAAGGTCTACGCCCTGTCCACGGACGGCGTGGAAAATGCGAGCTGCGAATTCGACGTAGCGACGCTCCGCCCGACCTACCGGCTCCTGGTCGGCATCCCCGGAAAGAGTAACGCATTTGCCATATCGAGTAAACTGGGCATCCCGGACTACATCATCGACGATGCGAAGAAGCACTTAAGTTCCGACGCGAAGTCCTTCGAGGACATCGTCAGCGAACTGGAGCACGCGCGCGTCGACATCGAGCGTAAGCAGGCAGAGGTCGAGGCACTGAAAGCAGATCTTACGCGCGAGCGCGATGCACTCACCGCACAGCAGGAGAAACTGGCGGCGCAGAAAGAAAAGATCCTCGAGGACGCGCGGCAGAAAGCCCAGTCCATGCTGCAGGATACGAAGAATTTCGTGGATGAGACCATCCGCGATCTGAATAAAAAGAGCGTGGGCGGAGCGCAGATCCGCTCCATGGAGGAAGACCGGACGAAGGTCCGCGAGCGCCTGGACAAGGTATCCCAAGGCTCGAAGAATAAGGTCGAACCGAAGAAAAATGCGGCAGGCTCGCTCTCCGCTTCCGACTTAAAGATCGGCGACCGCATCCTGGTGCACTCTCTGAACCTGAAGGGCACCGTGAGCACGCTTCCGAACGCGAAGGGCGACTTCTACGCGCAGATGGGCATTCTCCGTTCCCTCGTGAACATCAAGGACGTGTCCCTGCTGCCGGATGAACCGACCGTGACGATGAACCAAAGCGCAGTCGGCGGCATGGGAAAGATCAAAATGTCGAAATCGGCCATCATTTCCCCGGAGATCAACCTGATCGGAAAGACGGTGGACGAGGCATTGCCCGAGATGGAGAAATATCTGGACGATGCATACCTCGCACATCTGGAGAAGGTACGCGTGGTCCACGGCCGCGGCACGGGTGCGCTGCGCAACGGACTGCACCAGAAACTGCGGAAACTCAAATACGTAAAAGAATTCCACTTAGGTGAGTATGGCGAGGGCGACTCCGGCGTCACCATCGTCGTGTTTAAGGAAAGATAACGCCGGTCAGGAGGATAGGATTATGGCAGATAAACAAAGAGTATTGATCGTGGACGATGACGAGAACATCGCGGAGCTGATCTCCCTGTATCTGATCAAGGAGTGCTTCGAGACGAAGATCGTGCACGACGGGCAGGACGCGCTGGACGCGTTCCATGATTTCACGCCGCAGATCATTTTGCTGGATCTGATGCTGCCCGGCATGGACGGCTATCAGGTGTGCCGTGAGATCCGCAAGACTTCGCAGACCCCGATCATCATGCTTTCGGCAAAGGGCGAGGTCTTCGATAAGGTCCTGGGGCTCGAGCTCGGCGCGGACGACTATATGATCAAACCCTTCGACTCGAAGGAGCTCGTAGCGCGCGTAAAGGCCGTTTTACGGCGGGTTACGCCGGCGAGCACGGAAACCAACCCGAATGCACAAAAAGGCGAATACGTTGAATATCCGGGGCTCATCGTCAACCTTACGAACTACTCCGTCATTTACCGCGGAAAGAGCATCGACATGCCGCCAAAGGAGATCGAACTTTTGTATTTTCTGGCCTCTTCACCCAACCAGGTGTTCACCCGTGAACAGCTACTGGATCACATCTGGGGCTATGAATACGTCGGCGACACACGTACCGTCGACGTGCACATCAAACGTATCCGTGAGAAGATCAACGACCATGAAAAATGGGCGCTCTCCACGGTTTGGGGCATCGGTTACAAATTCGAGACAAGATAGGAGTCCGTCATGCGGCGATCGTTATTTACACGTTTTTTAATTGCATATGTGATCATCGCCGCTGTCGGTTTTATCCTGATGGGAACCTTCGGACGCGATCTGGTCACCGGGCATTTCCGGAAAAAGCTTCAGGAAAATCTGTACGATCAGGTGAACTACATCGTGACACTGTCGACGAACGGGGCAGGCGCAGACCCTCTGCAAACATTGCTCGAGAACCGGGACATGATCGAAAGCGTTGCCGAGATCAGTGGCAATGAATTCTGGCTTATGGATCCGAACGGCCTGATCCTCCTGTGTACCAACCGTCAGAGGAGCTTCAACGCCCTGCCCGCCTTTAACCCAGCGGACAGCGACGCCGCCGGTATCTTCTTCGGCAGGTTCTACGATACATTTTCCACAGACTATATCAGCCGCTTCGCTCCGGTCAATACCGGCTTCACCCGTGTGGGCTATGTGATCGGCCATGCCGATTATAAGCAGGTCGAGACGGAAGTATCCCTGGTCATGGGGCGCTTCACATCGGCCGCCGTGATCCTAACGCTGATGTTTGCCGCCAGCTTCCTCCTTTTTGAGTTCTTTTTCTTCCGTCCGATGAA
>DBXX01000063.1:0-5046 GCA_002309675.1 Lachnospiraceae bacterium UBA1201
CTGCTTCGTAAACATCATACAAGGAAAACTATGAAGAGAAAATTTTCAATCGGGGTTGTCTTGCTTTTGCTAGCAGTGATGTTCAATAATGAACTTAGTGCCCCTGCAGTCAGAGCTGAAACATTGAAAGGCGGAACATCCGAAAGTTTGAGAGCAGCCGTGGTGATCAATCGAATGCAATCGTCGTTTTCGGATGTAGCTCCATATGGTACCGATCTTCAGTATCAGATGAATTGCTATGGCTATGCACTACATGTTTTTAACATGAACATTGGTACCGCAAGTAACCCATACAAGCAGCAACCTGGGGAATTTGCACATGATACGCAGACATTTCTAGCTCTTAAAGATGAGTTGGCCGCTGCAATTGCCGGCCCGAATGCAACCGCGACTGGCGCATTAAACACAATTCAGTCAAAGATATACGCTGATTTTCAGAGTCTGAATACGTATAACGGAACAGAATGGACTATTCAACCCACGACAGCTACAGCAACGGTGCCATCGGGTTCTCGAAAGATTGCATTAGCAATTGATTTGGGAACTGACTATCATTTTTATTTTCGCCATAGTGATGGAACCTGGTCACATAAAATAGGTCCTTTACCTCCCCAGACAACTTCGATCACCACCGGAGTCCAACTTACGGACTCCAATATCGCTACTTGTGTCACTGAAGGCGGCTATAATGATGGTGTTCGTTACTACCTAATCGGAAAATCTGCAATTGTTGATTACCCACATGATAACGGACATGGTAATTCTACCCTTTTCACCAGTATGATTCAAGATGATCACGCCGGGGAGGACTTGAACAAATCCACGGTGATAACCGGAAATTCGTTTTTAGGTCGATTCGATTATCATGGTGATGTCGATAGTTACGCTTTTACCCCGAGTGTTTCCGGAACATATACACTTACTACATCATTGAACTACGGTCCGTATGATACAGATATTGTTGTGTTCGATACCAACGGAAACACCATCGCTTCGGATTTCTCGGCAGGAAACGCCAACCTATCTGTCAACCTTACGGCTGGTCAAAGATACTTCATTCAAGTATCTGATGGGAATATTTGTATAGCATACTATGTACTTTATTATACACATTAAGGAGGAAACCTATGAAGAGAAAAACAATGGTTATAACGATCATGGCATTAGCTCTGGCTTGTTTTGTCGGATGCAGCAACAATCGGGCTGTATCCAATGATAAGAATACGGATAAAAAAGATAAGAGTGTAGCTGCAACTACAGTAGAGACACCGACCCTGCCTGAATATCCGTACAGCGTAATCATATCGGACGATCGGCTTATAAAAGATCCGGATCTTCCGGACGCAGGAAACTATGTGAAACAACTTAAGATCTTATATGGGGAGATCCCTGCTGAAGCTCCATTCCTGACCAGAGAAAAAGCCATTGAGATATGCCAGGGATTAACGAATCTTCCGGACAATTCGGACGAATTCGAATGGGAAGTAACCAAGGCATTTAATGCATATGCATTAGCCCCCGATTTTGAAGGCGGGAGCGGTATTATGCACCGCATATATTATACCGATGAAAGCCGAAATACATACATAGATGTTATGTATGGCGCGGTTTATTATCGTAACCGGATCACAAAAGATATGGAACTGATCATAGATACTACCGGATATTCAAAATAGTCACATATCCGGAAATCTTGAGCAGAATAAAGAATAAATCAGCCGGCCGTTTGGAATTATCATCAAACGGCCGGCTGAAATTAAAGGATAATTGTACTCAAACCACTAATCCATTATTCTGCGACAATTCAAAGAACATCATGGCCGGTGGCTGATTTGCTGCTTCCTTCTATGGGATGATATTCAATGATCCGATGTATCCTCTTTCGCCAGTGCTTCCTCCGCGAGTGCGACCAGGCGTGTATCGACTCCCATACGCTGATAGTCAGGGTGGATGCACATTCGGCGAATGACCGCCCTCCGGCCGCAGAGGCCGGACAGGATCATTCCGATCATGTTTCCGTCCTTCTCGGCAGCAAAGCAGGAATTGCTGTTACGCTTCAGGTATCTTGCGATCCCGTCGTAATCATCTTCCGCCGGGTCCAGCGTCTGAAGGTTCTGCTCGGAGCTGCCCCACAGTATCAACATGGAGCAATAATCGTCGATCGTCATGGGACGGATCGTGTATTCCATACTTTAATGCCTCCTTTCGGAATAATAGGGTCTGTCCGGTCAGTTTACGACCGAGATGCGGACATCGCCGCTGGTTGTGGTCACCTTGCAGGTGCCGTTGCCTCCGCTTTCCGGATAGTGGGCAGAACCGCTTCCGGTACGAACGGTGTAATTCTTGTTGCTGAGCAGTTTTACGTTCACATCACCACTGGATGCCTTCAATGTCATATTATCTGCGTCAAACCGTTTCAGCACGATGTCACCGCTCGTGGTCTGGCAGTCGAATTCTCCTGCCTTTGCATCATCCACATATACCTCGCCGCTGGTTGCCTCGATCGCGGTATCGGCTAATGTCGCTTTCTTTATCGTGATGTCACCGCTGGATGTTTTAAGCGTCGTGGTTCCGGTCGCCTGAACCGTTCCGAGCCAGAGGTCACCGCTCGCAGCCTTCGCAGAAAGGCTTGCCGTGTTGATGGACATAAGCGTTGTGTCTCCGCTGGTAGCTTCCATCACTGTGTCGGCGAATTCACCGTCTTCCACGCGCAGATCGCCGCTGGTATGTTCCGCGGTGAACTTCGCGCCACCCTTAACTTTTTTCAGTGTGATATCTCCGCTGGAGGTCTTCACTTCCAGGGTCTCGGTTACATTGGCGGATTCCAGCCAGATGTCACCGCTCGTAGCGGTCAGGGAGATCTTCTCCGACTTCGTGTTCTTATCAACAATGTTACCGCTGGTGGTCTTGATGTTCTGCGCTCCGGTGACCTGTGCTTTGCAGCTCACATCACCGCTGGATGCCTTTATCGTCATATCGCCGAACGTGAAGTTCTCGGGGATAACAACGTCGCCGCTACCGGTCTCGACATTCAGGCTCTCATATACATTCTTCGGCAGATAGATCGTTACCTTAGCGCTGCTGAAAGTGATGTGCGGGATGAAGATATTCGCCGTCCAGTGCCAGTCTTCTTTATGCACCAAAACCTTCAGTGTATCATTCTCCACGCGGATGTCGTGGGGCGCATCCTTATATACCGGGTAGGTAACGCGGGTGGTTCCGTCCTCGGATACGGCGAATATGACATCTTCGTCCGAGTCTACGGAGATCTTGGAGAAACTGCCCTCGGGCTTGGTTTCCTCCATTTCATATTTGACGGTCTCGAACTTCTTGAAGTCGAAACCCATCACGGCAAATGCGGTAAATGAAAGTGCTAAACCGCTGACTATAAATACGATCGCAATGATAAGCGATGTCTTTTTACCTTTACTCATATCAGTCCCTCTTTCCGACGATCACTCTTTTCAGTCCCGTCATCATTTTTTTGATCATGATCGATGCTGCCTTACCTAATACCATAGTCAAGTGGAAGAACAGGATCGCCAAACCGATGAAGGTCAGTGCAAAGCCAATGTAACACAGGCCCTGCATCACCGAACCGGTCACGATCTGGTATGGTGCATATATGATGCATGCGACCGAACTGATCGAGAATGCCAGCACACAGGAAAATGTGGCGATTGCGATGGAGAATACCGTAATGTAAGCAGAAAAGATGAGGGCGACCGCCGCGATCGCGAGTCCGAACAGCGCCGGAGTGAACAACACAAGGAGTACGATCTCCCAAACGTGAAGGTTTCTCTTCGGCTTGATCTTCGTCGCCACGATCTTCGTCAGGGGTACCTCTCCCAGGATGCTTGCCGCAGCCTCATCAGGCGTTCCAATCGCGGCAACCGCTTCCGCTTCGCTCATTCCGTCTTCGATATGATCATCGATCATCTCCGCGAAATAATCCAGCGAACGTTGCACATCCTCCGCCGGCAGACCGTACAGCCGGCTGCGCACAGCTGTAAGAAATTCAAACTTAGTCATGTCAATCAATCCTCCCTGACAATAAATGTATAAATCGAGACGATCTCGCCCCATTCTTCTTTAAACTCTTCGATCCGGGCTAAGCCCGCCGGAGTGATTCGATAATACTTTCGAAGCCTTCCGTTGTGCTCCGCACTCCACACCGTAAGCAGCTGCGCTGTCTCGAGCCTGCGCAGGATCGGATACAGTGTCGACTCGGATAGTTCCACATAAGGCTTCAGGTCCTTGATGATCTGGTAGCCATACGAATCTTCATTCTTGATCGCGGCCAACACACATACATCAAGCAGTCCTCGTTTTAACTGGATGTCCATAGAAAATACCTCCTTACGCGACATACTATACCACGCATAGTATACCGTGTCAAGAGGTATTTCCTTAAAAAATCCTTAAATCTTGAATTTTTTTTTGGGGGGGGTATCACAGCAGGAGGCTCTGTAAAGGCCTAGCCGCCTATGGCGGTGCTACGCAGCCTTGACAGAGCCTCCCTGCTGTGATATTCGGTGATCAAGGCCGTTGTAAGCCGGCTTCCGCCGTCACCAACGGCCACGAGCTAACATTCTTTCCAATTTCATCTTCATTGTTAGCCGCTACCTCGGTTTCTGCTCCTTTCAAACTTGCATTTGACTAACGCCCTTGCAAATATTGTCTCTTGTGTTAGCCGCCATTTCCAGCCGACCACCGTAATCATGTTTTCCTAATCATTTGGTTGCCTTTTCCCTTCTCCCAATCCTCTCTTCCACCCCGCCAGACCACCAAAAGCTTCCTTTCCTTCTCCCCCGGTTGCCTTTCCCCTCCGCCTGCCACTCTCATCAAGCCCGTTCAACCACCAGAAGCTTCCTTTCCTTCTCCCCCGGTTGCTTTTCCCCTCCGCCCGCCACCCTCCGACAGCCCGTCCAACCACCAGAAGCTTCCTTTCCTTCTCCCCCGGTTGCTTTTTCTCTCCGCCCGCCACTCCCAAGCCTCCCGCCGACCACCAGAAACTTCCTTTCCTTCCCTCTCGGTTGCCTTTCC
>DBXX01000063.1:5097-7853 GCA_002309675.1 Lachnospiraceae bacterium UBA1201
GGTTGCCTTTCCCCTCCGCCCGCCACCCTCCGACAGCCCGTCCGGCCACCAAAATCGAGTTTTCCTTCCCTCTTGGTTGCTTTTCTCCTCCGCCCACCACTTCATTGGTCCTCCCCCGGCCACCAAAAGCTTGGTTTTCGCTCCTCTCGGTTGCTTTTCCTCTCCGCCCGCCACTCTCATCAAGCCCGTCCGGCCACCAAAAGCTTGTCTTTCGGCCCTCTTGGTTGCTTTTCCCCTCCGCCCGCCACTCTCCGACAGCCCGTCCGGCCACCAAAAGCTTGGTTTTCGCTCCTTTTGGTTGCTTTTCCTCCCCACAATACTCCTCACGCCGATGTAAGCGGCATTTGCCGCCTTACATTGGCCTTGATCACCCCATACCACAACAAAAAAGACCCTGTCAAGGCTGCGTAGCACCGCCGTAGGCGGCTCGGCCTTGACAAGGTCTTTTGTTGTGGTATCACTCCTCTGTAGTTGTACCACTTTTCTGTTATGTTATCACTCTTCTTCCGCTATCCAAACACCGTGGAGCGTACTTTTCACGGCTTTGTATACTCACAAACGTGACAAAAAGAACCGTCCCCACTGTCACATTATCTCTCGCCGAGCACCTCGCTAAGCGCCCGTACCAGCGCTTCGTTTTCCTCGTCGGTCTTGATGGACAGACGAACGAAATCCTCATGATCCAGGCCTTCCTTCGTCGAAAGATCTTTGATTAGAATGTTGTACTTATTCAGCAGAACATCCGCCAGGCGGTGCGAAGACATCACACCGGTGATCTTCGCCATGATGTAGTTCGCCTGCGAAGGGTAGACCTGCAGGTTCGCAACTCGTGAAAGCATCTGCATGTAGCGCACGCGGACTTCCTTAAAGCGCACCATCGCTTCCTCGTAGTCCGCCTTATACTTCTCGATGATCTGCATGTAGTACTCGGCAAACGAATTGATATTCCAGATGGCGATGTCCTTCTTCATCCACGCAATCAGCGTGCGGTTGCCGCTCGCGAGCACGCCGAGGCGCAGGCCTGCGACACCGAAGGACTTCGAGATACTTTTGATTACGACGATGTTCGGATATTCATCCAGGATCTCCGGAACCAGCAGCGTGCGCGACATGTGCTCGTCATAGTAGCTCTGGCCGGGCACTCCGGTCTTCGCGAAATCGATGAAGCTTTCGTCCACGATGAGCATCATGTCACGCTCGCGCATCCAGGCCGCCAGGCGCAGGATGTCATTGCGCGGGATCAGGTGTCCGGTCGGGTTATCCGGGTTCACGAGGGCAATGCTCTTCACCGGATGCTCCTCGTAGAAGTCCATCAAATCATCGACCGTATATTTGAAGTCTTTTTGTTTCACAAAGAAGGGGATCATGTCCCCGGACGCGCGCCGGTGTGCGTACTCCTCGAAGGTCGGGTAGGCCATGCCCATCTTTCCTTCCATCTGCTCCATCAGGGATTTGATCAGCTCCGCGCTGCCATTTCCCACGCAGATCTGCTCCGGCAGGACCTCAAAATACTTCGCGGCGAGGGTCGCATTGACCGCCTGGCCCGAAGGGTACTCTCGGATCAGCACGTCGAAATGAGACTTCATCTCATTAAGGAAGCGCTCATTCGGGAAGTACGGATTTACCAGATAGCAGAAGTCGTACAGACCGTGATAGCGCCAGTAGCCGCCGTAACGGGACAGGTATTTGCGCAGACGCTCCTCGCCCTCGGCGAAGATCGACTCCGCGATGTCGATATCCTGGATGTCATTGATCTCATACCAACGCTCGCCGGAAAGCAGCAGCGTGTCGATGACCGGACGTCCCGGAAAATCTACGACTTTCAGTACCGATTCGTACGTTGCCTCATCGGAAAATGCGGCCACGTGCGCCGCCAAAAACGGCAGGTAGGTCGAATTCAAAAACGCGCGGGAAAAACGGTACATGCTCACCGTCTTATAGTAGGAAGCGTAAGCATCCGGGCGGAAGGTCTCCGCACTGACGAACTCCTCGATGCGGGCGTTCGAATCCAGCGTCACCAAAACGCCGTCCATCCAGGGCTCCGGATGCGCGACGAAGGTCACGCACGGTTTATCCTCCGCCAGCAGGCGGGTCAGAACGGCATCCTCAAACAGGATGTCCGACTCCAGAACCAGCGCGTCATCCTGCGCCAGGCGGTCCGCCGCCAGATGCAGGGAGTACAGATTATTCGTCGTCTCGTAACGGTCGTTGTCGATGAACTCGACCGGCGTCTTCACATTCAGTCCGCCCACGAACTCTTTCAGTTTCTCTTTTTGATATCCGCACACGATGCAGATGCGCGATAATCCCTTCGTGTCCAGAAGTGTAAGCGCGCGCTCGATCAGCGTCACACCGCCGACCTCGACCATACATTTCGTCTTATCCGCGGTATGCTTCTTTAATCGTCTGCCCATGCCGGCAGCAAGTAAGATCGCTTGCATAAACTATCCTCATTTCTCTTCTTCTCTTCCGGTTCCGTCGCCGAAATCCAGAATATACGGATAATGCGTCTTCCGCTTCTCCACAGGCGGAAGCGTCATATAGGTGTCCCCATAGAACCCGTGGAGCATCTTCTCCATGTCCTTCGGAAACCGAAGCTTCACATTTTCGAACTTCCAGCGCTTCGTCGGGAAGGTGTCCTCTTTGTAAAGCGTATTCCAGTGCGGGTTCGTATCGCAAGGATAGCCGAACCGCTTCGTCTTCTTATAGTTATATTTCGTCAGGTTCTTCTTGCAATGCTTATACAGCCACTGCGG
>DBXX01000063.1:8006-8802 GCA_002309675.1 Lachnospiraceae bacterium UBA1201
CCCAGCGGGCAATCCACGTCCATGAACGCACGTTCCACAAAACGTGTACCGCGGATGCACAGACGGGTCGATGTCAGCGGAAACTTCGGATCGTGCTCGATGTTGAGCACGTAGTATTTGTCGCCCATCTCCGCCTCGACGATGCGGATGAATTTCTCGAAGTCCGCACGCGGCAGGCCGATGTCGATGTCGTCATCCCACGGGATGAAGCCGCCGTGGCGGATGGCGCCGATGCCGGTCCCGGCCAGCGCAAAGTAATGCAGATGGTTCTTCTCGCAGATGGTCATGAAATCCACCAGGATCTCCAGTTCCATCTTATGGATGCGGTCCAGTTCCGCTTGCTCGTAAAATCTGGGTTCGTCCATGTTTACTCCTTATATCCGTTCTTCACCCACGCGATCGCGTGCTTGTAGTCGGTCGGCGTGTCCACTTCCTTCGTGCGGATCTCCACCATCTCCAGCGGGAGCAGCGGAGTCAGCATGTCGCAGACATGGCGGTCACCGGGCGTAAGCCGCGCGGTCCGCACCTGTGCCAGTCCGGTCCACTCGTAGTCGCCCTCTTCGCGGGAGAAACCTACGCCGTAGATCTTTCCGTCCTCGCCCTTACGTGTGATCATGCGCATCGGATTTTCCGTGCTGATCACGCCGCCGCAGGCGCACTCCTTATCGCTCTCCAGCACACGCCGCAGATCATCCGGATGTACCAGAAGATCGCCGTCCAGCGATACGACCAGTTCCCGCGCAAACGGCAGGGCCAGCGAAAAACTTCCGCCGGTACCGGTATTCTTATAGTTATG
>DBXX01000029.1:0-1600 GCA_002309675.1 Lachnospiraceae bacterium UBA1201
AGATTTAGAGATAAGAAAGACCACTTGGTCGCTGTACTTAAGAATCCCGGAGGTGAAATAGATGGATGGAGTGTTTTATGGGATAAGGAGAAACTTGATTACGAATTTGGAAAATCGTACACAATTGATTCCGATATTAGTGTATACCCGCACTGGAAATCGGTGTCAACTTGTGTAACATACTCTCTTGGTAACGGGTATATAACGGATAGAGTAGACGGATGCGGCGTTTATCAAGAAAACTTTGAAATATACTACCATAATACTGAGGACAAACTTTGCTCTCAAATACCTATCTGTTATACGGCTGGTGAGGAATTTGTCGGTTGGGCTTTTTCAGATGATTACGATCGAGTTTATACATCCAGCAATTCGGTAAGAGATGTTTTAAACCACATTGGTGCCGAGTATAATGACTGTTTTACGCTTCGTGCCGTGTACATGAAAAAGGGTACATGGAAGATAAGCGAAACCGGAGGCATCTGGTACAACAAAGCCGGTGATATGGCGATTAATCTGAAAGGCGAAAAAGCCCAGGAATTTATAGAGTATGTATACTCGTTTATAAACGATCATCGGGAACAACGTGAACAGGCGGAGGATGCCGAGTGGAATTTTTGGCTTACTGTAGCTACAGCAATAATCCCGACTGGTATTGATGATTTTATTGTTAATTGGGCTCAGAATGGTTTTGTAAATGCTTTTTGGGAATCCGGTAAAGAAGCGACAGATTGGAGTTATCAGGAAATTCTGGAACTTAGCAAAGAGCATAAAACCACGATGGACATTTGGGGTGGATGGACATCGTTCTGCGATTGCGCAATGGCGCTAATAGAAACCGGAGAATTACATACGGACCATCTGCAGGAGATTTACGATGTATTCGACCGTTTGGAAGAATTATATGGATCGTTCGAAGAAAATAACTTGTTCGATGAGAATGGGGAAGCTCTAAGTTCAGACTATTGGATACTTATATTTGATGGGGCAGTCTTTGTCCGTGCGGAAGGTAACGGAAATCTGATGATCGTTCCTCCCGGAAAGGATCCAAAGGACGGAAAGTGGATGGAGCCCGAGCATTTTAATTCAAGAGCAATAGAGGCAATCCTATTGCAAAAGCCGTATTTCTTTTCAGATTTTGATCGGTAATCATTGAGTATAGAGGCGGGAGTGGAGACAAATTATAAACAAGAACAGTTTGTATCTTAACAAGTCTATTCAGCTTGCTATACTACTCATACGTAAACCAATGTGTTTACGTGACTCTTTTCTATCGCCTGCGGCATTAAGTATATATGATTTCTCCCTTTGTAATAAAGGCTTAAAATAACTTGTTCCGCTAGTCTGCAGGCTATTTCCGGACGGATACTATGTATCTGTCCGGTTTTTTTCTCTCGGGGCGTATTTCCCCCCGTGCCCCCAAAGAAATACAGATACAAGTAAGGCTCTTGAATATCTTTCGTCTTGCGAGATTCGACATTTTGTAGTAAGATGTGAATAGGGCGTAAAGAAAACGTTTTCGTAACGGCGTCTTTTGGGGGAAGTGCAGCAAGAGATTTAGGATGGATCAAATGGATCAGAAGGTAAGCATGACGAAGGC
>DBXX01000029.1:1678-4777 GCA_002309675.1 Lachnospiraceae bacterium UBA1201
GAGCCCCGCGGATATACCTCGATGGAGGATTTCGCGGCTTCTAAAGTGCGCCCTGAAACCGGCACGGTCACTTGGGTTAATAGCTGGCAGCGTTTCCGCGAGACATTCTGGACGGACGATGGTTTTCGGAATCCGTTTGATCTGGATCAGGTTCTGGAGGAGCGCCGGGAACAGCAGGATAAGCGGGATTCGGTAAATGAAGGTACGGATGCTACAAAGTCTTCAGAAGAAGGCGGGGGAGAGCAGACGGAGTCGGATCGTTTCTGGGAACAGGTGCTGGGACGGACGCAAGGCGTATTTGCGAAATTGGTCAATGGTGTGACGACCGGATCGTTTTACGTATCCCTTGCGACGGCGATCACCTCGATCGTCGGCTCATCGAACGTGGCCGCGATTTTGCTGGTCATCGCAGGTTTCGCCGTCAGTTTCCTGTTCTGGATGTTTGTAAGGAACGTCGCTACGGTCGGCCTGTATCGTATCCTTTTGGAAGGCCGTCTCTATAAATATGTGGGACTGACGCGCGTGCTGTTTTTGATGCGCGTAAAGAAGTGGATCAAGGCTTCGGTCACGATGTTGGTCTACTATGTCCTGCAAACGCTTTTGTGGTTTACGATCGTCGGCGGTGTCATTGCCAGATATTCATACTATTTGGTGCCGATGATCGTGGCGGAGAACCCGGATATCGGTCCGATCCAGGCCATGAAGTTGTCACGGGCCATGATGATGGGACATAAGAAGGAATGCTTCCGCATGGAGATCTCCTTCATCGGCTGGCATATTCTGTCATTTGCCGGATGGTATCTGTCCGGTTTCATACATATCTACACACTGGGCACATTGGCCGCGACGGCATTGAGCGCGTTGTATATCCGCCCGTATATCATGGTTACGAATTGCGAGTACTTTGCGGACCGTCGTAAAGACGCGATCGAGAAGAAGATCCCGGGGACGGAGCGCTTAAATGATATCTATCTGTACGAATTGCCTTCGGATGAGGTGATCGCGGAAGCGTACGAGGATGTGCTCGACATCGCGCGTGAACCGGTCGCAGAACTGTCGCTGAACGGTTTTCCGAAGTTCATGGCGGACTGGTGGGGCATCACGTTCTGGCACAGCCGCCGCGAGCGCGCCTACGAAGAGTATCAAGCGCATAAGATGCGCGTGCGGGATCTGGATCATGTGGTCGCACGCGAGGAGTACCCTATTCGCCTGGGGCCCTTACACAGGGAAAAACCTCGAAAGCTATTGGAAAATATATACTACATCCGTCACTACTCCGTCTGGTCATTGACCATGATATTCTTCACGTATTCGATCATCGGATGGTTATGGGAAGTCGGAATGCATGCGGTGCAGACGGGCGAATTCGTTAACCGCGGCGTGATGCACGGACCGTGGCTGCCGATCTACGGCTGGGGCGCCGCCATGACGCTGGTCCTTTTGAATCGCGTCCGGCCGCATCCGTTTGTGATGTTTTTCTCGACGACCGCGCTATGCGGTACGCTGGAATACGTGACCAGTTGGTATCTGGAGCAGGCCAATGGCGTGCGTTGGTGGGATTACAGCGGATACTTCCTGAACATCAACGGACGTATCTGCGCAGAGGGCCTGCTGCTATTCGGTATCGGCTGTACTGCGACGGTGTATCTGCTGGGACCAGTGTTAGATAATCTGTTCGCCCGGATCCCGTATAAGGTCATCATTCCGGTCGCGCTGTCGCTGCTTTTGATGATCAGCATGGATCAGGTGTACTCCAGAAAGCATCCGAACCTGGGTAAGGGCATCACGTCCGGCGGAGATACGGAGAGTGAGGAGACAGACAACAACGTCACAGAACTGGAGGTTCCCGAGGCGCCGCCGAAGGTACCGTTGGATGGTTTCGCCGCGGTCAATGCGGTACAGAAGGCCGAAATGTCGGACTATTTTGTCGAATCACCGTATTTTATCCGCGTTTCTGCCAATTAAACCTTGACACTGGAAGCCTTTTCGAGTATAACTAAGGTAGTATTCTAAAAAACCATACAAGGAGGTTTTAGATCATGTTTTGTCCGAAGTGTGGGGCTCAATTGCCCGATGGAAGTGTATTCTGTTCTTCTTGCGGTGAGCAGATCACCCAGGCTGCACAGCCCGAGGTTCCCGCTAACGCTACAGCAACAACACCTGCGGCTAACCCGGCGTCCTTTGATCTGGCGAAGATCAATATCCTCGGTGCGGTATGTTCGGTGTTCCTGTTCATTTCACTGTTTTTGAATTTCCAAAGCGGTGGGGATAGATTTATTGTGCATCCGGAAGGATGGATTTTGATCGTAGTCGCGTTGGCAGCTATTTTCTTTGCGTTTACGAAGATGGACTCTTTCTTTATGATAGCATCTTTAGTTGCCGTTGCACTCGTTTTTCTGACGTTGCTTTTGATTGCGGTTGGGGCTCATGGAACCGGAAGCGGAGCATTGGATGCATTTGCTGCAGCATTTGGATTGGATCCCAGAGTTCCCGGTACGGGCGTTACATTTGCAATGACCTGTTCACTCGCAATGGTAGCATCTCCGATCATCAACCGACTCTTCGCTAAGAGAAAGTAATGTGACTGAAGATTGGAATAATCCATTTTAAGAAACGAATATAAAGAGGGTGTCGCAGTATTGCGACACCCTCTGATTTTATGCCTTATTTTCAGCCTCGTTCATTAAATCCGACTTTTGCAGCGTAGGTCGTATGAAGCAGTTCATGCGCCTTATGACTGTTCGGCTCACCGAGGAACTTCTCGTAGAGCTCGCGGATCTGGGGATTGTTGTGGGACTGACGGTGTGTTTGTCTCTGATCCTCCAGATAGAGCGCTTTCGCGCGCTTTTCTTTATAGGTATCCATGATGTCATCGTCCTCGTGGGGCAGGAAGAATTCACGAACGTACGGCTGGCCGCCGCCGTTGATGCATCCGCCCGGACATCCCATGATCTCGATGAAGTGATATTTCGATTTTCCTGCACGAATGTCATCCAGCAGGACCTTCGCGGACTTCATGCCGGAGGCGATGGCCACGTTGATGGTCGTACCATTGATATCCAGCGAAGCTTCGCGGATGCCGGCCTCATGGCCGCGGAC
>DBXX01000044.1:0-1514 GCA_002309675.1 Lachnospiraceae bacterium UBA1201
AACATCCTTACACGGCTTTTATGGGATAACTCCTATGGCCATGAGAAGTTCGGAAACATGCACAACATCGTAACTTCCGGTGTCGGTGTATACGGGCCGTTCATGCGTGTTTGCACGAAAGCGGAGTACTGTCCGATCACGATAAATTTCGCACCGTGATTTCGGTGTGGCTGAAAATATAAGACAGAGTATCAGAGCAGGCTGCCGGAAAGAATTCCGGCGGCCTGTTTTTTCGGAGAGACGGTTTTTGACCATGAAATGTAATAAAAAAGTCAAATTCGTATCCGCCGTAAGTGTTATAATAGTGGACAATAGGGGCCGATTTCATTTTACGACGGCTGTGTGAATATCGGAACAGGGAGATCACTTATGGGAAAACGAATGAGAAAGAAGGCAGCATTGGGGATGAGTTTGCTGCTGGCGCTGGGTTCGCTCGCCGGATGTAAGAAGGATGAGACAGAACCGACCGCGGTGTCAACGCAGGAGGTGACCGACGCTGCTACGGAAGAACCGGCCACCACACAAGACGAGACGGTCGCGACGACAGTTCCTGAGCCGAGCGAAGCTTTACAGACTTCACAGGCAGAAGAGACCGAATCCGAGACCGGAGAGCCGCCGAAAGATCCGCAAGCCGAATTTTCTGATTTGACAAATGCGCTGACGCAGTACCTGATCGGAAACAGTTATTATACGGCAACGACCATGATCGACCATCCGGAAGAGTACGGGTTCGTAAAGAGTAAACTGAATAATTCCGATATGGCCAGATACACGATCCCGACTCCTGAAGAAAAAGCAGCGGTCGCCGAGCAGGAAAATCAGTTGAAGAAAAAACTCGATGCGATCGATCGCGAAGCATTGACCGATCAGCAGAAACTGACCTATGATAAGCTTCAGTATGAATTCAGTATAGACGCGCGGGTCATGAAGCAGCCTTTGTTATCCGGTCCGTTAAATATCGCGGATGGCTTCATGAGCCGGTTTGGTATCCGGCTGTATAACATCCCATTCGATGACGAGAAAGACCTGCTCGGTTACCAGAAGATCCTTTCGACCCTGCCGAAAACCATGCAGGATATGATCACGTTTGCGAAATACCAGAAAGAAACGCTGGGGTATGAGCCTTCCGATTTTATGATCGAAAAATCGATCGAATATGCATTAAAAATGACGGAACCGGAAAATAATCCTCTTTTGGATGGGTTTGATTCTAAGGTCGCTGAGATGGACCTGCCGGAGAGCCAGAAGGACGTCTACATCCGGATGAACCGGGACTATGTGACCCAAACGATCTTCCCTGCGCTGAAGCAGTTTACGGAGGATGTCAAACAGTTCGATACCCCGACCAATGAAACAAAGGGGCTATGCTATTACGAAGGCGGAAGCGAGTATTACGATGTGCTTTTGCGTGCGCTGCTCGGTGTCGAGATGACGCCGCAGGAGATCTTTGACTATATTGAAGCTTCCATGGACCGGGATATAGAGAGACTGGAGCGTTTAGATCTGACCGCGTC
>DBXX01000044.1:1567-4549 GCA_002309675.1 Lachnospiraceae bacterium UBA1201
TCGATCGCGGAGTACTACACAAAGGCGCTGTCAGATGAATTTCCGATGGAGCTTCTGCCGGAATATGACATCAAAAATCTGCCGCCGGCACTGCAGAACGACTTCCTCGGAGCCTACTTCGTGTATCCGAAATGGGGCGATGACTCGCCGCGTGTTATCCGCGTCAATCCGAAGCTCGCGGCTCCGGACGGAGCCATGGAACTGGATATTACCTTAGTCCATGAAGGCTTCGGGGGCCACATGCTGCAGTACGAGTGTGCCGGGGAAAATGAAATGGTCACATGGCTGTTTTCCGAACTCGGATATTCAGAGGGATGGGCCGTATATGCGGAGCAGGAGGCATTAAAGCACGCCGGTATTTCCGATAAAATGGCAGAGCTGATGCGCATCAATGTTTCGATGGCCTATGATATCGAAACATTGGCCGATATCGGTGTCAATGCACTGGGCTGGTCGCTGGAAGACCTGGCCGGTTTCCTGGAAAAAAAGGGAAGAACGGAGTTTTCCGCAGAAGATATTTATAATGGGGTCATTGGATCGCCGGGGTCGTTGATTCCGTATTCTTTCGGCCCGATCAAGACCAGAGAACTGATCGAAAAATATAAGGCGGCGCATCCGGACGATCTAGATGTAAAGGAGATGCACCGTATTTACATGAGCATAGGTGCAACATCGTTTGATGTTGTTGAGAAATACTTCCTGGGCCGGTAAGGACACCGGATCCGGCCGGGACAGAAAAAAGAATAAGAGAGGGACAAAGGATGAGGAAACGAGCAGGTAAGATCGGAACTTTTGCACTTAGCATGACAATGGCGGTCAGTATGATCGCAGGATGCGATAAGAAAGGCGGAGATCCTACGGGTGAACCGACTGAGGCGACACTGGCTACGACCGAAGCGAAGACGGAGGCTACGAAGCCCGCTACAGAGGCAGATACTACAGTCGCAGTCAGCACGGAGGCAGTCACCACAGAAGCAGTTACCACAGCGGAAGCTACCACGGAGGAACCCGTGACAGAGGCACCGACCACAGAGGAGGCTACGGAGGAGGCGCCGACACTGGATCCGGATATGGCCCCCGCAGAAGCATTTTCCGCGTTGGAACAGGAGATCTTAGAATACCGGATCGGAAACAACTACTACCAGGCCGTGATGAAGATCGGTCATCCGGAGGACTTCGGTTTTACACCGGAGAAACTCACGGACTACAGGATCACCATATACGACCGGAATGAAGCGAAACGCAAGGATAAGATCGAGAAGCGGCTGAAGGCGAAACTGGACCTGATCGACCGGGAAGCGCTGAATGACGCGCAGAAGCTTACCTACGATAAGCTGCAATACGAGTTTAAGGTCGATGCGGACCTGCGTGCGCAGGCGGACTTGAGCAGCCCCATCGACCATGAGAGAGGCTTATTCCGCTTTGTGGATAAACTGTATGACTTTCCGTTCTATGGTGAGGACGAACTGACCGGCTATCAGAAGATCCTCGAGGCGCTTCCGACAACACTTCAGGAAGCGATCGATTTTATGCAGTATCAGAAAGACGAATACAGTTACTATCCGGTAACCTCCAGAGTACGTGAGGCGGCGGAAAATGCGATCGCTCTGGCCGGAGATAAAGATAACCCCTTGTTGGACAACTATGAAGAGAAAGTCCGCGCAATGGATATCCCCGAAGAAACGAAGGAGGAGTACATCCGTAAAAACCGGGAGTATGTCACCGGACCTTTGAAGGATGCCATGTTAAAATTCTCCCGGGATGTTCAGAAGTTCAATTCATCGTCCAATAAAACGCAGGGCCTTTGCAAGTATGAGGGCGGCGCTGAGTATTACCAGGCGTATCTGAATAAAATTCTGGGCGCTGAAATGACGCCGCAGGAGTTGTTTGAATATCTCGATTATAAGCTGAGGCTGGATACGCAGAGGTACTTCCTGTTCGTTGAACGTTTTCCGGAAGATTATGAGGCGTTTCAGGATGATTCCTTTGAAACCCCTTATGATAAGACATCGGTAGAGGAGATCGCGGCATTTTTTACCAAGGCTATGGCGCAGGATTTTCCGATGGAACTGCTTCCCGCATACGAGGTTTATGAGTTGCCGGAGTTGATGTGGACCGACTACAACAATGCATATTATGTAAAACCGGCATGGGGCAGTGACAAAGCCCGGATCATTCGTTATAATCCGTACTATTACGGCGCATACGAAACGGAGATCGTCGACGAAGATTTGGTGCGTGAAGGAATCGGAGGCGTCATGCTTCAGGATGCATGTGCGGCGGGGAATTCGATCGCGACATCGTTTTACGTGAATGATGCATATACAAACGGATGGGGCATTTATGCGCAGTTCCAGATCGGGAAGTATGCCGGATTGTCCGATGCGATCAATGAATTTCGAAACAATAACAGCCTCTATAATTCCGACATCTATGCGATTTCGGATGTGGCTGTGAATGGATTGGGTTGGTCGCTCGAGAATCTGCAAGACTATATGGAGATGTTTATGGATCGTTACGATGTAGAAAAACTCTACGACAGAGCCATTGCAAACCCCGGCCGGGAGATCACCCGATCGTTCGGTTCGAGAAAAACGCAGGATCTGATCGAGGCCTATAAAAAGGCGCATCCCGACGACCTGGATCTAAAGGAGATGCATCGCAAATACATGAGCATCGGACCGACATCATTTGAACTGATAGAAAAATATTTCCTCGAAAAATGATGCTATCGCAATTCCAAATATCTGAGATATGGAGAAAGAACATGAGAAAAAGATGGAAGAAGATGGGTGCTGCGGCGCTGAGTGTGACTCTTGCCTTCGGGTCGCTGGCAGGATGCGAGAAGAAACCGAAGGAGCCGACGACGGCTGAGGCGGTCGCGACTACGGCAGAAGAGGAAAACACGGCAGCAGCGGTCACGGCCACAGAAGATGAGAAAAAAACAACCGAGGCGGTCACAACCACGGTAGAAGAGGAAAA
>DBXX01000044.1:4583-6437 GCA_002309675.1 Lachnospiraceae bacterium UBA1201
CCGCCGACGCAGGAGCCGAAGCCTGAGAACGATGCGCAGGCTGCATTTTCCGAACTTTTACAGGAGATGACCGAGTATCTGATCGGCGACAGCTATTACACGGCAACGACGACGATCGAGCACCCAGAGGATTATGGATTTACCCCGGATAAACTGACGAATTACTTCATTGCTTCGTATAAGATCTCGGAGGAAAACGAGAAAGAGACAGAGGAAACCGAGAAGAAGCTGAAGGCGAAACTGGATGCGATCGACCGGGAAGCATTGACCGATAAACAGAAACTGGCGTATGACAAACTCCAATATGAATTTGACATCGATGCGCGCACGATGAAACTGAAGAGGTACGAGAGCCCTCTCGACAGCCAAAAAGGCTTTATGACGATGCTCGGCATATCGCTCTATAACTTCCCGTTTGATGAGGAGGCCGACCTGATCGGTTATCAGAAGATCCTCGAGACACTTCCGGAGACCTTCACCGACGTGATCGATTACATCCAATACCAGAAGACGACACTGAACTTCGAGCCGTCCGACTCCATGATCGAAGACGCGATCAAATATACGTTGGCGCTGACGGAGGATAAAGATAACCCTCTGTTGGACGCTTATGATGAGAAGGTCAATGAACTTTCGCTGTCCGCAGAGAAGAAGGCGGAGTACATCCAAAAGAACCGGGAATATGTCACCGGCACGCTGTTTGACGCGCTGAAGAAACTCGCCGAAGATCTGAAGCAGTTCGATACTGAGACGAACGAAGCGAAGGGACTGTGCCACTATGAGGGCGGAGCGGAATATTACGAGACATATCTGCGTGCTTACCTGGGCGTGGAAATGACGACCCAGGAGATCTTCGATTACATCGAAACTGCTATGCTGAAGGATAAGCAGGATCTGTATAAGTATGTGCTCGCAGATGTAAAAGGGGCTATGTCTGTCGAGACCGGGGATTATGACCTTCCGTATGACCGAACTTCCGTGGATGCGATCGTGAAGTTTTATACGGAGGCTTTAGCGCAGGATTATCCGATGGAGCTCCTGCCGGAGTACAGCATTAAGTACCTGCCGCCTGCATTGCAGATCGATGAACTCGGAGCGTATTTCGTTCCGGCGGAGTGGGGAGACACTTCACCGCGCATTATCCGCGTGAACCCGAAGGTAGCGGGTCAGGGTAGTGTCCTGCGATTGGATGAGACCTTAGTTCACGAAGGCATTGGCGGTCATATGCTGCAGGATGCCTGCGCAGAACCGTACAACGAGGAGATCACGAAGATGTTCACCGAACTCGGATATATCGAGGGCTGGGCGGTATATGCACAGCGCGAATCCACGATGTACTTAGGCCTGTCGGAGGCGCTCGCGAACATGATCAACCTCAACGAATCGCTCGGTTACGATATCGAGGCATTAGCGGACATCGGGGTAAACGGACTCGGCTGGTCTCGTGAGGAACTCAGAACATTCCTGACCGATACGATGATGCTCGGTTCGATTACTGATATAATCTATGATATGGTCATATCGACACCGGGAACATTGCCCCCGTATTCCTTTGGCCCGCATAAGACGAAGGAATTGATCGATAAGTATAAAGAGAAGTATGCGTCGGATCTGGACGTAAAAGAGATGCATCGGAAGTATATGAGCATCGGTTCGGCATCATTTGACGTTGTAGAGAAGTACTTCCTGGGAGAATAATAGCGGGAAAAGTTTTCCGGGGGCACCGAAGGAGGCGAATGCAGGAATGAGGAAACAGATGCGTAGGATCCGGGCAACTGCCCTGGGGATGACGCTGGTGTTCGGCTTACTCACAGGCTGCGGAAAGAAGGACGCAGAGCCTACGGTCGAGGAGAC
>DBXX01000044.1:6555-11202 GCA_002309675.1 Lachnospiraceae bacterium UBA1201
ACGTTAGATCCGAACCTGACGCCCGCGGAAGCATTTTCCGAACTGGAACAGGAAGTCCTGGAATACCGTATCGGGAACAACTACTATAAGGCGGTATCCAGGATGAAGCACCCGGAGGACTATGGTTTCCCGCGGGATAAACTGACCGACTACAGGATCGTCAGCTATAATATCTCCGAGAAGGCGGAGAAGGCAAAAGCCGGGAAGAAACTGAAGGCGAAACTGGAGATGATCGATCCGAAAGGCCTGACGGATGCGCAGAAATTGGCGTACGATAAGCTCCTGTACGAGTTCGATATCGATGCTCGCATGAGTGAGCAGGCAAATCTGGTCAGCCCCATCGCGCCGAACGGCGAAACGAAGGACAGCATTTTTTCGTTTGGTAACGCACTGTATTTGCTTCCTCTGGAGACGGAAGAAGACCTGATCGGGTACCAGAAGCTTCTGGAAGCGGTTCCGCTGACACTTCGGGAATCGATCGAATATATGCAATACCAGTTGGATGAGTACGGTTACTACCAGCTTCCTTCCAACATCCGAAAAGCGGTGGACAATGCGGTCTTATTTGCACAAACGGACCCGGAGTCAAATCCACTGATCGATCTCTACGAGGAAAAGGTCCGCGCCATGGATCTGCCGGAAGAGATCAAAGAAAAGTATATTCAGAAACATAATGCATATGTCACGGGAGAGCTTTCGAATGATCTGATGAAATTCACCCGGGATCTTCAGAAGTTGAATTCGTCCTCCAATAAGACACAGGGATTGTGCCACTATGAAGGAGGGGCGGAATACTATGATGTTATGCTTCGGAATCTTTTGGGCGTGGAGATGACGCCGCAGCAGATCTTTGATTACATTTATGGCCGTTTCGTTGCGAATAGCACGATGTTTTCCCTATATGGGAAGACCCAGCCGGAAGATTTCAAGGCATATGCCTCCGGTACGTATGAAGTACCTTATGACCGGACGAACGTCGCGGAAATCGCCGGGTATTATACAAAAGCCATGGCGCAGGATTATCCGATGCAGCTGTTGCCGGATTATGAGATCTCGGAGATGCCGGCGCTGTTTCGGGGCGGTGTCTCCAGTGCGTATTTCCTTCCGGGCAGATGGGACGACGATTCCCCGCGCAAGATCGAGTATGATCCGCAGACACCCGGGTTTGCACTGTTCTTTGATTCCATTATGGCCCATGAAGGATTCGGCGGACACATGCTTCAATTTGCATGCGCCGAAGGAAACGATAAGGTGACAACGCTAGGCAACCATTTGGGTTATACCGAGGGTTGGGCCGAATATGTTCAGTGCGAATCCTCGAAGTACGCGAACCTGTCTAAGGCACTCGTGACTTTCCGTTCATTTTTCATTACGTATGGTCAGGACATTCAGGCCCTGGCGGACATTGGGGTCAATGGACTGGGCTGGTCGAAGGAAGAGTTACAGGATTACCTGGCAAATCTATATAATATATCGAGGTATGATTCCCAAACGATCTACGAAACGGTGATCGCGCGTCCCGGAGGCTCCCTCCCGTATTCCTTCGGCGAGAAAAAAACGAGGGATCTGATCGAGGCATACAAAAGGGCGCACGTCGACGATCTCGATATACAGGAGATGCATCGTAAGTACATGAGCATCGGACCGACATCGTTCGACATCGTAGAGAAATACTTCCTCGGAGACTGAAATTGTCAGGGGCGTCATGCGGCGCCGACTTCCGGCCGTTTTTTCGGTCCATGTTGCGGTCGTCGGCGGCCGAGGGTTCGCTTCGCTTGAAAAACATGCCGCTCATGTCAAAGCCGGAGCTCGGGGACCCCTTACGATTACGGCCGTTTTCCTGACAGCGTCAGGTTCCCACCTGACGCGAAAACGGCCTCAGCGACGGCAAAAACCGATCTCGGAGATTCGGTTTTTGCCCCGGCTCCGGCTTTTCATTCGCGGGTTTTTCAGACGCTAGCTCACATGTCCGCCTCGTGACCGCAAACATGGATCGCCGGCCGGATGTCGGCGCCGCCGCAACCGCTTTGGCTTTCCGGGAGCAGCCGGGCGAACGCACGATCATAAGGCGGGCACTGATCGAGCTGCAGATGATCGTGCGGCGTAAGGCTGCCCCGGAAAGAAGACGCTGTAACTACGGCGCCGCCGCCCGGGTTGTTTCGGTTGAAAGCGCACCGGTTATGGGGTATAATAAGAGAAGCTTATGGATGCAGGAGGAGCATGGCGGATGGATATGAAAAAGAAGCAGAGGACGCTGTACGTATCGGACCTGGACGGAACGCTCCTGCACAGTGATGAGAGAATATCGGAGTATGCGGCGCGTAAGCTCAATGAGCTGGCGCAGGGCGGCATGCTCTTTTCTTATGCGACGGCGCGATCGATATACAGCGCGAAGAAGGTGACGGAAGGGCTGAATGTAAGCATTCCGCTCATTTTGTATAACGGCGTCTGCATCATGGATAACAGCACGCGGAAGCTTTTGACGCAGTGTGATTTCGGGGCCGATGCGCCGAAGATCCTGGAGAAACTGCTGGCGGCGGACATTTACCCGATCGTGTACTCGTTTATCGAAGGCAGGGAGCGGTTTTCGTACCATACGACGCGCAGTAATGCGGCGGTGATGGATTTCGGCGCTTCCCGGACCGACGAGCGCAAGCGGCCGGTGGACAGCGTGGAAGCGCTGGGGGACGGCGACATTTTCTACTTTACGTGCATTGACCGTAAGGAGAAACTGCTGCCGCTCTATGAATACTATAAGGACACGTATAGCTGCTACTATTCGACGGATATCTATTCGGGCGAACAGTGGCTGGAGATCGTGCCGAAGGCCGCGTCGAAGGCGCGGGCCGCGAAGCACCTGAAGGAGATGCTCGGGGCCGACCGCCTGGTCGTGTTCGGCGATCAGGTGAACGACATTCCGCTGTTTGAGGCGGCGGACGAAGCGTATGCCGTGGGCAATGCGGTGCAGGCGCTGAAGGATATCGCGACCGGTGTGATCGGCACGAACGACGAAGATGCCGTCGTTAAGTGGCTGGAGAACGAGTTTTCCGGGAGACCGCAGGAAAGCGATGGGAACGCAAAGTAACAGGAGGGTTTTATGGGAAGAGTAAAGGTTGAAGAGGGGATAGAACTGTATTACGAGGAATACGGAAGCGGGGACCGGGTCGTACTGTCCGCACAGGTGGGCTTTTACCCGAAGGGCGTGCAGCAGGAACTGGCGAAGATGGGCTACCACGTGTACTGCATAACCTTGCGCGGTTTCTATCCGTCGAGTTACGTGATGACGGACTATAAAGATGCCTGGTACGACGTGTTCGCGGACGATGTGGTCCGCGTGGCGGATGCGCTGGGCATTGACCGGTTTGTGTACACGGGCGCGTCGCACGGGTCTGGCGTGGGCTGGCACCTGTTGCTGCGGCATCCGGAGCGCGTGCAGGCGTTCGTGGCCATGGTCCCGGGACCGCACAGTCTGGCGGCCGGCGCCATGAGTTACCGGCAAATGCTGATGCAGGGCATCATCTCGTCGCCGCCGCCCATGGACCCGCCCATAAAGACGGATGCGGCGCGCAAAAAGCGTCGCGAGATCCGGGAGGAGCACATCTCCCATAACCGCGAGCCGCACCCTCTGGAGAAGGCGATCGAGTACGGTCGTCCGCTGATGCGACTGCAAAACGAAGAGAACCTCTGCGAGGCGCTTAGGACCATTCAGACGCCGACGCTGATTCTGGGAGGTATCGATGACCCGATCAGCACGCCGAAATTGATGGTGCGCACCGCGCATTGTCTGCCACACTGTAAACTGGTGATGTACTCGGAGTGCGGTCACAACATCGATACCGATCTGGTGGAAGAACTGGCCGGCGAGGCGGACCGCTTCCTGAAGCGCGCGCTCACAGACGGAACCTGGTATGAGAAAGTTCAGGAGACACTGTAAGGTTCTGTATGTAAGTCCCGTGGCAGAGCCGGCATTTCCCGACTCCACTGCCGGTTGAGTCATAAGAAATCCGCGTTTTTCAACTGCCGGTTCGTGTACAGGCAGGACGCGGATGTCATACAATGCACTCGAAAGGCGCGATGCCTTATCGAAATTGCAGGAGGTAACATAGAATGATTGGAATGAACTGGATGACATTGACCGCGAAAGCGGCTGAATTTGAGATCGGGGATTATCTGCCCCTTTTGATCCCGCTGATATTGATCCAATTCGGATTGATGGCGTATGCGCTGGTGCATATCCTGAAGCATGATCACTATAAGATGGGAAATCGTGTGATCTGGATCGTGGTCAGCTGTTTGTTCTCGATCGTCGGCCCGATCCTTTACATCGTGCTGGGAAAGGAAGAAGAGTAACATGCTTTCGATTGAAGGACTTTATAAACGCTTTGGCGATAAAGAAGTCATCAAGGGGCTGAACCTGCACGTCCCGAAGAAGAGTATTTACGGCTTCGTCGGGACGAACGGCGCGGGTAAGACCACGACGATGAAGATGGTGCTGGGGCTGCTGGCGGCCGATGCGGGCACGATCCTGGTGGATGGTGAGCGCGTGGCCTACGGCGACACCACGACCAACAAAGGGATCGGCTACCTGCCGGACGTGCCGGAGTTCTACTCGTTCTACAATACGCGGGAGTATCTGGCACTTTGCGG
>DBXX01000044.1:11382-11595 GCA_002309675.1 Lachnospiraceae bacterium UBA1201
CTGGACATCATCAAGGATGTCCGCGAGGAGACCACGGTGCTTTTTTCCACGCACATTCTGTCGGATGTGGAACGCATCTGCACGGACGTCGCGTTTTTGAAGGACGGCGTGATCGCGTTGGAAGGAACGGTCGATCAGGTCCGTTCTCTGAAGACCCGCGGCGAGTTCTTTGTGGAAACGGTGACGCCGGAGGGGGCGGAGGCGCTGTGCGCG
>DBXX01000044.1:11629-23063 GCA_002309675.1 Lachnospiraceae bacterium UBA1201
AAGATGCTGGCTGTCATGGCCGGCCTGTCCGAAAAGAGCATTCCGGTCGTGAAGGTGGAGCGTGCCGAGACCTCGCTGGAGGATCTGTTTATGGAGGTGACGAAGCATGAATAATGTGATGTTTGCCTGGATCCGAAAGGAATTTACCGACAGTTACCGCAACGGACGCATGATCATCTTTTTGATCGTATGTCTGGGCTTCGGACTCATGAACCCCATCGTCGCGAAACTGACACCGAAGCTGATCGAACTGGTTCAGGATCAGATGACGGAACTGGGCATGATCTATGATCCGCCCGAAGTCACGGCGCTGACTTCCTGGGAGCAGTATGTGAAGAACATCTGGATGCCGCTTTTGGTATTCGTGCTGATGTTCGGAAATATCTTTACGAAGGAGTACGGGGCGCATACATTGACCCCGATGGTCACGAAGGGCCTGAAAAAGACCACAGTCCTCTGGGGAAAATCGATCCTGCTACTCCTGCTCTGGACCGTCGGGTTCGGCTTGTATTTCGGCGTTACGCTGGTGTACACCGAGTTTTACTGGGGCACCGCGCCGGCCTTGATGGGGCGCATCTGGGACATGACGGCCATGTTCTATCTGTACAGTGTGTTCATTCTTGCGCTGTTGGTGTTGTTCTCCGTTTTATGGAGCGAATATTCGGCGGTGCTGGTGTCGATGGTCGCGATCCTGGGACTGGAGATGGTCTTCGGTATGATCCCGAAGGTCGCGAAGGTCATCCCCGCACGGCTTTCTTCACCGGGACTTCTGCTGAAAAAGGGCTTTGAAGACCGTTATGAATACGCGCTACGCGATTTCGCCGTTCCGCTTGCGGTCACGCTGGCCGCGGTGGTTGCACTGTTTGTGCTGAGTGTGATCCGCATGAAGCGCAGATCGGTCGACTGACCGGAATAATTACAAACCGAAAATATGAGAAAGTGGGGGGTTACCATGAAAGAGATCGATTTTAATAAGATGACCGAATATTTGGACAGTCTCGTCGAGGGCGGAGTTCCCTCGGCGGACTGTATCGTGATGCAAAACCATAAGCAGGTCTACCGTCACACGGTGGGCACGGCCGATGCCGCGCGCACACAGCCTGTCTCGCATGACCAGCTCTACCTGATGTTTTCCATGACGAAGGTGCAGACCATGACGGCGTTTATGACCCTCGTGGAGCAGGGAAAGGTTTCGCTGAGCGACCCCGTCGGCAAATATCTGCCTGCATATAAGGACCTGATGGTGGAGACGCCGGAGGGCCCGGTTTCCGCGAAGACGCAGCTGCTGCTGTGGCATCTGGTGTCCATGCAGTCGGGACTCGATTATGATTTGAACCGCCCGGGCATAGCCCGTGTGTTAAGGGAGCGCGGCATGCAGGCGACCACGCGTGAGATCGTGGATGCATTTCCCGAATCTCCGCTGAAATTCGAGCCGGGTTCGCACTTTTTATACAGCCTGAGTCATGACGTCGTGGCGGCCGTGATCGAAGTGGTCAGCGGCATGACCTTCGGTGAATATCTGAAGAAAACGATCTGGGAACCGGTCGGCATGACGAATACTTTCTTCGCGAAGCCGGACAATGCGGGCCTGCCTCGCCTGGCGCAGCAGTGGATCTGCAACGAGCGCGGGCAGATCGTGACGATGGAGCAGACCTGCAACTACCAGCTGTCGGAGGCTTATGAGAGCGGAGGAGCGGGCCTGATCAGCTGTGCGGAAGACTATGCCCGTCTGGGCGATATGCTGGCGTGCGGCGGTGTTGCCGCAAATGGCAAACGCATCCTGAAGCCCGAAACCGTGGAGCAGATCAAAAAGAACCTGCTCAGTGAGACTTCCCGCCATGATATCGCGATGACGATGGGTCGCGTCGGCTATGGCTACGGCATCGGAATGCAGGTGCTGATGGAGCCCGCGAAGATCGGATCGACATCGCCCGCCGGGGTATTCGGTTGGGACGGCGCCGCCGGCAGCTGCGTGACCATGGACACCGCGTCGAAGACCGCCCTGATCTACATCGAGCACGTCCGCAACCACGGCGTAAGCTACGGCGAGATCCACCCGACACTACGGGATCTCGTCTTCGGAAAGTGATGGATCTATTTTAATCGATCCGGATATAGAAAACCGACCCGCGCCCGCCCTGTGATCTCAGAGCACGGGCCCACATAGACAAAAAACACCCCCGGCGGTGCCTATCGAGGCTCCGTCGGGGGTGCTTTTTACTATGAAATCACGAAAAAACGACACTAAAATATTCAAAAATCTGTGCAACCACCGGGTGTATTTGTTGATATAGATAGTGAAGGCCTATATTTCTTGAGTCCTTATTTCAAGATAAACTTTGCGAATGCATTTGCGATGCCGTCTTCCAGAATGTCGGTGGTGACGTACTCTGCCTCGTCAAACATCGAGGCGGGAGAGGAATTGCCCATGACGATGGGGTGGGCGACGTGGCGCAGCATGGGAAGGTCGTTTGGACCGTCGCCGATGGCGTAGGTGTTGTTGCGGGACAGGCCCAGTTTATCCAGAACGAAGTCGATGCCGGTGGCCTTCGTGTAGCCGCAGGGCACGTATTCGCTGAAGATGCCGCCGCGGTCGGTATAAGTCACATACGGGCTCGTCTCACGGATGAAACGCGGCAGGTCGCCGCCGATGCCCGTCCAGGTGATGAATTTGTCGAAGCGCATCTGCGAGGCCGGTGTGTCGTCGTGAAGGTCGTAGCGCGTCTTCAGGTCGGCGATGAAATCACGGGCCACCTGTGTCGAATAGGTAGACAGGTTGCAGTACAGGCCATGGTCCGCCTCGCCCATGAAGTCCATTTTGCAGTCCAGCGCGGAACGGTAAATGCTTCGGCAGGCCGCCCGGGACAGTTTCTTATGCAGTAGGACCTCGCCGCGGTAGACGATGTAGGTGCCGCAACCGCAGATGAAGCCGTCAAACGGAGTGTCGAAGAGGAATGCGTCCATGTTCGACCAGGCGCGTCCGGTGTTGATGAAGACCAGATGTCCCTGTTCCTGTGCACGGGCAATGGCCGCACGGGCGCTTTCGGGAATGTAGGCGCTTCGTTCCGGGACTAAGGTCCCGTCAATATCCAAAAAAACGATCTTTCGTTCCATGATGATCCTTTCTGAAGGGAGTCGCGCGCCGAATACGTACGCGCACCTCCTATGTTTAACACAGAAACCTGAGAAAGTCAAGATGGGGGATATTGTAAAAAGAATAGAATCCATCAGTTTTTGCGTCTCTTTTCACACGATAATACATTGCAAACCATCGGGTAAAGTGCTAAAATGAACAATGGAATATTCGCCGAAGAACGGCGAGAACAGAGGTAGATTATGATCGATCCAGTTGGCGGGGAGTTCGTTCAAAATCCGATCGGAGTTTTTGATTCCGGTTTGGGGGGCTTAAGCGTTTTACGTGAATTATTGAATCTTATGCCGAACGAGCATTACATTTATTTCGGCGACTCCTTGCATGCACCTTATGGGACGAAGAGCCTCGAAGAGGTTCGAGAGAGGTCCTTTGCTATAACTGAATACCTGCTGGAACGTAAGATCAAAGCATTGGTCGTGGCTTGCAACACGGCGACCAGCGCTGCGATCGCGCAGATCCGTGAACGATATCCTGAGCTGGTGGTCGTTGGCATCGAGCCGGCCATCAAGCCTGCAATCACAGAACATCCGGACCGGGACATCCTAGTCCTGGCTACTCCGTTTACCTTGCGAGAAGAAAAATTCAAAACCTTAAGCGAGCGTTTTGCAAACTCCGGTCACATCGTCTCCCTCCCCAGCATCGAACTGGTGGAATTCGTTGAGAGAGGCGACTTAGACAGTCCGGAACTTCTCGAATATCTTCAGGAAAAACTGGCACCCTATCTGGCACAGACCGGGCGTATCGGCGCGGTCGTTTTAGGGTGTACGCATTTTCCGTTCTTGCGTCGCGCGCTGGAGCGCGTGCTTCCGGAAGAAGTTCCGGTCTATGACGGAGGAGCGGGAACGGCACGGCAGACCCGCCGCTGTCTGGAACATGCAGGCCTGCTTCGCACCGTGGGAGCGAGCCACATCTGCATGATAAACACGAAAGAAAAAGAAGAATTCAGGGCGATCTACCTGGATGGTACGTTTGTATCGGATGTACCTGCGCAGGGACTCTATGATCTGTCCATGAAACTTCTTTTAAATGAATAAGCCGGACCTGTGTAGAGACAGGCGGCAAGATTAGGAGAAAAGTATGAAAAACAAACGAGCAAAGGCGTGTTCACTGATCGCATGTGGACTGAGCCTTTCGGTACTGGCCGGCTGCTCGTTGCTTCCGAAGGAGATCGACGAGCGAAAATCTCCCGTGGTAGCGACGCAGGAACCGTTCGAGTACAAGCCGGACATTGTCCAGAGAGAGAGTATCTACGATCAGGTGCTTCTGTACCCCAGTTTCACCGAACTGGGCGGAGCATCGCTGACATTTGCCGAGCAAGGCGTGGTCGGCGATGTTTTTGTGAGCGTCGGCGATCACGTGAAGGCGGGTGACCTGCTGGCGGAGCTGGACTACGTTAAAACCGTTCGTGAGGAACTGGAGAAAACTGAAGATGAGCTGAGCACGTCCCGTTCGAACCTGGAAAACATGAACCGTCAGAAGGAGTGGGATCTTCGTGAGGCCGAGATTCGCAGAAAGTATAAGCAGATCTCGAAAACGGATTATGAAAAGGCGGTCCAGGGTGTAGAGGAGCGATACAAAAATCAGATTCAGGATATTCAGGACCGGATCGAGGTGCTGGAGATCGCTCAAAAGAAGTATCAGGGTATGATCGAGAGAGGAACGATCCATTCGACGATCGACGGCATCATCTCGACGGTCCGCTCGGATACGATCGGAAAATACGTTGAGAATTCCACGACCTTCGTACAGGTTGTGGATACTTCGGTCTGCATGTTTGAGGTCGAGACCGAATTTGCGAACTATTTCACGGTAGGACAGGAAGTGGCTCTGGAGTCCAGTTCCTCGATCTACTATGATACGGTGGTCTATTCGATCGAGGGCAACAAGGTTCTGTTTAAACCGAATGCGGATCAGATCATTTCATTAAAATCCACTACCCGTATGTTTCTCGTACTGGATAAGCGGGAAAATGTCCTCACCCTGACGAAATCGAGCATCCGTTATACGGATGACGCGACCTATGTTTACGTGCTGGATGACAATGGCTTTCGTACGATGAAGGAAATTCAGGTCGGCCTGGAAGGCGGTCCTGCAAACACAACAGCGAAGACGCGTATCGAGGTCGTCAGCGGCCTGGAACAGGGCGACGTCGTGATCGGAAGATAGGAGGTACGAGATGAGAAAGAAAATTAAAAGATCTTGTGCTTTGATCCTATCCATTATGATGGCAGCATCATATACGGGGTGTTCGACACAAAAGGAAACGGAAGCGATACCGACCCTACTCGAGCCGCAGAACGAAGAGGTTTCTACGGTAAAAGCCGAGCGTGCGGATATTCGTGTTTATAAAACTGAGATGACCCGCGTGGAACCCATGGCGGAAGAAGTTTTCTTCTCCATGGATGGTACCGTTGGGAAAGTCTATGTTCAACAGGGCCAGTATGTCGAAGAAGGAACGCTTCTCGCAGAACTCTCGACGGCTGAGTATGAGGAGACTATTCCTCAGTTAGAAGAGCAGCTGGCAGAGCTCCTGGAACGATTTGCCGAGGAAAATGAGCAGATGGAGAAGCAGGGAGCGCAGATCGAAAGCGATATCGCCCGCCTGAAACGTGAGGTCCGCGCAACCGGCGGTGAAGCCAGAAACTACAAACGTACGGAGCTCGAGTTAAAGCAGATCGAGCAGGAGCGCTTCGAAGTAGATAAGGCGTCCCGTCTCGAGCAGCAGCAGAAGCAGGAGACCCAGATCCGCGAGAAACTGGCGGAACTGGAAGAAATGAAAAAATCCAGTAAGCTCTATTCACCGGTAGCCGGGATCGTACTCAACCAGCCGATGAACCTGATCGGCCGTCGTTTCCGTGAGGACGACGTAGCGTTTATGATCTACGATGAATCGAAGATGTACGTTGCGGCGAACTATTACACACAGGCCCGTTTCGAGGGCATGCCCGAGCATTACGCTCTGATCAATGGTGAGCGTGTGGAGCTGGAATACATCGAATTGTCCGATGAGAGATTAAAGGAACTGTCCGTCAAATCGACACCGGGTTCCACGGCATCGAAGAGAGTCCAGTATCGTCTGGTCCCGAAGGAAGGACAGAAGGTTCATTTCGGAGATTATGCGGTAGTCATTTTTGTGACACAGCTTAAGAAGGACGTTCTGAGTCTTCCGGTCGATGTCGTTACCTTTGAGCGCTATGCATATCATGTTTATAAATATGAGGACGGCACGCGTAAGCAGGTCGAAGTCATATTGGGATTAAGAGATAATTGCCGCGTTGAGATCTTAAGCGGAGTAGAAGAGGGGGATGTCATCTATGCACAACATTAAGAGAAGATGCGCCCTGCTCGGGTTGGCAATATGCATGACGTTCGGCATGGCCGGATGTAAAAAATCGACGGATACGGTCGACATAAGCAATTATCTTAAGGAGATCGAGCCGGATAAGGTCGGCAAGACTTCCTACGAAACGATCGAACTCGAGGTAACGAACTATTCGGAGCGTTTTGGCGCTATCGCGAGTGCAAAATGCGAAGAGACACCGGTCGTGGCGGACATTCCCTACGGAACAGCTATTCCGCTGAACTTCCTTTCGAATAATAATACTCTCGTCAAAAAGGGTGCGAAATTATATCAGTACCGCCTGGAATTTGACGAAGTCTACATGGCGACGAAGCGGATCGAATTGACCCGAAAGACCGAGCGCTTTGAGGAGTATAAGAAGAAAGAAGAAGAGCGACTGGCGGAAGTTTTGAAGGCTGCGGCGCAGCTTCCGGAAGGAAGCGAAGCGCTCGCCGAAGCGATAAAGAGTTACGAGAAACAGGTGAAGGCTTACAACCGTCAGGTCGAAGACACACAGGAAGAGATCGACGAGCTTGCAAAAGAAGTCGCGGCGTTCGACAACAACGGTAAGATGCTGACGATCGATGCGCCGGAGGCGGGAATCGTATCGTTTGATTACCGTATTTACCGGATCAATGACCAGTCTGAGATCGCCCGGATCCGAAATCCGCATACAAACATCTACGCGGTGGCCGATCAGTACGGTGATTTCATGGTCGGGCAGACGGTACTGGGTGATTATAGTGAGCCGAACGGTGAAAAACATGAGATCGTAGGCCACGTCCTTTCTGTGGACAGTGTCCTGCCGTTGAATCTGTCTTCCGATTCCGCATACATCTGGTTTGATTTTCCGGAAGATATGGCGGTCACACCGGATTCGGTCCATGTGATCGTCGAGACCATCTCCCTGAAAAACATTATCCTTATTCCGCAGAATCTGGTCAGACATTTCAACGGGGCGGACTATATCGAGATCCTTACCGACGATGGAATCAGCAGAAAAAATATAGAGATCCTTACCGAAGCCGGCACGAATTATGTCGTTTTGGATACCTCGCTGGCAGGTCTTAAGGTGATCAAACGATAGGAGGAGCCATGATACGTTTTTTATTTCAGAAAATGCTGCATAAAAAATGGCTGATCTTCAGTTTGTTCATCGGAAACATCCTGCTGGTCGCTATAGCAGCCAGTCATCCCATGTATAAGGCGGCGGCCATCAAACGTATGTTTGCGGATGACTTTTTACAATTCACCGAAGAGGAAAACCGTCATCCGGCGCTGATGACATTTTCCATGTCACGAAAGACGCTGAGTGAACAGGGGAATATTGAGGAGATCCAGAAACAGGTAACATCCCTGTCGGATGAATTAAACATTCCCTACGAACATAACATTTTCTTTCGCTATCAGTTGCAGCAGACGGCCGTGTGGGTAAAGCCTCGCAGCACATCCCCCGCCTCTGTTAATTTCAGTCTGTCGGATATGACGGATTTCACCGATCATATCGAGATCATTTACGGACGAATGTATGAGCCCGGCTTCCACGATCACATGATCGAGACGGTCGTCAGCGAAAGTACGTTCATCGAAAACGATCTGGTCCTGGACGATGTTTTGGAATTCCGTTATATCAAGGACGGAGAGGGCGAGAACCTCTTAGTTAAGGTCGTCGGAGTATTCCGAAACAACGAAGAAGCGGATGCGTATTGGGTGAGATCACCGAATACCATGACGGATAATTTCTTCGTTTCGACGGATGTGTTTAATGCTCTCTATGAGAGCGACTGGAACTACAAAGCCGTTTTGCGTTGCTACTGGTATTTGATGCTGGATACGGATTATATCACCCCGGACAATGCGGATGAGTTGCGCACGAAAACAAAGGCGTTGATCGAGAGATTCGCGGAAAAAGGCGTGACCGTAGAAGAGCCGCCTTACATGGCATTGCTTTCCGATCTGGTAACAAAAGTGAATAAAGTATCTGCGACCTTGATGATCCTTCAGGTTCCCGTGCTCATTCTTTTGTGTGCGTTCCTGTTCATGATCTCGTCGCAAATGCTTTCCCTGGAGCAGAATGAGATCTCCATGTTTAAGAGCCGTGGTGCAGGCGGGTTCCAGATCTTTTTGCTGTACCTGATGCAGTCGCTGTTTATCGCTGTGGTTTCCGGAGTGATCGGTCTCTTCCTGGGACGTTATATGTGTAAGGCACTCGGTTCTTCCGTTGCCTTTTTGGAGTTCGTTTCCCGTCGTTCTCTGGGCGTCGAGTTTACGAAAGAGGTCTTCCTCTATGTGGGCGTAGCCAGCCTGCTCTCTGTGCTGGTAACTGTGCTTCCGGTCATCTCTTACAGCCGCGTATCCATCGTATCTTTAAAGCGCAACCGCGCCCGTGTGAGGAAGCAGTTCTGGCAGAGATTCTATCTTGATTTCCTGCTTCTGGGTGTAGGCATTTACGGTTTGTATAACTTTACCAACCAGAAAGACACTCTGGTTACGAAGGTGCTCAACGGCGGCTCGCTCGATCCGATGCTGTACTTCAGTTCGTCCATCTTTATCCTGGGTGCCGGACTGGTAGCGCTTCGCATCCAGCCGCTCATCGTAAAGTTGCTGTTTAAGATCGGTAAGAAGGTATGGTCGCCGCAGACCTATGCTTCTCTGCTCCAGACCATCCGCACCAGTTCCAAACAGTACTTCATCATGTGCTTCCTGATCCTGACGGTATCTCTGGGTATTTTCAACGCGACGGTAGCTCGTACCATCCTTTCGAACGCGGAAAATAATACCGTCTACCAGATCGGTCCGGATGTTCTTCTGAAAGAACGTTGGAAGAATAATACGGATGAGCCGAGCGTGGCCCGGTTCGATCAGATCCAGGGCAGGGAATCCATGACGCTCGTACAGCGTGATAAGATCAGTGTAGATAAGCTTCATAGTGCCGATTTTATGGGTATCGAACCCAAGAGATTCGGTGAGACCGTAACCATGAAGGACGGTTTGCTTCCGACGCATTTTTATAACTATTTGAATGCATTGGCCTCCGATGCAAATGCAGTTCTGCTTTCGGAGAATTTCCGTTCGTCCTACGGCTATGAGATCGGAGATAAGGTCACCTTAAGTCTCGACGGAGTGGACTTCACGGCTACGATCTATGGTTTCTTCGATTATTGGCCGACATACAGTGCCACCGTCATGGAAAAACAGGCGGATGACTCCGTCCTTCCTGTCACAAAGTACCTGGTCGTAGCAAACCTTTCGACGGCGCAGTTCACCTGGCAGACACGTCCGTACGAAGTATGGTTTAAGATGAACGGAAGCGCTGACGGCGTCTACAACTTCATCGAAGAGAACAGTATCGACGTGGAGAAGTTTGAGGATCGTTTCGAGAGTATCCGAAAGATCCGCAACCAGACGCTCTTCCAGGGAACCAACGGTATCCTGACCATGAGTTTCATCGTCATCCTGGTGCTTTGCGGCGCCGGTTTCTTGATCTATTGGATCCTGTCCATTCGTTCCCGCGAACTTCTGTTCGGCGTATTCCGCGCTATGGGTATGAGTAAGGGCGCCATCCTGCATATGCTGGTCAATGAGCAGATCTTCAGCAGTTTGCTCTCGATCGGCCTGGGAGCGCTGATCGGCGTGATCGCCTCGAGGAACTTCGTTCCGCTGATCCAGATCGCATACTCGGCAGACCACCAGTCACTGCCGCTGGAACTGATCACGCAAACTTCCGATATGGTGCGTCTGTTCGCCATCATCGGTATCGTATTTGTCGTATGTATGATCATCCTGTCGAGGATCGTACTGTCTATGAAGATCACCAACGCATTGAAGCTGGGTGAGGATTAAGGAGGTAGAGTATGGCATATAAAGAATTGATCATGCGTGCTAATAATATCACCCGTTCCTTCCCTCTGGCAGGCGGTGGTAAGATTCAGGTACTTAAGGGGATCTCCGTGGAGATCCCGAAGAAAAGCATCACGTTGCTGCGCGGCCGTTCCGGTTCGGGTAAGACAACGCTGATCAATATTTTGAGCGCGCTCGACTATCCGACGGAGGGCAATGTCTTCTTCAAGGATCAGGACATCACGAAGATGAGCGAGGGCGCGCGTGAGGCACTGCGTCGTAAGGATATCGGCATCATTTTCCAGTCGGTATCCCTGATCCCGATCATGACGGCCTACGAGAATGTTGAGTTCTCCCTGCGTCTGGCGGGTTATGAAGGCGACCGCAAGGAGCGCGTAGAGAAGGCACTGCGCCTGGTCGGCCTGGGTGCGCGTATGCACCACATGCCGCAGGAGCTGTCCGGCGGTGAGCAGCAGCGTGTCGCGATCGCGCGCGCGGTGGCACATCGTCCGAAACTGATTTTTGCGGATGAGCCGACGGCAGAGCTCGACAGCGGGACTGCGCGTCACGTCATGAAGATCTTTAAGGATCTCGTGGAAGAGGAGGATATCACCATCGTTATGACGACTCATGATATCAGCCTGATGGACGCGGCAGACCGGACCTATGTAATGGAAGACGGGGAGGTGGTTGGAAATGGCTGAGCCTATGATCATCGCGGATAACCTCGTTAAGATCTATAAGACACAGGACATCGAAGTCCTGGCACTGCAGGGTCTGGAACTTACGGTGGAAGCCGGCGAACTGATGGCTATCATCGGTAACAGCGGTAGCGGTAAGTCCACATTCCTCAATATGATCGGCGGTCTGGACCGCCCGAGTGCTGGTAAACTCTTCGTAGACGGTAAGAACTTGTTTACGATGACGGACCGCGAACTCGTGGATTATAAGAAGAATACCGTCGGTTTCGTTTGGCAGAACAACGCCAGAAACCTCCTGCCGTATCTTTCGGCCGTGGAAAATGTCATGATGCCCATGACGTTCTCCGGCACTAAAAAGAAGCGTGAGCGTGCGCTGGAACTGCTGGAAATGGTCGGCAT
>DBXX01000044.1:23131-32358 GCA_002309675.1 Lachnospiraceae bacterium UBA1201
AGCCGAAGCTGTTACTGGCGGATGAGCCGACAGGTTCGGTCGACCGTGCGACGGCGGACTACATTCTGGAGATGTTTAAAAAACTCAATCGTGAGATGGGGCTGACCATCGTCATCGTTACGCATGACGTTACATTGTCCAAATCCGTACACCGTGTCGTTTCGATCCGCGACGGTAAGACGAGCAGTGAGCGTATCATCCGCGACATCAACGCCGAGGAAAATGCAGCGATCGCCGACTGGGAGCAGGAGGAGTTCGCGGTCCTGGACCGCGCGGGCCGTCTGCAGATCCCGAGAGAGTTGCTGGACGAGATGAACCTGACTGACAACAAGGTTCGCATCCAAATGAAGGACGGACAGATCGTGATCGAGAATCCGAAGAAAAAATAAAAGATAAGCCTTTTGGGCACGACCGGGGAACAGCCGCGCTACGGCTGTTCCCTGATCGATTCCCGGGCTTGACTTTTCCCGTCAAATCAACTATATAATAAGTTATATGGATCAGTCCATTTACAGGTTAGAAAAGAGAGGTAGAGAGATGAAAAGATTCGTAAGTTATTTAGTACTCACAGTGCTGTTTGCATTCGCACTTACCGCGTGCGGAGGCTCGAAGAAGGAGAATACCGTACACTCCATCGACGATCTGAAAGGTAAGAAGATCGGTGTGCAGATCGGTACGACCGGAGATGCATTGGCCGGAGATGTCGAAGATGCTAAAGTAGAAAAGTATAATAAATATGCGGACGCCGTACAGGCTCTGAAGCAGGGCAAGATCGACGCCATTATCATTGACAGTGACACGGCGAAAGTCTTTGTCGGCAAGAACGACGATGTAACGCTTCTGAGCGAAGGCTATGCAGACGAGGAATACGCGATCGCCATGCATTTGGATAACACAGCCCTTCAGACAGATATCAACAAGGCCCTGGCGGAGCTGAAGGCTGACGGTACGCTGAAGAAGATCAAGGATTACTATGACGGCGATAAGAGCGAAGGCTCTGATCGCAAGGCATATACGAAGGATGAGAACGCGGACAGAAGCAAGGGTACACTGATCATGGCGACCAACTCCGAGTTCCCTCCGTATGAGTACATGGAAGGCGGAAAGATCGTCGGCATCGACGTAGACATGATGAACGCGGTATGTGATAAGCTCGGATATGAGCTTAAGATCGAGGATATGGCGTTTGATTCCATCATTGCAGCCGTTCAGTCCGGAAAGGCCACGGTAGGCGTAGCCGGCATGTCGGTAACCCCCGCCCGTCAGGAGAACGTGCGTTTTTCCGACTCCTATACGGTGACGCATCTGGTCGTTATGGTCAGAAAATAATAATTTCCGGAGGTAATGCTTCGTGGACTTAATGGAAAGTATTCGACAAAACTTTATCGATGAAGACCGTTGGAAGTATCTGTTTGACGGTTTACTTACCACGCTCCTGATCACGTTTTTTGCCGTGCTGATCGGACTGGCGCTCGGCTTTCTGGTCGCCATCATCCGCTCCACGTACTTAAAGACCGGAAAACTGAAGATCCTCAATGTGATCTGTAAGATCTATCTGGCCGTGATCCGCGGAACGCCCGTGGTCGTGCAGCTTTTGATCACGTATTTCGTCATCTTCGGAAGCGTGGACATCTCAAAGGTCCTGGTGGCGATTCTGGCATTCGGCATCAATTCCGGTGCCTATGTTGCGGAGATCGTCCGCGGCGGCATTATGTCCATCGATAACGGGCAGTTCGAGGCAGGGCGCAGCCTGGGCCTCAACTACCGGCAGACCATGCAGCACATCATTATGCCGCAGGCGTTAAAGACCGTTCTGCCCGCATTGGCCAATGAAGCCATCGTCCTTTTGAAGGAGACTTCCGTCGCCGGTTACATCGCGATCGCGGACCTCACGAAGGGTGGAGATATCATACGTTCCCAGACGTTCTCGCCGTTCCTTCCGCTGATCTCGGTGGCACTCATTTACCTGGTAATCGTACTGTTCCTGACGCATATGACAGGAAAACTCGAAAGGAGGCTGGCGGCAAATGATCGACGTTAAAGGCCTGAGAAAAACCTTTGGGGATCAGGAGATCCTCAAAGGGATAGATACGCACATCGAGAAGGGTGAGAAGATCGTTATCATCGGGCCGTCCGGCTCCGGAAAATCGACCTTCATCCGCTGCCTGAACCTGATGGAGATCCCCACTGCGGGAACCATCACATTCGACGGTAAGGATATCACGCACTTAAACAGTAAAGAGATCAACATGGTAAGACAGAGGATGGGGATGGTGTTCCAGCATTTTAACCTGTTTCCGCATCTGACCGTAAAAAAGAACATCACGCTGGCGCCGGTCATGCTCGGACTCATGACGAAGGAAGAGGCGAGTGCGAAAGCCGACGAACTGTTAACTCGGGTCGGCCTGCCGGATAAGGCGAACGACTATCCGAAGCAGCTGTCCGGCGGACAGAAGCAGCGTGTCGCAATTGCGCGGTCGCTGGCCATGAACCCGGAAGTCATGTTGTTTGATGAGCCGACATCCGCGCTGGATCCTGAGATGGTCGGGGAGGTCCTGGAGCTGATGAAGCAGCTGGCTCGCGACGGTATGACCATGGTGGTCGTCACGCATGAGATGGGTTTCGCCCGCGAGGTCGCGTCGAGAGTCATGTTCATGGCGGACGGCAACATTCTGGAGGAGAACACCCCGGACCAGTTCTTTATGAACCCGAAGAATCAACGTCTGAAGGATTTTCTTTCAAAGGTTATATATTATTGAGACCGGGCAGGATCCGCTCCTGCCCGATTTTTTTGATTTTCTTCGGAAAATGTGTTGACAGGGCAGATGTGGTGTGCTATACTGTCGATAGTTAAACAAACGTTTAACTGTTAAAACATCGTTTTACCGCTTTACGGAGGATAGAGATATGAAAAAGATTTACAAGATCGAAGTGGACTGCGCAGCGTGCGCACTGAAGATGGAGCAGGCGGCGAAGAAGGTCGAAGGCATTCTGGATGCTACCGTTTCGTTTGTAACGCAGAAGATGCACGTAGAGTTTGATGAGAACGCAGAGCCCGAAAAGATCATGCCGAAGGTACTGAAGGCTTGCCGCAAGGTGGAGCCGGACTGCGAGATCGAATTTTAATATTCCGAGGTAACTCATGAAACGTAAGCAAAAGAAGTTATTATACCGCATCATCGTTGCGGGTATTTTGTTCGCGATTCTGATGATCTGCGAGCACGGACCGGAAAGCATTTCAGGCTGGATGGAGAATACGTGGCTGTTTGCCGCGTTCTGCCTGGTCCCGTACCTGATCATCGGCTACGATGTGCTACGGAAGGCCGTACTGGGCATCCTGCACGGACAGGTCCTGGATGAAAACTTCCTGATGACTGTGGCGACGATCGGTGCGTTCGCTCTGGGAGACTTCGTTGAGGCAGTCGCCGTGCTTTTGTTCTACCAGATCGGTGAGCTGTTCCAGCAGCTGGCGACCGCGAAGAGCCGCAAGAGCATCGCGGATCTCATGGACATTCGCCCGGACATCGCGAACCTCGAGTCAGAGGACGGAACCATCTCCGAGGTGGATCCCTCCGAAGTGCCGGTCGGCAGCATCGTGGTAGTGCGTCCCGGCGAGAAGGTGCCCATCGATGGCATCATCGAGAGCGGTACTTCGTCGCTGAATACGGCAGCCCTGACCGGTGAAAGCATGCCCCGCGACGTGCAGGGCGGTGACGAGATCTTCAGCGGCTGCGTGAACCTGACCGGAACGCTTAGGATCCGTACGACGAAGGATTTCGGCGCCTCCACGGTTTCGAAGATCTTGGAGCTCGTGGAGCATTCCGGTACGAAGAAATCAAAGTCGGAGCGGTTTATCACCCGTTTCGCGCAAGTTTATACACCGGCGGTCTGCCTGGCGGCGCTGGTTCTGGCATTCCTGCCGCCGGTCATTTCCCTCCTGATGGGCCATGAAGCCCTCTGGGGGCAATGGATCAGCCGCGGCCTGACATTTCTCGTTATCAGCTGCCCGTGCGCACTGGTCATCTCGATCCCGCTCGGTTTCTTCGGCGGAATCGGCTGTGCTTCGCGCTGCGGCATTCTGGTAAAGGGTTCCGACTATCTCGAGCGCCTGGCGGCGCTCACCACGCTGGTCATGGATAAGACCGGCACCCTGACACGCGGTCAGTTCGCGGTACGCGAGGTGCGTGCGGTGTCAGGTGATAAGCAGCAGGTGTTATACTACGCAGCCTGCGCAGAGAAAGACTCCAACCACCCGATCGCGATCTGCATCAAAAACGCCTGTGAGACCGACGTTTCCGCTGTGGAGGCGAACATCACGGAGCGCGGCGGTTTCGGCCTCCACGGTACGCTGGCGGACGGCACGAAGGTCGCTGTGGGCAATGCCCGCCTGATGCAGGAGCAGGGCATCACCGGCTTTACGGAAATGCCTGCCGATGAAGTCGGTGCGCAGACTGTGGTCTATGTCGCAAAGGACGGCGCGTACCTGGGTGCGATCTGCATCGAGGATCCACTGAAGGAGACCACGCCGGCGGCGCTTCAGACGCTGCGGGAGGCCGGCATAAGCCGCATGATCATGCTGACCGGTGACGGACAGAAGGCGGCGCAGGCCGTTTCGGAGCGCCTGGGCGGACTCGAATACTATGCGGAGCTGCTGCCCGAGGATAAGGTACACCGGGTCGAAGAACTGATCGGTGACAACGATGCGCCGGTAGGCTTCGTCGGTGATGGCATCAACGACGCCCCGGTACTCGCGCTTTCCTATGTCGGTATCGCCATGGGCGCGATGGGAAGCGACGCGGCCATCGAGGCAGCGGACGTGGTTTTGATGGATGACGATCCCATGAAGATCGCGCTGGCACGCAAGATTTCGTTAAAGACCTTGCGCATTGTCCGCGAAAATGTTATATTTGCTCTGGGCGTGAAGGGGCTGTGCCTGTTGCTCGGAGCGCTGGGACTGGCCGGTATGTGGCTCGCGGTATTCGCGGACGTCGGCGTAATGGTCCTGGCCGTGCTGAACTCCATGCGCGCGCTGAAGAAGCCCAAAGAAACGGGAGAGTGACATGGGTTCCGACTTATTATTCAGTTTAAATACGACCATGCCGGTATTTCTGATCATGGTCATCGGATATATGCTGGGAAGGGCCCGCATCTTGACGAAGGAATTCTGCAAGACAGCGGATTGGGTGGTGTTCCACCTGGCCCTTCCCTGCATGCTGTTTTTAGATATTTCTAAGATCGATCTGTCGAAGGAATTCGACGGGTCGTATGTTCTGTTCTGCGCCGGCGCCACGATCGCGGCCATTCTGCTCCTGTGGATTCTGGCGGCCGCCTTCATGAAGGATAAGACCATCATCGGCGAATTCGTGCAGGCCAGCTACCGCAGCAGCGCGGCCATCCTGGGCACGACCTACATCATCAATATGTACGGCGACACCGGCATGGCGCCGCTCATGATCGTCGGCAGCGTGCCGCTGTTTAACATGTTCGCGGTCATCATCCTGACATTTACCGCGCCGAAAGCAGGTGCCGGGGAGGGGGCGAGCACTTCCGCGTCGGCAAGTCGGGAGTTTACGAAAGCTCTGATCGGGATCGCGAAGAACCCGATCATCCACGGTATCGTCCTGGGTATGCTCTACCATCTGGTTCCGTTCGACCTGCCCGTGATCGCGGAAAAGACGCTCGGGAACTTGGGAAACCTGACCGCCCCGTTAGCACTTCTGTCCATTGGCGCTTCCTTCAAGGGAACGGCGGCCATTCGCCGGATCCGTCCGACGCTGCTGGCATCGTTTATCAAACTGTTCGTTCTGGTCGGCATCTTCATCCCCGTTGCCGTCTGGTTTGGTTTCCGCGACTCGAAACTGGTCGCCCTGCTCATCATGCTGGGCAGTCCGACGACCGCAACCAGCTACATTATGGCGAAAAACATGGGCCACGAGGGCGTCGTTTCCTCGGGAAGCATTGCCCTGACCACGCTGCTCTCGTCATTTTCCCTGACGCTCTGGGTCTTCATTCTGAAGAGTATGGGATTGATCTGAAAATAATTTTCTATTACTGTTGACAACCGCGTTTTTTGTGATATATTAAATGTAAGGACAGCTTTGTGACAAATTGGTTTGCAGCAGAGAAAAATTCAGACCCATGACAGGGTGAATCGCAGAGAAAGCGGGGAATTCGCATGAAAAAAGAACGAATCACATTGCGTGTATTTTTGTTGGTATCGATGTTGGTCTCCTTGTGCGCGATTTCCGGGTGCAAAAAGGCGGATAAAAATGATGATCTATCGAACCTCGAAGTTGTAAGGACGGAAGCGAATTGGATCATTCCGCCGTCGCTAGGCTTCCTGGAACAGGACTCGCAGGCTTTGATCATAGGTAAGGTCGTGGAGAGAGAAGAACCCGATTCGACGAAAGCCGGGGAAGATCATCGGACCTATTATAAGGTGAAAGTAAAAAAAGTCCTGAATGGCGCACTGGAAAACAATGAATCGGAGATCCGCGTGCATCAGATGTGGTGGTTATCCAAGTCTGAGGATGGGGTCGAACGGGTATACACCATGTCCAACATGAAACCGTTGAAAGTCGGCGACACCTGGTTGTTCTTTGTAAAATACGGAGCCTCACTGGATGCATATCAGATCTTCGGTGACCAAAATGGCTGCTGGCCGTTAGCCGATCCGAAATTGGTTAAGCTGCTCGAAACAAAGATGACCCTTCCGACGGAGGAAGTGGCAGCGTACTGGAGATCTTATGATAACGATTTTAAATTGCCGATCTACTACGAGATTTTAGAGAAATACGGAGATCAGATCAAGCCTTGATCTTTCGGAGTGACATCGTTAGATGTGCATGGATCTGAGAAAAGAAATACGCATAGAACATAGAAACAGTTGAGGACATTGCAAAAAAGCAATGCCCTCATTTTTTACTCAAGTATTTGCATGCATCGATAGGATTTATGCTTTGTAATAGTCCGCTCCGTGGGTGATGCCGAACATAGCGTCGATCATTTTATGAAGCAGGAGCGCCTTCGGTGTATCCGCCAGGCGGTAGTAGATCTCTTTACCGGCGCGGCGGTTCGTGATCAGCCCGGTCTGGCGCAGGGAGCGCAGGTGGTGTGAAACGGCCGGCGCACTCATGTCGATGAAGACAGCGATATTGGAAACGCATTCTTCGCTGTGGGCCAGCAGCCACAGGATCTTCAGACGCGTGCTGTCGCAAAGCTGGCCGAAGGTGTCGGCCGCCTCGATAAAGGCCATCTCCGATGGACGATGCTCCAATAGTTCCTTCGTTTCGGCCGCGTGTTCATGTTCGTGAAGCGGTCCTAAACTGTCTGCGGTAAAATGTTCCATAGGCCCATCCTTTCGTAATTAAGTGATTAATCAAGTAAAACTTTAAATAATCATAGCACTCTTTGTGGAAAATGTCAAAGCGGGATTGAAAAAGCGAAGAAAATAGGATATAATCGAAAGGTGGGAAAGGATGAGAATGTGTGCGTAATTGAAAGGATTATTTTATGGCTGATAAGATAAAGGATTCCGAGCAGGGTTCGGAAGAAAAAAAGGAGAAGAAGGAGAATAACGACGGGAAACTCCGTTACTGTTTCTCCTGCCGCAGAACGGAGGATCAGACGGGGCCCCTGATCGAGATCCCGGGAGGGTTCTCCATTTGCCGCGACTGCATGCAGAAGACCATGGATCTGATGAAGGACAATGACTTCACGAAGATCGGTTTTCCGCCCAATGTAGTTTTCGGTTCGCAGTACAGCAGTTTTACCGATTTCATGAATGAGATCGGCGGTGTCAGTGAGCCCGAGGAGATCGGGAAGCTGAAGCCGAAGAAGAAAAAGAAGAAGGAAAAAACGGAGGAGGAAGCGCCGCCCCTGACCATCAAGAACGTGCCGCCGCCTCATAAGATCAAGGAGAAACTGGACGAATACGTGATCGGTCAGGAGCACGCGAAGAAGGTCATCTCCGTAGCCGTTTACAACCATTACAAACGCGTGCTTTCCGAAGAACAGGGCGACATCGAGATCCAGAAGTCGAACATGCTGATGATCGGACCGACCGGTTCCGGAAAGACCTACCTGGTGAAGACACTCGCCAAACTGCTTCGCGTGCCGCTCGCGATCGCGGACGCGACCTCCCTGACGGAGGCAGGCTACATCGGCGACGACATCGAGTCCGTACTCAGTAAGCTCCTCGCGGCCGCCGACGGCGATGTCGAGAAGGCAGAGCACGGCATCGTGTTCATCGACGAGATCGATAAGATCGCCAAAAAGAAGAATACCAACAGCCGGGATGTCAGCGGCGAGGCCGTTCAGCAAGGCCTGCTGAAACTGCTCGAAGGAGCGACGGTGGAGGTGCCGGTCGGCGCCATGAGTAAGAACGCCATGGTACCGCTGACCACGATGGACACGTCGAACATCCTGTTTATCTGCGGTGGCGCATTTCCCGATCTGGAAGAGATCATCAAGAGCCGCCTGCTGCACAATTCGACCATGGGCTTCCAGGGCGACCTGAAGGACCGCTACGACAACGATCCGCACCTGATGAGCCACGTGGAAAATGAAGACCTTCGGGAGTTTGGTATGATCCCCGAGTTTTTGGGTAGATTGCCCGTTGTATTTACGCTTGACGGATTGTCGAAGGAAGCGTTGATCACCATTTTGAAGGAGCCGAAGAATGCGATCCTGAAGCAGTATCAGCGCCTCTTTGAACTGGACAGCGTGAACCTTCAGTTCTCCGATGATGCTTTGGAACTCATCGCGGAGCGTGCGCTTAAGAAGAATACCGGAGCGCGTGCGCTGCGCGCCATCATCGAGGACTTCATGCTCGACATCATGTATGAGATCCCGAAGGATCCGAACATCGGAGCCGTGACCATCACACGCGCCTACATCGAAGGCAAAGGCGGCCCGGAGATAAAGATGCGAGGATATTGAGCGAATACTAGGTTCGAAAAGTCCCGCGGGGACATGCTGGCATGTCCAGAGCGGACCTTGAGAACCGAACGGACATGAGCCATCCCGGTTCCCGAAGGGAAGCGAGGAGGATGGCGAATGGCCGTAGGATTTCGGGAGCGCGAAGCGCGGAGAAATCCGTAGTATTCGCGTAACCTAGGTTCGAAAAGTCCCGCGGGGACATGCTGGCATGTCCAGAGCGGACCTTGAGAACCGAACGGACATGAGCCATCCCGGTTCCCAAAGGGAAGCGAGGAGGATGGCGAATG
>DBXX01000044.1:32377-34105 GCA_002309675.1 Lachnospiraceae bacterium UBA1201
AGCGCGAAGCGCGGAGAAATCCGTAGCATCATGAACAGATATTGCTGGTTCTGTAAGCAAAACCTGCAATGAGCATGATCTGCAACGAATCTGCCCGGCGAGGCAAATTATTTAGAAACAATTATAAATATCACGAGAAGGAGGTACTGACGAAATGAGCGAAGAACTTGAGCTTATGGAAACAGAGGTTGCGAAGCGACCGGACTATGAAGGCGAGATTATGGCGATCGTCCGAAGTCAGTCCTCCCCGAAGGTGATGCAAGAGAAGCTGGGTGATTATCATGAGAATGATATTGCCGAGGTTCTCCCTAAACTGTCATCTTCCGAGCGGGTAAAACTTTATCGGGTGCTGGGCACCGAAGTTTTATCCGCTGTTTTTGAATACACGGAAGATGAGGACACGAAGCGTTTCCTCGATGAGATGGACATCAAGAAGGCGGCGGACATCGTCAGCAACCTCGAGACCGATACCGCGGCGCAGCTGCTGAAGGGCATCGAAAAGGAGCGCCGGACGCTGATCATTTCGAGCATGGAGCCGGAGGCGCGGCGCGAGGTAGAAATGATCGCGGCTTACGACGAGGACGAGATCGGTAGCAGGATGACTGCGAATTTCATCGTGATCCGTGAGAACCTGACCGTGAAGCAGGCCATGTCGAGCCTGATCGAACAGGCGGCGGAGAACGACAACATTGCCACGATCTTCGTCGAGGATGAAAAGGGCGAATATTACGGGGCGATCGACCTGAAGGAGCTCATCATTGCCCGCCAGTCCACACCGCTGGAGAACCTGGTCGTGACGTCCTTCCCGTACGTGTACGGCCATGAAGATATCGACAGTTGTATCGAACGACTGAAGGACTATTCGGAGGCATACATTCCGGTCCTGAATAATATGAACCACATCCAGGGTGTCATCACCGCGCAGAACATCATCGAAGTGGTCGATGACGAGATGGGCGAAGATTACGCACGACTGGCAGGTTTGACCGCAGAGGAAGATCTGGCGGAGCCGCTGACGCAGAGTATGCGCAAGCGACTGCCGTGGCTGCTGGTCCTGTTGGGCCTGGGCATGCTGGTGTCGAGCGTGGTCGGCGCATTTGAGAAGGTGGTTTCGCAACTGACGCTGATCATCGCGTTCCAGTCGCTGATCCTGGATATGGCCGGTAACGGCGGCACGCAGTCGCTGGCGGTCACGATCCGTGTGCTGATGGATGAAAACCTGACGCGGCGCCAGAAAGTCGGGCTGGTCTTCAAAGAGATGCGAATCGGCCTGTGCAACGGCGCGATCCTGGGCGGCATATCCTTTGCGCTGCTGGGGCTGTATATCATGTTGTTTAAGAGCAAGTCGCTGACATTTGCTTATTCGGTATCCGCATGCATCGGCATTTCGATCATCGTTGCCATGGTGATCGCAAGCATCGTCGGAACCGTGATCCCGCTGTTTTTCAAGAAGATCAAGATCGACCCCGCCGTGGCGTCCGGTCCGCTGATCACGACGATCAACGACCTTGTGGCCGTGGTAACTTACTATGGAATGAGTTGGCTGCTTCTGATCGAAGTCATGAAGCTCGGTGGCTGAAGCTCGGAGACAGGAGACGGTTCTGCGTCGCCTGTCTCTTTTGCTGTCTGGGTGGGGAAACCCATACGCGCAAAAAGAAGATTTTCGCAGAACTGCGCGTAGGATAGGTGCAACGGGTGAGTGCTCTCTACGCGCAAAAGGAAGATTTT
>DBXX01000023.1:0-48658 GCA_002309675.1 Lachnospiraceae bacterium UBA1201
ACGGTGATCCGCCACGGCTGCAAGTCGGTGACGGCGCTGGAGATGATGGCGCAGCCGCCGAAGGAGCGGGCAGAAAACAATCCCTGGCCCGAATGGCCCAAGGTCGAAAAGACCGACTACGGCCATCAGGAAGCCATTGACTGCTTCGGAAAGGATCCGCGCCGCTATGAGACGACGGTGAAGGAAGCGATCTGCGACGAGAAAGGCAATCTGAAGGAACTGGTCATCGCGAAGGTGCGTTTTGTGGATCGGAAGCCGGAGATCATCGAAGGCAGCGAGGAGACGATCCCCTGCGAGCTTCTGCTGATCGCGGCCGGCTTCGTGGGATGCGAGCGCTACGTGCCGGAGGCATTTTCCGTAAGCGTAGGTCCGAGAGGAAGCGTTGCTACGGCGGAGGGCTCGTACGCGACCGATGTCGCGAAGGTGTTTACCGCGGGCGACATGCACCGCGGCCAGTCTCTGGTCGTCTGGGGCGTAGCCGAGGGACGTGCCTGCGCGCAGGAAGTTGATAAATATTTGATGGGATACAGCAATCTGTGATCCCCGGGGGTATACATTTTTACGAATTATGGGTCTTAAGCGGACCTGTAACGAGGTGGTCGTATGAGAGGTAATGTGAACGAAGAATGCGGTGTGTTCGGCATCTGGCAGCCCGAGGAAGGGCAGGTAGCGCAGATCGTGTATCACGGTCTGGTGGCCCTGCAGCATCGCGGCGAGGAGGCAGCAGGCATCGCGGTGAACCGCGGACGCGTGATCACGTGTGATAAAGATCTCGGTCTGGTGAGTGAGGTATTTACACGGGAGCGTCTTTCGCGTCTGGGCCCGGGCAATATGGCCGTGGGCCATGTGCGGTATTCGACGAGCGGTTTTTCCACGAAGGAAAATGCACAACCCATGCTGGTAAAGCATATCAAGGGACAGCTTGCGATCACGCACAACGGAAACCTGGTAAATTCATCCGCACTTCGGCGGGAGCTGGAGGAGCAGGGATGTATCTTCCATACGACCAGTGATACCGAGGTGATCTCTTACATCATCACGCGGCAGCGCCTCGTGACCCCGTCCATCGAGGCGGCGGTCGAAAAGGCCATGGGCATCCTGGACGGCGCGTATTCGCTGGTTCTGATGTCTCCGGCGAAGCTGATCGCGGTGCGCGACCCGCACGGTTTTAAGCCGTTGTGCATGGGCAGGATCCGGGAGACCGGCGCCATCGTGTTCGCTTCGGAAACCTCGGCGCTCGCTGCGGTCGGCGCACAGTTTGAGCGTGACATCCGGCCCGGTGAGATCGTGGTGGTGGAAGCGGGACAGGTAAGGAGCATTACCGATCACTGTGATACCGAAAAACGCAGTTTATGCATCTTTGAACATATTTATTTCGCACGGCCCGACTCGAAGATCGATGGTGTATTTGCCAATGATTTCCGCGTGGAAGCGGGAAAGAGTCTGGCGAGAAGCGAGAAGGTCGACGCGGACATCGTCATCGGAGTGCCCGACTCGGGGCTTTCCGCAGCGCTGGGATACTCGGAAGAGTCCGGTCTGCAATACGAGATCGGTCTGATCAAAAACAAATACATTGGCCGGAGCTTCATAGCTCCGTCGCAGGAAGAACGGGCGGATATGGTGCACATGAAGCTCTCGTGTGTGGAGCCTGTCGTAAAAGGAAAGAGGGTCGTACTGATCGATGACTCGATCGTCCGCGGTACCACGAGCGCGCAGATCGTCAAACTGCTTAAGGACGCCGGCGCGAAAGAGGTACATATGCGGATCTCATCGCCCCCGTTCATGAACCCGTGTTACTACGGGACGGACATCGATTCGCGGGAGCATCTGATCGCGTGCAGGATGTCGATCCCCGAGATCAGTGATTTCATCGGGGCGGACAGTCTGGCATTTCTGAAGGTCGACGCGGCCCGGGATATCCTGGCGCGGCTGATGCAGGTTCCCGAGGAACAGGTCGGCGTTTGCACCGCTTGCTTCGACGGAAAATATCCGACGGCGGTGCCGGAGCATTATGAGAAAAACCGCTTTGAAACAAGGGAGGTATCGGCGTGAAGGCATATCTGATCTTAGAGGACGGAACGACATATTGCGGAACGAGCGTGGGAGCTCCTGCGGAGGTGATCGCGGAGATCGTGTTCAACACCTCGATGACCGGGTATCTGGAGATATTAACAGACCCGTCATACTGCGGACAGGCGGTCGTGTTTACCTATCCGCTGATCGGAAATTACGGCATATGTTTCGATGACATGGAGTCGAAAAACATCTGGCCGAAGGCGATGATCGCCCGCAATATTTCCGATATCCCGAGTAACTTCCGCTCGGAGAATACATTGCCCAATCTCCTGAAGAAATACCACATACCCGCGATCAGCGGCATCGACACGCGGGCGCTGACGAAGCATCTGCGGACGGCCGGTACCATGAACGGCATGATCACCACGAAGGAGTACCTTCAGGAAGATCTTCCGAAGCTTCTGATGAAGATCCGCGGATATAAGGTCACGGACGGCGTCCGGATGACCACCGCGAAGGAAGCAGAAGAATACGCGCCGACAGCTCCGTCGATCGGAAAACGGGTGGCGCTTTATGATATGGGTGAAAAGGAAAATATCCTGCGGAGTCTGCGGGCGCGCGGGATCACGGTGAAGAATTTTCCGGCGACGGCGAGTGCGAAAGAGATCCTCGCTTACCGTCCGGACGGCATCATGATCTCCAACGGACCGGGTGATCCGAAGGATAATTTCCATGTAATACAGGAATTAAAAGAGATCTACGCGAGCGACGTTCCGGTGTTCGCGATCTGCCTGGGGCACCAGCTGATGGCGCTGGCGACGGGTGCGGATACCTACAAACTGCCTTACGGACATCGCGGCGCGAACCACCCGGTGAAGGATCTTGAGACCGGACGTGTGTACATCACGTCGCAGAACCATGGCTATGCGGTCGACATGAACACCGTGGATCCGAAGGTCGCGGTCGCAGCGTATGAAAATGTCAATGATAAGACCAATGAAGGTCTGCGGTATGTGGACCGGAATATATTGACCGTACAGTTCCACCCGGAGGCGAGTCCGGGACCGAAGGATACCGAAGGATTGTTTGATCGTTTTGTGGAAATGATGGAGGCGCAGCATGCTGGATCGTTCTATTAAAAAAGTGCTGGTGATCGGCTCGGGTCCGATCGTTATCGGACAGGCGGCGGAATTCGACTATGCCGGAACGCAGGCGTGTAAGGCGCTGCGTGAAGAGGGCGTTGAGGTCGTTTTGCTGAACTCGAACCCGGCTACGATCATGACGGATAAAGATGTGGCGGACCACGTGTATATCGAGCCGCTTACGGTCGAGGTGGCTCAGAAGGTCATCGAGAAGGAGAAGCCCGACTCGCTGCTCGCGACGCTGGGCGGCCAGGCAGGCCTGAACATGGCGATGGCTTTATCGGAGAATGGTTTCTTAGACTCCCACAATGTACGCCTGATCGGTACGGGCACCGAGGGCATTAAGAAGGCGGAGGACCGCTTTCTGTTTAAGGAGACCATGGCGAAGATCGGCGAGCCCGTTGCGGCCTCGGAGGTCGTTTCTTCCCTGGAGGATGGTGTGGCGGCTGCTGCGCGCATCGGTTACCCGGTCGTCCTGCGTCCGGCTTACACCTTAGGCGGCGCCGGCGGTGGTATCGCGGAGAATGAAGAGCAGTGTCGCACGATCTTGGAGAACGGTCTGCGTCTGTCACGTGTGCATGAGGTGCTCGTGGAGCGCTGCATCGCAGGCTGGAAGGAGATCGAGTACGAGGTCATGCGGGATCATGCGGGCAATGCGATCACGGTCTGCAGCATGGAGAACATTGACCCGGTCGGCGTACATACGGGCGACTCGGTCGTCGTTGCGCCGACGCAGACACTGGCGGATAAAGAATATCAGATGCTGCGGAGCGCGGCTCTGAATATCATACAGGAACTGAAGATCGAGGGAGGTTGCAATGTACAGTTTGCGCTGGATCCCGAGAGTTTTGAATACTGCGTCATCGAGGTAAATCCCCGTGTTTCGCGTTCGTCCGCGCTGGCATCGAAGGCGACCGGCTACCCGATCGCGAAGGTAGCGGCGAAGATCGCCCTCGGATTTACACTGGACGAGATCAAAAACGCCGTGACCAGTAAGACCTACGCCTGCTTCGAGCCGGCGCTCGACTACTGCGTCGTGAAGATGCCGCGCCTGCCGTTCGACAAATTCGTGACGGCGGACCACCACCTGAGCACGCAGATGAAGGCGACCGGTGAGGTCATGGCCATCTCAAGTTGCTTCGAGGGTGCCCTGATGAAGGCCATGCGTAGCCTGGAACAACATGTCGATGCGCTTCTGAGCTACGATTATTCCGCGGTCGATGACAACGCCCTGCGGAAGATGATCGCCGACACCGACGACCGCCGAATCTGGACCATCGCGGAGGCAATGCGCCGTGGCATGAGCGGTTACGAGATCCACATGCTGACGAAGATCGATGAGTGGTTTATTAAGAAGATCGGCAACCTTCTCGACATGGAACAGCGTCTGTCTTCCGAGCCGATGAGCGTGCATCTGCTACGTGCGGCGAAGCACATGGAATACCCCGACAGCGTGATCGCGAAACTCTCCGGTATGACCGAAGAGGAAGTCTATGCGATGCGCATGGAGAACCAGATCACGGCGGGCTTCAAGATGGTCGACACCTGTGCCGCCGAATTCGACGCGATGACTCCGTATTACTACTCGGATTACGGTGTGGAAAACGAAGCATTGCCCGAGGACACCGGTAAAAAGAAGGTGCTGATCTTAGGATCGGGTCCGATCCGGATCGGCCAGGGAATCGAGTTCGACTTCTGCAGCGTGCATTCGACCTGGGCGTTCGCGAAGGAAGGCTACGAGACCATTATCATCAACAACAACCCCGAGACCGTGTCGACGGATTTCGACACGGCGGATAAATTGTATTTCGAGCCGCTGACGGCGGAAGATGTGCGCAATGTCGTGGAGCTGGAGCATCCGGACGGCGCCGTCGTGCAGTTCGGCGGACAGACGGCGATCAAACTGAGCCAGCAGCTTAGAGGCATGGGCGTGAAGATCCTCGGAACTGCTCCGGAGGACGTCGACGCTGCGGAAGACCGTGAGCGTTTCGATGAAGTGCTCCGCAAGACCGGCATTCGCCGCCCGGAGGGACATACCGTCTTCACCGAGGAAGAGGCGCGTAAGGCCGCGGCAGAGCTCGGATATCCCGTGCTCGTGCGTCCTTCGTACGTACTCGGCGGTCAGGGCATGCAGATCGCGATCAATGATCAGGACGTTACGGAATACATCCGCCAGATCAACCGTATCACGCAGGAACACCCGATTCTGGTCGACAAATACATCCGCGGCACGGAGCTGGAAATCGATGCGATCTGCGACGGACAGGACATCCTGATCCCCGGCATCATGGAGCACATCGAGCGGACGGGCATCCACTCCGGCGACTCGATCTCCGTATATCCCGCGCAGTCCATTTCCCGGAAGGCGAAAGAGACGTTGCTGCGTTACACGGAGCTTCTGGCTCGCGAACTGCATGTTATCGGCATGATCAACATCCAGTTCATCGCGAAGGACGACGATGTGTATATCATCGAGGTAAATCCTCGTTCTTCCCGAACGGTTCCTTATATCTCAAAGGTCACGGGCATCCCGATCGTCGCTTTGGCTACGAGCGTGATCTGCGGCCACACGATCCGCGAGCTGGGCTACACGCCGGGCTTGCAGCCGGAGGCCGGTTACTACGCGATCAAGATGCCGGTCTTCTCCTTCGAGAAGATCCGCGGCGCGGACATTTCCTTAGGACCGGAGATGAAGTCTACCGGCGAATGCTTAGGCATTTCCCCCGATTTCTCCGAAGCACTGTATAAGGCTTTCCTGGGTGCCGGCGTCGAACTGCCGCACTACTATAAGATGGTCATCACGGTGAAGGATGAGGATAAGGAAGACATCGTCCCGATCGCGAAGCGGTTTACGGACATCGGTTACAAGATCTATGCGACCCGCGGAACGTATGAGGCGCTGCAAAAAGGCGGTGTTCCCTGCGAAAAGACGCGGAAGGTGGAAGAGGAGAGCCCGAACATCCTGGATCTGGTACTCGGCCATGAGATCGATATCGTTATCGATACGCCGCGCGACGGAGCGAAGAACCACCGCGACGGTTTCCTGATCCGCCGCAGTGCAGTCGAGACCGGCGTCAATGTACTCACCGCGATCGACACGGCGCAGGCGCTCGTAACTTCCCTGGAAAATCGAAAAAATGACCTCTGCATAGTTGATATAACCACGATAGTACGATAGAATGTTGATAGGATTTGGGCATAGCATCAAATTATTATGAGAGATAAGAATTTACGGAGGTTTTACCATGATCGGAAATGAAAAACGCTACACCAGAGAAGATATCGAGAGAATCGTTGAGGAGGAGAACGTCGAGTTCATCCGCCTTCAGTTTACGGATATCTTCGGCGCCATGAAGAACGTGGCCATCACAAAGAACAACCTGGCAAAAGCCTTGGATAACCGTTTCATCTTTGACGGCACCTACATCAACGGGTTCGACTCTTCGGAAGGCGAGACCGTCAACGAGATGTTCCTGTATCCCGATCCGAATACATTCGAGATCTTTCCATGGCGTCCCCAGTCCGGTAAAGTAGCCCGCATGATCTGCGACGTTTACACGACGGACCGCAAGGCCGTCGAGTACGATCCGCGTCACATCTGCAAACGCGTTTTGGAGCAGGCGGAGAGAAAAGGCATCGTGGCCAATGTGGGTCCGGCATGCGAATTCTTCATGTTCCAGACGGATGAGATGGGCCGCCCGACGTTAGAGTCGGCACCGGAGGAAGGCTATCTGGATCCGGGCCATTCCGATCAGGGGGAAAATGTCCGCCGTGACATGGTATTTACCCTGGAAGACATGAATTTCGACATCGAGGCTTCGTACCATGAAAAGGGACGCGGCCAGCACGAGATCGATTTCAAATATTTAAGCGCCCTGGATGCCGCCGACGCCATCATGACCTTTAAATTGGCCGTGAAGAACGTGGCGAAAAAGCACGGCCTGGTGGCGACTTTCATGCCGAAGCCGCTGAATAATATGGTCGGTTCCGGAATGCACATCAATTTCTCGCTCGACCGTTACGGAGAGAACATTTTCTACGGAGAAAAGGATGAGAACCATTTGTCTAAAGAGGCGTACAGCTTTATCGCCGGCGTCCTGGATCATTTACGCGGCATGAGCCTCATCACGAACCCCATCGTGAATTCCTACAAACGTCTGGACGGGAACATCTATGTTCCGAACCAGGTCGCATACGCAAATCTCGGCAAACGTACGGCGATCCGTATCCCGTATTTCGAGCGCCCGGAGCATGCGCGTATCGAACTCAAGAACCCGGATGCAACGTGCAACCCGTACCTGGCCATTGCGGTGATCCTGGCTGCAGGTCTGGACGGTATCGAGCGCGGCGCGGACGCGTCGAAGTATAAGCAGGGCAGCGGCATCGCGCCCGCAGGCCTGCCGCAGAGCCTGGGCGAAGCGATCGAGTGCTTCGAGCAGGATGAATTCGTACAGGGTGTACTCGGAGCTTATATTTCCGAAAAGTATATCACACAGAAGAAAGAGGAATGGGCTGAATATATTAAGACCGTATCCGAATGGGAGATCGATAAATACTTTTTGAGAGGATAATATATGGCGAACCTGATCGTGGCATTTTCCGGTCTTGAGACCGGGAGAAGGATAGCCGCGCATCTCGGAATGCGCGGCTATCCCGTAGAAATGGTATGCCGCTCCGCTTCTATGGTGCTATCCGGTGCCGACCACCTCGAAAAAGGAATCGTGATATGCGGGAGAAAACTTCCGGACATGATGTACATGGATCTGTTCGAATGCCTACCCCGCACATTTCGGATGATCGTGATCGCGGACCAAAAACCAGACGATTATGAGATTCCCGAATATCGCGGACGTTTTGTGCAAAATCCCTTCAAGATCCAGACGATCATCTCGCTGATCGAGACGCTCGAGCAGGAGGATCAGGAACATCGAAGGAATGCATTGCCCAGAAAACGAAACGCGGAGGATGAGCGTATCATCATGGGCGCAAAACTCCTCCTCATGAATAAGAAAAACATGACGGAGGAGGAAGCGCATAAGTACCTGCGTAGGGTCAGCATGGAAAGCGGAAGCACCTTACGCGAAACTGCGGATAAGATCCGCGCGATGTTAAAAGAGGAGGCATAAATGGGCGTAAAGTACGTATTTGTCACCGGAGGTGTGGTATCGGGCCTGGGTAAGGGCATCACGGCATCCTGTCTGGGAAGATTGTTGAAGGCACGTGGATTTTCCGTGACCATGCAGAAGTTTGATCCTTACATCAACATCGATCCGGGAACCATGAACCCGATCCAGCACGGCGAAGTCTATGTGACGGAAGACGGAACGGAGACGGACCTGGATCTGGGCCACTACGAGCGGTTCATCGACGAGAACCTGAACCGAAATTCAAACGTGACCACAGGTAAGATCTACGAGGCGGTCCTGATGAAGGAGCGTCACGGGGACTTCGGCGGCGGTACCGTCCAAGTCATTCCTCATATCACGAACGAGATAAAGAGCCGGTTTTATAAGGGTGAGACGCCGGATGAGAAGCGAATCGCCATCATCGAGGTCGGCGGTACGACGGGTGATATCGAGAGCCAGCCGTTTCTGGAGGCGATCCGCCAGTTCCGTGCGGACCGCGATCCGGGCGACGTTGTTCATATCCATGTGACATTGGTGCCGTACCTGCGTTGCAGCGGCGAGCTGAAGACGAAGCCGACGCAGGCTTCGGTGCGCGAACTGCAGAGCCTGGGCCTTAGGCCGGACATCATCGTCTGCCGTTCCGAGTATCCTCTGACGGATGATATCCGCGCGAAGATCGCTCTGTTCTGCAACGTTTCCGTGGAAAATGTAATACAGAACCTCGACGTGGAGTATCTGTACGAGGCCCCGCTCGTGATGGAGCGGGAGCACCTGGCGGATGTGGCGCTGAAGGCGCTGAAACTGACCGCGCCGGAGCCGGACCTGAACGAGTGGAAGCAGCTGGTCGATAATCTGAAACATCCCGAGCACGAGGTGAAGATCGCCGTGGTCGGAAAATATACGCAGTTACACGATTCCTACCTCAGTGTTGCGGAGGCCTTAAAGCACGGCGGAATCGCCTGCAAGAGCCACGTGGACGTGCTCTGGGTGGACTCCGAGACATTGACCCGGGAAAACTGTGCGCAGGTACTGGAGGAAGCGGACGGCATCCTGGTTCCGGGCGGCTTCGGCAAGCGCGGAACGGAGGGCATGATCCTGGCAACACAGTATGCGCGGGAGAATGGCATTCCTTTCCTGGGCATATGCCTCGGCATGCAGATGGCGATCGTGGAATTCGCACGGAATGTGCTGGGCTATGCGGACGCGAACTCGACCGAGTTCGATCCCGAAAGCAGCCATCCGATGATCCATATATTGCCCGAGAAGGCACATTTGGAGAACCTGGGCGGAACGCTCCGTCTCGGCGCTTATCCCTGTCGTCTGGCGACGGACAGCGTGGCGTACACATTGTACGGAAGCGAGTCGATCAGCGAGCGCCATCGTCATCGTTACGAGGTCAATAATGACTATCGCGAGGCACTCCAGGCAGCCGGCATGAAGATCAGCGGCACCAGCCCCGATGGACATATCGTCGAGATGATCGAGGTCACGGGCCACCCGTACTTCACGGCGACCCAGGCGCACCCGGAGTTCAAATCCCGCCCGAATAAGGCGCACCCCCTGTTCCGCGGACTGATCGCGGCAGCGGTAAAGCGCAAGAAATGAATATGTCGAACCTGACTGAACCCTCATTTTTTTCGTTGACACTGGTTACGAAAACGTTTATAATGTTAACGGTATGTGCTCAAGTAGCACGTTAAACCGGGAAATCTTCCGAGAAAGATATATTTTGGGGTTCTTGAAAGGATTGACAATGGAAAGAGAGATAGATTTAAGAGAACTGGCGCTCTTGCTTTGGAGAAAGATTTGGCTGATCGCCTCTGTGGGCATTGTGTGTTTAGTAGCCGGTTTCCTTTGGACCAAGATGTTTATCCCGAAGAAGTATTCTTCGCATATTCAGATCTACGCTCAGAGTACATTCAGCGAGGATAACGATAATCAGTTGAATGATATCAGTAAGTCCAAGCAGCTGATCAACACATATATCGAAGTGTTGAAGGATGACGCGGTTATGCTGTCTGTCGGAAATGAACTGGTTAGTAAGTTCGGTCCCGATAAAATGCGTGAGTGTTTTGTCATGGAGGGCGACAGAATCAAGGAATCCTCTTTGAAGTCATGCCTTTCCATCAGCTCTGTAACCGATACGAATGCCATCCGTATCGTTGCTACGACGAAGAATGCCGAGGTTTCCGCGGCTGTTTGTACCGAATTAAGTAAGCAGGCGAACGGTTTTATCGAGAGAGCGATCAAGCTCGGCGGTATTCGATATATTGATGACTATGAGGTAAAGGTCAATAATTCTCCGGTATCCCCGAATGTTAAGAAGAGAGCACTTCTGGCAGGCTTCGCCGGCGCTTTCCTGGTAGCTCTGATCATCATTATCCTCGACCTTATGGATAACACCGTTAAGACGACGGAAGTACTTTCCGAGAAGTTTAAGAAACCGATCCTCGGAGAGATCCAGAACATCGAAGAGACACAGAAGAGAAGATTCGGAAAACGTAAGGTCAATCTTCATGAGAACGAACAGCGGAGGACCTTACTCGATAAGGATATCCCGTTCTATGTAGTTGAAAGCTGCAAATCCCTTCGTACGAATGTAAACTTTGCACTTTCTACGAATGATAAGAAGGTATTGGCCGTGTCCAGTGCGAACCCTAGCGAAGGTAAGTCCACGACAGCGGCAAACCTTGCGATCACCATGGCAGAGAGCGGTAAGAAAGTATTGCTCATCGACGCCGATCTTCGTAAGAATGTACAGAATCGTATCTTTAAAGTTAAGAATGAAAAGGGTCTGTCTTCCGTGATCAGCCGCATGCATCCTGTTGAGGAATGTATTCAGGCGACCGCAGTTGATAACCTCCACATCATGACCTCCGGTCCGCTTCCGCCGAACCCGTCGGAACTGCTGGCATCCCGCCAGGCCGGTGAGTTGTTTGATTTCCTTTCGGAGATCTATGACCTCGTTATTATCGACAGCCCGCCTATCTGTGTGGCGACCGATATCCTTACTTTGGGCGACCGCATCGCCGGTATTCTCCTGGTATTCCGCTACGGTGTAACGACCGAGGAAGATGCAGGTGAAGCCGTTAAACGTGTCGAACTGGCCAATATGAACCTGGTTGGTTTTGTATTGAACGGCATCGACGTTAAGACACACGGCGGATACTACAGCAAATACAGTAAGTACAGCACCTATGGTGCCGACAATAATGAGGGTTCGGAAGAATCCGACTCAGCGAGCGCTTCGAGAACCGCTCCGCAGAGACAGCAATTGAGGAAGAAATAAATGATCGAAGCACACATTCACATACTGCCGGGCATCGATGACGGCAGTGACAGCGTGGAAACATCCCAAAAGATGATGGAGATCCTGCGTCAGCAGGGGGTAGACCGCATCATTGCGACTCCGCATTTCTACGCGCATCGTGAAAAAGATGTTGAGACATTTCTCGCTAAACGCGACGCAGCATTTGATGCACTCGGGCGCCCGGATAACATGAGACTGGGCGCCGAGGTGCGCATCGAACAGGGCGTATCTCTGCTTCCCGGAATCGAGAAACTGGCATTTGAGGGAAGTGACCTTATTTTGATGGAGTTCCCGTATGCGAAGTTCGCGCCGTGGATGATTGAGGAAGTATATAACCTCGCAGATAACCATGGTTTAACACCCATCCTTGCCCATGTTCACCGGTATTTCGATTTTTTCACCGACGATCAGATCAACCGCGTTTTAGCTATGAGCGGCGTGATCTTCCAGGCGAATAATGAATATTTGGAGACACGTATAGAAAAGAAGATGATCAAAGGCCTTCTGAAGGATGGTTATCCTTTGATTTTCGGATCGGATGCGCATAACCTCGACAGTCGCAGACCCAACTGGGATCGCCTCGTGAAGAAAACGAAGAGTGTCTATATCGAAGAGGCCATGGAACTGCTTCGTAAACATTTGGATTGAATTTTTAAAATTTCCTCTTGACATTCAAAAAAATCAGTGGTATTGTAACAAAAAAGAATATAACACCAAATCCGATGAGCAAAAAAAGTAGCATTTGTTTTGTCATCCCAGAGAGTCGCGCAGAGGTGAGAGCGCGGTATGAACGGCAGTTGTGAATGGTTTTGTGAGGAGCAGGGTGAACCGTAAGAAGTAGCCTGAGCCGTGATCCCGCGTAAAGGGAAGAGATATAAGGTCCGAAGGATCCGTATCTTGTGAGTGGGTCGTATGTATACGATCAAAAAGGGTGGCACCGCGATTATTATCGTCCCTTGAAGCACACAGAAGCTTCGATGGGATGTTTTTTTTGCCTAAATCCCGATCGAAGGAAGCCCGCGTAAGCGGAGCACACGTATCTGAGTCTGCACGAAATGTGCAAAGGAGGTCGCTATGATCAAACCGTCGATCGAAGAAATCAAAGCTCTGGCGCAGGAGGGTAAATACCGCGTGGTACCGGTGGTCCGGGAACTGCTTTCGGATCGTTTTACACCGGTCGAAGTGCTGCGGGTGCTGAAGAAAGCATCGAAGCACGCCTATCTTTTGGAGTCCGCGACTGAGTCGGTCGGCACCGGACATTACACGTTCCTCGGATTTGAACCGAAGTTGCAGGTCTACTGCAAAAACGGGGAAATGACCATCGGGGACCGGACATTTGCCACAAAGAACCCTTCGGACGAGATCCGCAAGGTTCTCGCAGATTATAAGAGCCCGAAACTGCCGGGCTTCCCGCCGTTCACCGGCGGACTGGTAGGATACTTCTCCTACGATTTTCTGGGCTATGAAGAGCCGAAGGCGAAGACCGTAGCAGAGGACACGGAGGACTTCCGTGATCTGGATCTGATGCTGTTCGATAAGGTCATCTGCTTCGATAATTTCTTTAAGAAGCTGCTGCTGATCACAAACATGCCGCTCACGAATATCGAAGAGAACTACGAAAAGGCGATCCGTGAACTGGACGAACTCGCGAACCTCATCAAATACGGTGAGAAGGCGGAAGATGAGCCCGGCCATCTGACCGGCGAGGTCACGCCGATGTTCAATGAAGAGCAGTTCTGCGCCATGGTAGAAAAGGCAAAGCACCACATCTTCGAGGGAGACATCTTCCAGATCGTGCTTTCGAACCGCCTGGCAGCCCCGTTTGAGGGAACACTGCTGAACACCTACCGGATGCTGCGAACCATCAATCCTTCGCCGTATATGTTCTATTTCAGCGGCACGGATGTGGAGATCGCCGGAGCGTCGCCCGAGACTCTGGTGAAGCTCGAGGACGGCATCCTGCATACATTTCCCCTGGCGGGCACCCGCCCGAGAGGAAAGTCGGACGCCGAGGATAAGCGGCTCGAGCAGGAACTCCTGGCCGATGAAAAGGAACTGGCAGAGCACAACATGCTCGTGGACCTGGGCCGCAACGACCTGGGCCGCGTGAGCCGGTTCGGAACGGTCGAAGTGGAACGACTTCGGGACGTGGTTCGTTACTCGCACGTCATGCACATCGGTTCGACGGTGCGCGGCCGAATCCGCGAGGATAAGGATGCGCTCGATGCGATCTCGGCAGTGCTGCCGGCAGGAACGCTTTCCGGAGCGCCGAAGATCCGCGCCATGCAACTCATCGGCGAATTGGAGAACAACAAGCGAGGTATCTACGGAGGCGCGGTCGGCTATGTGGCATTTAACGGCGACATGGACACCTGCATCGCCATCCGTCTGGCTTACCGAAAGAACGGAAAAGTCTTCGCCAGAAGCGGCGCCGGCATCGTAGCCGACTCCGTACCGAAGACCGAATATCAGGAGTGCATCAATAAGGCGGCAGCCGTGATCAGCGCCCTGAAGAAAGCGGAGGAGATCGACGGATGATAATACTTATCGATAATTACGACAGCTTTTCTTATAATCTGTTCCAGCTCGTCGGCGAACTTCGTCCTGACATTCAGGTGATCAAAAATGACGCTTACACGGTCGAAGAAATCTTAGCGATGAAGCCCGAGAAGGTCATCCTTTCCCCGGGCCCCGGACGTCCGGAGGACGCGGGCGTGACGCTGGAAGCGGCGCGGGAGCTGGGAAAGAAGATCCCGACCCTGGGCGTGTGCCTGGGACATCAGGCTATCTGTGCAGCCTTCGGGGCTACGGTGACCTACGCGAAGCAGCTGATGCACGGCAAACAGTCCATCGCGACGATCGACACGGACAGCCCGATCTTTCAGGGTCTGCCGCAGCAGATCCCCGTGGCGCGCTACCATTCATTGGCCGCGGATAAAGATACGATACCAGAGGCCTTAAAGGTCATCGCGAAGACCGAAGACGGCGAGGTCATGGCGGTAGCCCATAAAGAATATCCGATCTACGGATTGCAATTCCATCCCGAGTCGATCCTGACTCCGGACGGCAGAACCATAATCAAAAACTTTTTAGAGATGTAGAAGGAGGATTTACAAATGATCCAGGAAGCACTTATTGCATTGATTTCCAAACAGGACCTGACTTACGAGCAGGCATACGGCGTTATGAACGAGATCATGAGCGGCATGACCACACCGACGCAGAACGCGGCGTTTTTGGCAGCCCTCACCACGAAGAGCACGAAGGCAGAGACCATCGACGAGATCTCAGGCTGCGCGGCAGCGATGCGTGACCACGCACTGAAGGTGACTCCCGGTATGGAGGTCATGGAGATCGTCGGAACCGGCGGAGATAAAGCCAACAGCTTCAACATTTCCACCACGACCGCATTCGTTATGGCAGCTGCCGGCATCAAGGTCGCAAAGCACGGTAACCGCGCGGCTTCCTCGATGTCAGGAACAGCGGACTGCTTAGAGGCTCTCGGGGTCAATATCCAGCAGGATCCGGAGAAGGCAGTCGAGCTTTTGAACAGCGTCGGCATGTGCTTCTTATTCGCACAGAAGTATCACACCTCCATGAAATATGTCGGAGCCATTCGTAAGGAACTGGGCTTCCGTACCGTATTCAATATATTGGGCCCCATTACGAACCCGGCGAGCCCGACCTATCAGCTGCTGGGCGTATATGATGAAGCGCTCGTAGAGCCGCTGGCACAGGTTCTGACCAGCCTCGGCGTAAAGCGCGGCATGGTCGTTTACGGCCTGGATAAACTGGACGAGATCTCCCTCTCCAGCCCGACGAAGATCTGCGAGTTCAACGACGGAAAGTACATCACCTACGTGATCAAGCCCGAGGACTTCGGTTTCGAGCGTTGCTTCAAGGAAGACCTGGTGGGTGGAACTGCGGCGGAAAATGCGCAGATCACCCGTGACATCCTGAGCGGAAAACTGCAGGGGCCGAAGCGTAACGCGGTTCTGATGAATGCCGGTGCGGCGCTGTATATTGCCCGTAAGGCGGACAGCATGCGCGAGGGCATCCTGATGGCGGCAGACCTGATCGACACAGGAAAAGCATACGAGAAACTGGAGCAGTTTATTACGGAGAGCAATCGCTGATGAATACCATTTTAGATACCATCGCGGCGTACGCGAGAGAGCGTGTGGCGCAGGATCAGAAGGAAGCTTCGTTTGAGGAAGTGAAGGCGGCGGCCTTGGCGCTGAAGAAAGGCGAACACCGGTTTGCCGCGGCCATCGCAAAGCCCGGCCTGTCCTTCATCTGCGAGGTGAAGAAGGCATCGCCCTCGAAGGGCATCATTTCCGAGGACTTCCCCTACCTTTCGATCGCGAGAGAGTACGAGCAGGCAGGCGCGGATGCGATCAGCTGCCTGACGGAGCCGAAGTGGTTTTTAGGCTCGGATGACATCTTTTGCGAAGTGCGAAAGACGGTGGCGATCCCGATGATTCGCAAGGATTTCGTTGTGGACCCGTACCAGATCTTCCAGGCGAAGCTCATGGGCGCGGACGCCGTGCTCCTGATCTGCTCACTTCTGGACACGGAAACGATCGCAGCGGATCTGGCCATCTGCGAGCAGCTGGGGCTGGATGCCCTGGTGGAGACGCACGACGAGAAGGAGATCGAAAGCGCGATCGAGGCGGGTGCAAAGATCATCGGGGTCAATAACCGCAATTTAAAGGATTTCTCCGTCGATTTTGAGAACGCACGCAGACTGCGTCACCTCATACCCGAAAACTGCCTCTACGTGGCTGAGAGCGGCGTTTCCGCGGCTTCGGATGCCAGACTCCTGCGGGAGATCGGCGCGGACGGTGTCCTGATCGGGGAGATGCTGATGCGCGCGACGGATAAACGGGCGCTTCTGGCTGAAATGAGAGAGAAGAGGTAAACTATGACGAAGATCAAAATATGCGGCGTGCGTCGCTTAGAGGACATCGAAGTCGCGAACCGGTACCTGCCGGATTACGTCGGTTTCATGTTCGTTCCGACGAGCCGTCGCCATATCTCGCTGAAGGAGGCCATCGAACTCCGCTCGGAACTCAAGACCTACGTGCAGACCGTCGGCGTTTTTCAGAACCAGGATCTGGATTACATCTGCGAGATCGCCGGAAACGACGTGATCGATGTCATTCAGTTGCATGGAAGCGAAGATGCGGACTTCATACGCGAGGTGCAGAAACGGACCGGGCTTCCGGTCATCAAGGCCTTCCGCGTTGAGAACGAGGAGGTCCTTAAGGCGGCAAAGGAAAGCCCTGCCGATTTCGTCCTTTTGGACAATGGAACCGGCGGAACCGGACAGACCTTCGACTGGGCGCTTCTGGAAGGATTTCCCCATCCGTACTTTATGGCGGGCGGTCTGTCACCGGAGAACATTTCGAAAGCGATCAAACGTTTCGAACCGTACGGTGTGGATGTAAGCTCCGGCGTGGAGACCGACGGATTTAAGGATCCGGAGAAAGTACGCACCTTTATCGGCTGGGTCCGTGAGGCGGATGCAGACGGGACATGAGAAAAAGAGGTAGAGCAAATGGATAGTAAGAGCAAAGGAAGATTCGGAGTCCACGGCGGCCAGTACATCCCCGAGACTCTGATGAATGCGGTGATCGAGCTGGAGAAAGCGTACGATCACTATAAAAACGATCCCGATTTCAACCGGGAACTGACGAAGCTTTTGAATGAATATGCGGGGCGGCCGTCTCTTCTCTATTATGCTGAGAAGATGACGAAGGACTTAGGCGGCGCGAAGATTTATCTGAAGCGCGAGGACCTAAACCACACCGGTTCGCATAAGATCAACAATGTCCTGGGGCAGGCACTCCTGGCGAAGAAGATGGGTAAGACCCGTCTGATCGCGGAGACCGGCGCCGGCCAGCACGGTGTTGCTACAGCGACCGCAGCGGCCCTGATGGGCATGGAGTGTGTCGTTTTCATGGGCGAAGAGGATACCAAGCGCCAGGCGCTGAACGTATACCGCATGCGCCTTCTGGGAGCAGAGGTCATTCCGGTAAAAACCGGTACCGCGACCCTGAAGGATGCGGTAAGCGAGGCCATGCGTGAGTGGACGCGCCGCATCGATGATACGCACTATTGTTTAGGCTCCGTCATGGGCCCGCACCCGTTCCCGACGATCGTCCGCGATTTCCAGGCGGTCATCTCAAAGGAGATCAAAGAGCAGATGCTCGAGCTGGAAGGCAGACTTCCGGATGCGGTCATGGCCTGCGTCGGCGGCGGCTCCAACGCGATCGGAACGTTTTATAACTTTATCAATGATCCTTCGGTCCGCCTCATCGGTTGTGAGGCTGCCGGCCGCGGCATCGACACCTTCGAGACGGCGGCGACCTTAAACACCGGTAAGCTCGGCATCTTCCACGGCATGAAGAGTTACTTCTGCCAGGACGAATACGGGCAGATCGCGCCGGTATACTCGATCAGCGCCGGCCTGGATTACCCCGGTATCGGACCGGAACATGCCTATCTGCATGACATCGGCCGCGCGGAATATGTCGCGATCACGGACGAAGAAGCCGTGCAGGCGTTTGAATATCTGTCCCGCACAGAAGGCATTATCCCGGCGATCGAATCCGCGCATGCGGTAGCGCATGCGATCAAGATCGCACCTTCGATGGATCCGGATCAGATCATCGTGGTCACGATCTCCGGACGTGGCGATAAGGACGTGGCGGCTATTGCCCGCTACAGAGGGGAGGACATCTATGAGTAGGATCTCTCAGGCATTTGCCGGACATAAAGCATTTATCCCGTTCGTCACCTGCGGCGATCCCGACCTCGAGACCACGGGCCGCATCGTCCGTGCCATGGAGGAAGCGGGAGCGGACCTGATCGAACTGGGCATCCCGTTTTCGGATCCGACTGCGGAAGGCCCTGTGATCCAGGCGGCCAATGTACGTGCGCTTTCGGGCGGCGTGACCACCGATAAGATCTTTGAATTCGTGAAGGACCTGCGCTCCGATGTGAAGGTACCGCTGGTATTCATGACCTATGCCAATGTGGTTTTTTCCTACGGAACGGAGCGCTTCGTGAAACGTTGCGTGGAAGTAGGGATCGACGGCATCATCCTCCCGGACGTTCCTTTCGAGGAGAAGGAGGAGTTCGCACCGATCTGCCGCGCGAACGGGATCGATTTCATTTCCCTGATTGCACCGACTTCTGAAGATCGCATCGCGATGATCGCATCGGAGGCCGAAGGTTTCCTCTATATCGTTTCGAGCCTCGGCGTTACCGGTACCCGCAGCGAGATCAAGACCGACATCTCCGCGATCGTGGAGCAGGTCCGCAAGAGCGCGAAGGTTCCCTGCGCGGTGGGTTTCGGCATCTCGACGCCCGAGCAGGCAGCCCGCATGGCAGCGGTTTCCGACGGTGCCATTGTCGGCTCGGCGATCGTCCGCATCATCGGCGAGCATGGACGCGAGGCGGCGACCTATGTGAAGGATTTCGTAAAGTCCATGACAGATGCTCTGAAATAATACTGAATCTGCAGAAGTAATACATCAGCCTCTTGTTAGCAGAGGGTAACTGTGCTATACTGATCCGGGATCGGTGACATACCGGTCGTTCAGAAAGGAAGCGTAAGTATGTATAAAACTGTTGTTTCTGTGGACGGGATGATGTGCGGAATGTGTGAAAGTCATGTCAATGACGCGATCCGCAACAACCTTAAAGTCGATAAGGTCACATCTTCCCATAAGGATAAAAAGACCGTGATTCTTTCCAAAGAGGAGTTGGACCGGGATCTGATCAAAGCTACGATCGAAAAAACCGGTTATACTGTGAACGAGATCGAAGTGGTCCAGGTCGAAGAAAAGAAAGGCTTCTTCCGGAAACTGTTCGGATGATGAAGCACATTAAACGCCGTCGGGGGTGTCCCCGGCGGCGTTTGGTCGTATATCTTGAAAAAAACGCGTCCATCGTTTATAATGAAACCATGATGGTGTGGCCCGGATCTTTAGGAATATAGCCACACGAAGAAATCCGCAGTATCAATCGTATCGGAAGTATATTTAAGGAGTATCCCATGGAAAGCAGCATGGAACGAAGAAGAAAAAGGGTGTTTGATACGATCCAGATCGGCCACAGGACCGACTGGGTCAGCCGTGCGTTTGACTATTTTATCGTTATAGTGATCGCGGTCAATCTCTTTGTTACGCTGTTCTCTACGTTCGATGAATCCGAGCCGTACGCAGGTATTATAGATATCATCGAGGGCGTTACGATCGCTATATTCACGATCGAATACGCGCTGCGGCTGTGGACGGCGCGGTACCTGTATCCGGATAAAAAACCGGTTCCTGCCGCGATCAAATTTTTCTTCTCGTTTTACGGAATCATCGATTTTCTGACGTTCTTCCCGTACTTTTTGCCGATCGTGTTCCCAGCAGGCGTGGTCGCCTTCCGTATCTTCCGTGTGATTCGTATTTTCCGACTGTTTCGGATCAACTCCCAGTATGACGCGTTCAACGTCATCACCGCGGTCCTCACGGAGAAGAAAAACCAGTTACTGTCTTCGATGTCGCTGATCCTGATTCTGATGGTCGCTTCATCGCTGTGCATGTACAGCCTCGAGCACGAGGCGCAGCCGGAAGCGTTTAAAAATGCATTTTCCGGTATCTGGTGGTCTACATCCACGCTGCTCACCGTAGGTTATGGTGACATTTACCCGATCACCCTGCTGGGTAAGGCCATGGGTATCGTCATATCCTTCCTGGGTGTCGGCATGGTCGCCATCCCTACCGGTATCATTTCCGCCGGCTTCGTCGAGCAGTATACGCGGTTTAAGTCGCTGGCGACGACGGAGGAGCATCCGCTTCGTTTTGTCACGGCCAATGTATATTCGACGCATCCGTGGTGCGGGAAGAAACTGAAAGATATCGTATTCCCGCCGCAGCTTCTGCTGTTGGTGATCCTGCGTAAGGAAAACGAGATCGCTCCCGGACCGGAAGTGACGCTGCAGGCAGATGATAAACTCATTATCGCTGCAAAACGTGCGACGACGGAGTCGAGCGATCTGGATCTGCGCGAGGTCCGCATCAAGGATAATCACCCTTGGGTGGGTCACGAACTTCGAGAACTGGATATTTCCCGCCAGGAACTGGTCCTGACGATCCAAAGAAAAGGAAAACTTCAGATCCCGAACGGTTCGAGCGTAATCAAAAACGGAGATATTCTGGTGATCTACAAACGTAAATCCCGGTAAAAACCTATGTTTAAGAACTCATTGAAAAAGAAATTTATACGAACCGCTTTCGCCTGTGCATTTTTGTGCATGGGCGTTTTCGGATGTGCCTCTGAGTCGCGGCAGGAAACTGAAACGACCGTGGAGAGCACGATCGAAAATACGGGGGAAATGACATCCGCGCTGCCTACAGAGAAACCCTCGGAAACGGAGGTCGCGCCGACAGAAGCTCTGGTGTCTTCGACGGAAGTGATGACCGAGGCGGCGGAGTCTTCTACGGAAATGTCGGCGGCTTCAGAAACCGATCCGGTACTTCCTTCGACAGAGGGCCCTGCGGAGACAGTGATCCCGCCGACAGAGGCACCGACGTTACCTGTGGTCCCGCCGACAGAAGCACCGACACTCCCTGTGGTCCCTCCGACGGAAGCGCCGACGCTGCCTGTAGTTCCGCCGACAGAAGCTCCTACGGAAGCTCCGACTGAGCCGCCGACACAGCCGCCAGTGGTCGTTTCGGTATGGTATACGACCAGCGCGTTAAACCTTCGGGAAGGACCGAGTCTGAACCACAAGATCCTGCTAACGATCCCGGAAAACACGGAGGTCGACTGCCTTGAAGAGGGGGCCGTCTGGAGCCGTGTGATCTTCCAGGGAACCATTGGCTATGTTGCGACGGGATACCTCGCTGACGAGCCGCTGATCACATTTCCCGGTTACGGAGAGATCGCCTATTCGCACGTTCGCTACATCAACGATCATTTTGCGTTCCGCCTGAACGGAAACAACTACGGTCCGGAAAAAAAGAATGCATGTGGAAACTGGATCGAAAAGAAGATGAAGAGTTTCGGTTATGAGCCGACTTACTATGAGAATATCGCACCGGTGTCCGGTATGCCCGTGAAGAGTTATGCGTTCCGCAAACCTTGTGGCCTGGAAAATGCACGTCTGGTCGTGATCGGTGCACATTATGACAGCCGTGAAAGCCACGGCGCCGAAGATAACGGAACCGGCGTGGGCATGGTCCTGGAGCTCGCCGAACGGTTCGCCGCGGTCCCGCTGCCCTATGATGTTGATTTTTGCTTCTGGGACGGCGAGGAAGTGCAGGGCTGCGCAGGCTCGTACTTCTACGTAAACATGTCGCCGGACATTGGCCGCGTCAGCTTGTACATCAATCTGGACTGCCTGGGCGTGGGAGACCACCTGTTCGCCTACGGCGGGGCTTACCAGGGAAACAAACTGGTGCGTGCGGAGGCCTATACAAAAGCGATGGAGATCGCGACCGGCCTCGGGATCCCGCTGCGTCCCATCCCCGCTGGGCTCGCCGAGCCGGAACTGAAAACGCCGACCCGCCTCTACGGTTCGGACCAGTATTATTTCGCGGCTGCCGGCATCCCTTACTTATACTTTGAGGCCAATGCCTGGGTGGACCGAAACGGCGTAGAGCAGTATCCGTACGGCCAGCGCTCGTACCAGTATAATTCCGTGCATTCTGCATTTGCCGATACCTACGGAATGATCAATCACACGAAATACGACGATCTGAACGTTCTCGAGGACATCGTCCCCGGACGTATGCAGGCACATTTGAGCTGCTTCGCGCGGATTCTGTACACGTTCCTGGAAGAATATCATTAAGGAGGAAAAAAGGAAATGAGATTTGAGATAAAGAAACTGACGCCAAAACTGGCGGACGATTATTTTGATTTTTTTGATCATCGGGCATTTTCCGATGGATCGCCATTCTTTCCATGTTACTGCAACGCGTTCAACCTGAGTAAGGAACGGATGAAGAAGGAATTATATCAAAAGACCGAAGAATACGGCAACGATTTTGAAGCCTGGAACCGGGCACTTCGGGAGTCGGCGGAAGACATGGTTGCCGCCGGGGAGATCCAGGGCTATCTGGCCTATGATAACGGTCTCGCGATCGGCTGGTGCAACGCAAACGAGCGTCTGAGTTACTACCGGACCGGAGAATTCGACTTGCGTGATGTTCCGGAAGATGAAGTGTACACGAACTGCAGCGGACCCGGCGAGGTCAAAGCGATCGTCTGCTTTGAGATCGCTCCGGAGTACCGTGGAAAGGGTGTGGCAACGCAGCTGCTGGCTCGGGTCTGCGAGGATGCAAAGGCAGAAGGCTACCGGTATGTGGAAGCCTATCCGGTGCAGGACGGCGGCTATATGGGAATGGCATTTACCGGCCCCATGCGCTTATATGAGAAGGCTGGATTTGAAGAGACCGCCCGTTCCGGGAATGTATGTGTCATGCGAAAGCAGCTGGATTAACGTTTTTGCGGTATTCGTTGTAGGATGAGGAGAACTGCGCGGCTTCCGGCATGGGAGCGCAGAGCAGTGGAGGGAGACCATGTTTACGAGTGACTATAAAAATCTTACGCTGTCCTTTAATGAGTTTCATGAGATCGATGCAAAGGATATGCCGGAATACGGTGAATTCTGCCTTTTGGAACTGAAGGACGGCCGGCATACCGCCGGTAAATGGTATCCGAATGATTACAAAAAGAATGAGAAGGTGTCCGGTAGTTTCGGCCGGGGACTGGCGGATTCGGTCCCGGTCGATGAAGTGTCGAAATGGCATTCACTGAGTCGCTACGACCTTTCGGAATGCCTGACGGACGAAGAGATCGACTGGATCAACCTGGGACCCGAAAAGGAAGATAGTTTCAACATTCAGATCCAAGGTTTTCACTCCTTCAAAGACGGTGACTTTCCAAAAAGCGAACAGTATTGTCTGCTGGTAATGATGGACGGAAAACTGGCGGCCGGAAGGTGGGACCGGGATTCGGACACGGAAGGAAGCTTTATCTATGCATCGGCCCTGGCCAGCTACGATATGGATGAGGTGTGGGCATGGACGCCCTTAAGCAACGATGCTTTTTTCGACATGGAGGTCGAAAGGGAAAATGAGATAAAACACGAGGAGGAGCTGAACCGGAACCCGTCGACGGATCCGATGAAGTTCAAATACGGGACCGATATCGACGTTTACTACGAAAAAGCCCTGGAAAAGCTTCGTGAAAACTATCCGTGGGCGTCGCTGAACCAGATGAAGAAGGTAACGCCGTGGGAGGTCCTGCCGCTGCACGGAAAGTATGTGTTCGGCCGGGATCAGGGCACGTACTTTGGTTCCCGCCAGGTCGATGAATGGGAGGACGGCACGACCGCGGATGAATTTATCGATTTCCTGTGTAAGTATACCCGGGAGGCAGTGGAGCGATCGAATCCGGAAAAGAAATTCAAACTGGGCCCGGATATCGCGGTATACCTGGATCAGGCATACAAAAAGGTCAAAAAGGAGTACCGCTGGCTGAATAAACGAATGTTGAAAAAGGGGCAGCAGTATGCGATACAGACCATCAACGGAGAGAACGAATTTACCGTGAAATACCCCGACTCCGACGGGTACAGTGTGATGGACTGCGGCTCTGCCGAAGAGTTCATCGAGAGAGTCGAGAGCGATTATCAGAATCTGGCGCTTCGTGAGAACCCGGTCGTGGACTCCTACGACGTACCCTTCGGAAAAGTGGAAATATACGGATGGTTTCTGGAAAAATACACCGTTTGTAAACTGAAGTCCGGGGATTACCGGGTCGATGTGCAGGCGGGAAATCGTACGACCGGCGGCAACCGAACATTCTTTATCACGCCGGATTGCTTCAAAGCGGATACCTATGAGGAGTTTTTGGATCGTTATCAGGAGGTCGTTCCGGGCTGCTCCTTTGGAATTACAAAAGAGGATATGCTTTCAAACGAAGAACTGAAACGTTTCTTCGGTTATGCGAAGGATTGACCGGAGATGTCGGTAAAACGACAGAAAGGGCAGGTGAACCATGATTTATTTGATCGTAAATGGACAGGCGAAGACCGGAGGCGGAAGCAAGATCAGCAAGATCATTAAACTGCTGAAAGAAGCAGCCAATTTAAGAGATGTAAAAGCAAAAGAATTCTTTAAGATCCTTCGCACGCAGAAGGCGGGCGATGCCACACGCCTCGTGCGCGATATTTGCCATAAGGACGAACCGGCGGACATCTGGGTGTTCGGCGGCGACGGGACCATCAACGAGGCGGTCAATGGACTGGAGGTGCCCTCGAAGGTGACCATCGCCTTCCTGCCCGGCGGCTCGGGCAATGATTACGTGAAGGGCCTGGGCATGCCGAAGGATCCGGTGACTTGCGCGAAGCTTCTGCTTTCGGCGAAGGAAACGAAGGGATACGACCTCGGTTTCGTGGATACATTCGGGGCGTCCGGGACGGTTCGCTTTGCGGGCAGCTGCGGCCTGGGCTACGACGCGAAGGTGTGTCACGAGGTAGATACCTCGAGCCTGAAGAAGGTACTGAATAAGCTCCATCTGGGGAAACTGGTCTATCTGACGGTCGCATTTAAGCAGGTGTTCGCGAACCCGCGTTTTCGCGCGACTGTGATCGTCGACGGTGTTATTCGGACGTACAAAGATGTCATTTATCTGTGTTTCATGAACAGCCCGTATGAGGGCGGTGGTCTTAAAATGGCGCCGGGCGCCGATCCGTGCGACGGGAAACTCCAGGTCGTTCTGGCTCATGAGATCCCTCCGCTTCGTGTGCTCACGATGCTGCCGGGGCTGTTGCGCGGAACCCACATTAAACATCCGAAGGTGGAGTGCTTCACCTGCCGCAAGATCGAGGTGATCGCCGATAACCGGCAGTACCTCCATACCGACGGCGATGTACAGGCATTTACCCGCCATATCCGCGTACAGTGCTACGAAACGCCGATGCGTATGCCGGCATTTTCCGTGGCGGAAAATGATAAGTAAGAAAACGAAAGATCCGTAAGAGGTTATTTATGAGTTATATATCCGAACTTCGAAAGTACGTCGGACACCGCCCCATCATGTCGGCGGCGTCCATGTGCATTCTTTACGACAAAGAAAAGGGGATCTTGCTGGAGAAACGTTCCGACAACGGTTTGTGGTGCGTTCCCGGCGGCGGTCTGGAACTGGGTGAAGACCAGGTGGACGGCCTTCGACGGGAGGTGAAAGAGGAGACGAACCTGGATATCGAAAACCCGCAGCTGTTTACGGTGCGGGCGAACGTACACATGGTCTATCCGAACCAAGACGAAGTCTACTATACCGATATCGTGTACCTCGTGACCGAGTACTCCGGGGAACTGAAGCCGGATAAGGAAAGCGTGGAACTGCGCTGGTTCGATCTCGGGCATCTGCCGAAGATCATGGCGACGCAGATCGATTACATCCGGATGTTTAAGGAGAAGATCGGAGAATAAGATGGAGGGCTTCGCGGCGCCAATTCGCCGTCCGCTTCGCTTCCGGCTCATCGCGCTGTCGCGGTATGCTTGTAGTTATTCGAACAGGTTTGTATGAGCGCTCCGGTGCTCATATGCCGACCTTCGGCCGTCATATGCCGCGCTTACGCGCGTTACAATAAAACCGCCCTGCCGCTTATGAGAGCTAGCTCTCAAGCGGTCGGGCGGTTTCATTTAGCACCGGATCGGCGGATCTTAACCAACGATAGAGGCCAGAAGTCCGCGATAGAGTTCATACTGATGTACGGGAAACTACGAGCGCACCGCTCGTAGTTTCCCGTACATTAGAACACACCCCACCATGTTTGGCGGAGTGTGTTCTAACGGGAAAACAACCACTGGTGTGCACAATGGCTGCATTATATTGAGAAAAGGATGAATGCTAAGTAATTAGAAGTGTGTCGTCAGCTTTCTAAATCGGAAGAAATGCAATCTCCCCCAGACTGCATCAAATAGAAAGCTGACAAGCAACCTTCCTCAATTTGTATCAAACACTGCTTTCCGAGCGTCCCCCTAGACACCGAAGAACAGGCCTATTCAGATACAAAGCTTGATTGACGAAAGATGTAGGAGTTCTTTCTCAACCGAGTACATTATATATGGATTTAGGGTGGATTTCAATCAATCTCGATAACAGGGCGAAAATTTTTTCGAAAGGTCGTATGGCAGGATAAGATGCCATTTTCGCGGAATGAAATGCCACGATTTGCGGCGGGAGAGGCGGCATTTACAGTTTGGAAACTTGGTATGCGCATTTGGCAAGTTATTCTGCCCGTTTACATGATTTCGCGTTGAAATTGCTTGACTTAGCGTAAGATGCCATGATATGATGGCGACATGATATGCATCGATGATTATTGAGGTCGGAGGCAGCAGAAAGTGAAAGACAGAGGTAAGGTGTGCATATTACTGTCCGGTTTTGTCGGAGAGTATAACGACGGCTTTTGTTACGGCATTGAACGCCAGGCAGAAGTTTTGGGGTATAAGACGACGGTATACTCCATGCTAAATTTTGAACGTTTGAATACGAATGATGAAGAGTGTGTCTTTGAAAACATTCCGTTTGATCAATATGACGGAGTGATGTTCATCGAGCGCTCTTTTTCCGCGCATAAAGGTGTCGGACGTAAGATCGACGGCATCCTGAAGAAATATTGTAAGGTTCCGACCATGGTGCTCGGGCAGTCGGATTATTTCCCGGATAAGATCTCCATGAATAATGAGGCCGAATTCGAGATGATCACGGACCACCTGATCGAGGAACACGGATGCAAGAATCTGTATTTCCTCGGTGGACTAAAGGAGCATAACAGTAAGCGTATCGCGGGTTTCCTGACTTCGCTTTCGAAGCATGGCATCGAGACGGGCAATGATACCCTGTTGTACGGAGGATATTGGATCGACTGCGCGCAGCGTTTGGCGAAGAACCTTGCATTCGGTAAGGTGAAGATGCCGGATGCGGTTGTTTGTATCGACGATATCGTGGCGTATGCGCTCATCTCGGAACTGTCCGAATACGGTGTGCGCGTGCCGGAGGACCTCCTGGTTTCCGGCTTTGACGGACATTCGCTGGCGGATAATCCTGCCGTGTCCATCCTGACGATAAAGGCAGACTCCGTTTTCTGGGGCGCGAAAGCATTTACCGCATTGTTTGAAATGATGACCGGCGAGACCGCCGAAGTCTTTAAAGAACTGGAGTATGAACTGAACCCGGGTCGTAGCTGCGGATGTACACGGAAACCGCGCAGCGATGTTAAGGAAATGCTGCATCACCGGAAAACGGTCGACCGACAGGAGATGTACTACGCGAACAGCGAGATCGTAGAGCGTCTGTACACGGCGTCCGATCAGGACGAGTTCGTTCACCGTTTTGAGAATCTGATCTATCTGATCCCGGATCAGAATTTCGTGGCATTGTGCCGCTATACGCCGGATAACCGGATCGCCTGCATATTCGCCACGGAAGCTATCTCTGCAGGTAATCCGGAGATCATGCCGAAGGACGTATACTTCCCGGTCGATACGACCATCGAGGAGCAGGTACTGAATTTCCACATGGTGCCGCTGAATTTCGCAGGGCAGAAACTCGGCTATCTGGTGGTCGGCTACCCGGAAGCAACGATCTACACCGACCTGCTGCGCCGCATTTGCCGCCACATCGCGATCGGCCTGCATAATCTCAGGGAGCGCGAGTTGATATCGGTTTCCGGAAGATGGGTAGACAGTTCGCTACTGAATGATGAGATGCCTCAGGTAAGCTCCGCGACGGTGGGGCAGACAGCCCGTGCGCCGCGCGCTACGGAGACGGAGAAGGCACCTGCGGACACGCCGGTCCAGCCGTCGACCATCTTCGTTTTGAAGGACGACATCATGTGTAAGGTCAATGTGGCCAATGTCTTTTATTTTGAGGCGGTCGACAAAAAAGTCTTCGCCCACACGAAGGGCGGAAACTACGAGAGTCGGCAGAAATTATATGAGCTGGAACTGCAGCTATCCGGTCGCGGATTCGTCCGGATCTCCAAATCCGTGCTGCTTTCCGTAGATAAGGTGGCGAGGATCAAACCAGATGTCGATCGAACGCTTTTGGTCTACCTTACGGATAAAAGCACAGTTCGTGTTTCGCGAAAATATGTTAAGGACTTCAAGGATCACCTAAGCATCACGTGATAAAACGAAACCTGAAAAAAAGAGAATCCGTCAGTTAAATGAGAAGATATATCATTGTTTTCAAAATAGATCAGCGGTATAATTCTAAAGAATTTATAAACTCACTGTTGTCGAATGGCAGTGAAGGCAGCCGGATGCGTTCCGGCGGTCAATGAGAGTGAATTCGGAGGTTTACCGTTATGAAGAAGCTAAATGCGGTGATCAATACGTATAACCGCAAATCACACATCAACCCCGAGATCTACGGACATTTTTCCGAGCACCTCGGACGTTGCATTTACAAAGGTATATATGTGGGCGAGGACTCCCCGATCCCGAACATTGGCGGCGTTCGTAAGGACATCATCGAGGCATTCCGCCAGATCAAGATGCCCGTGATCCGCTGGCCCGGCGGCTGTTTCGCGGATGAGTATCACTGGATGGACGGCATCGGCCCGAAGGAAAGCCGCAAGAAGATGGTGAATACCAACTGGGGCGGCGTTACCGAGGATAACTCCTTCGGAACCAACGAGTTCTTCAATTTCTGTGAAGCAGTAGGCTGCGAGCCTTACCTCTCGGTCAATGTCGGCAGCGGCACGGTCGAGGAGATGGCGAATTGGATCGAATATATCACTTTCGACGGCGTGTCCCCGATGGCGCAGCTACGCCGCGATAACGGACGCGAGAAGCCGTGGAAACTGAAATACCTGGGTATCGGAAACGAGAACTGGGGCTGTGGCGGCAACATGCGGCCGGAGTATTATGCGGATGTGTATCGCCGCTTTCAGACATTTGCAAAAAACTTCAGCGGCAACCGTCTGTTTAAGGTGGCGTGCGGACCGAGCGACTCCCAGTATAACTGGACCGAAGGCCTGCTCCACAACATCAACGACATGCATGCAAACGCGATCTCGATGCACTACTACACATTGCCCACGGGCGACTGGCAGCATAAGGGCAGCGCGACCGAGTTTGATGATAAAGAGTACTACCAGACGATCGAGCATACGCTCGCCATCGAAGACATGATCGAGAAGCACGGCGCACTGCTTTCCATTCACACGAAGCAGATGAAGCTGATCGTGGACGAATGGGGATGCTGGTACGACGTCGAGCCCGGAACCAACCCCGGCTTCCTGTATCAGCAGAACACGATGCGTGATGCGATCGTAGCGGCGATCAACCTGAATATCTTCAATCAGCATTCAGACATCGTCTGCATGGCAAACATCGCGCAGGCGGTCAATGTCCTCCAGGCGCTCATCCTCACCGAGGGCGAGAAGATGGTAAAGACACCGACCTACCACGTATTCGACATGTTTAAGGCTCATCAGGGCAATGAACTTGTGGACAGCTTCGTAGAGAACGAGACACGCGAAGGCGTTCCGGCGATCTCTTACTCGGCTTCCATGAACGAAGGCCGCGATCTGGTCATCACATTGGCCAATTGCATGCTCGATGAGACTTACGAGATCTCCTGCGACCTCTGCGGATACAACGCAAAAGAGATCGAGGCGCAGATCCTTACAAACGATGTGCACGCGCACAACGATTTTACAGACCCGGAAAAAGTCTCCATCGCCCCCTACAAGGCTACAAAAGACGGAGATAAAATAATTGTTTCACTTCCTCCTTGCAGTGTCGTGACGGTAATCTGTCATGAGTAATGCAAAGTGCGGTAAATGTCTGCTGAGAGATTATGATGGAAGTGATTATAAGGAAAAGGTACAAGCTTTCTTGGATCAAATACCGAATGGTGTCCGGACTCCTCCTTATGATTATAAACGGCGCCTTGAGGTATGTGCAGAGTGTGACATGCTTAGTGACGGCATGTGCATGGAATGCGGATGTTATGTGCAAGTGAGAGCGGCAAAAGCCCCCTTGTATTGTCCGATCGGACGTTGGGAGACCGACGATACGAAGTGACGTAATGCCCCCTTTTTAAAATGCCGCGATCGCTTATGTTTCGCTACTAATCAGTAGAATGTGTGTGTTTTGGTTTTTTGAGACGATCGTCTCACGGGAAAACGATCTAAAACTCAGCAGACAAAAAACCGTAAATGGCCGGTGCGCCCTGAGTAATTCAGGGGCATCGGCCGTTTTCTTGCGTTCATGAACAATATGTGGTAAAATGAGGGGTGGAATAGGAGGCTATATGGACTCATTATTGCAATGGGACGGGGATTTCCTCCTGTGGGTGCAGGAGCACCTGCGGTTTGAAACTTTGACCCCGTTTATGAAAGCCGTCACGGTCCTGGGTATTGCCGGGTGCTTCTGGCTGGCTTTGACTTTGGTTTTGTCGTTTATCCCGAAGATGCGCAGGGCGGCTTTTGCATCGACGCTGGGGATGGTTTTTGTGGCGATCACGTGTAACCTGATCACGAAGAATCTGGTCGCGCGCACGCGTCCGTACGAGGTGGTCGAAGGGTTGACGCGCCTGATCGGCGAACAGGTGGATTATTCGTTTCCGTCAGGGCATACCGCCATCAGTTTCGGTTCGGCAGTCGCTTTGTTTTTCTATCTGGACCGGAGGATCGGTATCGGGCTTATAGCGCTGGCGACGCTGATCGCATGGACCAGGCTCTATCTGGGCGTGCACTATCCGACGGATGTGCTCGGAGGCATGGCTTTCGGCATCGTGATGGGAATTCTCGGACATCTGACTGCGGACCGGTTGTGGCCGATATTGACCAGAAGGTTCGTTAAGAGCCCCGATGTCGGGGACGGTGACACGACGAGAGAGAATCGTGGATAAACGTACATATCGCCGGCTCTATGCCGGCAGGAGGGGATCATGTTACACAAAGTACATTTGGATGAGGTTTCGGACGGGAAGATCTACGAACGCCGGGACATGGTGCGCTTAGGATGCGGAGAATGCGAAGGCTGCAGCGAGTGTTGTAAGACAGTCGGCGACAGCATCGTTTTGGATCCTTACGATTTTGCGATGTTGTCGGCGGAGTTGGGCCTGGATGCTGCGGGACTTGGAGCGAAGTATACTTCGTTTGCACCGGTCGGTGCCATGGTGCTGCCGCATCTGGTAATCGATGAAGGAAAGGGGTGCCGCCTGCTGAGCGAGGATGGACGATGCACGATCCACAAGGCGCGGCCGGGAATGTGCCGTTTGTTCCCGCTAGCGCGGATCTACGAAGAGGATCGTGTGACCTATATTCATCAGATCCACGAATGTCCGAAGAAACCGAATAAAAAGGTACGCGTGGAGGAGTTTATCGGAATCCCGAATATGGCAGCCTATGAGCGTTACCTGCTGGTCTGGGATCAGTTCCGTAAGAATTACGAGCAGATGATGACGCCGGACATTACGACCGAAGCTCTGGAGGAGCAGACGAAGTTTATCCTGACGTTATTTTACCTGACTACGTTCCCGGTAACGAAGGGAGAGAACGGGGTCGATATGGAGCCGTTCTACAATGCGTTCTATCGGCGCATGGACACGGCGTATGAGGGACTCGGTCTGATCCGGGTGCCCGATAAGGAAGTGGAAGATTGGAAAAACAAGCCGATCCGCAAGACCTGGCTGGAAGATTAAAGGGGGAAACCTATGACGCGATTGCAGGGAACCGGAGTCGTATCCGGAATTGCCATAGGGAAACTGTATTACTACAAAAAAGAGGCTGCCGGAGAGCATAAACGCGCATTTTCCGGCGCCGCAGAGGAAGAGCACCGCTTCAATGAGGCAGTCTCGCAACTGGATATCGAGCTGATCGCGCTGAAGGACGCGGCGCTTTCGAGCGTCGGGAGCCAGGGCGTCAGCCTGTTCGAAGCCTACCGCATGATCCTGCAGGATCTTTTGTTCCTGGAAGAGGTGCATGCCTTGATCTACCGCGACAGTATGTGCGCGGAGGATGCTGTCCTCGAGGCGGGACGGTCGCTCGCAGCGACGCTTCTGCCCATGGAGGATCCGTACCTGAAGCAACGTGCAGAGGACGTTAAGGCCGTTTCGCAGCGACTGTTTGAGAAACTGGTGGGTGACCACGGGGATGAGACTCTGGAACAGGCGCAGGGCATTCTGGCCGCGCAGAATCTGACGCCCGCGGAGATGATGCACATCTCGAAAGAGAACGTCAGTGCGATCGTTTTGGAAAATGCGGCGGAGAACTCACACATTGCCATATTGGCCGGATTGATGGATATCCCGATGATCGTCGGTATGCGGCCGGAGTTCGATCCGAAGATGGATGGATTGACCGCGATAGCGGATGCCGAGCGCGGGACGCTGATCCTGTCGCCGACCGAAGAGGTCCTGACGCAGATGGAAAAGCGTCGGGAGCAGTTCGTTGAAACGAAGAAGCTTCTGCAGCAATATGCGGAACGCGAGACGATCACGAAGGATGGAAAGAGAGTCCGCATCGAGGCGAATATCAGCGGACTGGTGGATCTGGACGGGGCGCTGCAGTACAACGTCGACGGCGTCGGACTGTTCCGGACGGAGTTTTTGTTTTTGGGACGAAAGGAAGCGCCGAGTGAGGAGCAGCAGTACCGCATTTACCGGAAGGTAGCAGAGCGCATGGAGGGCCGCCCGGTCGTTATCCGGATCATGGATCTGGGTGCAGATAAGATGCCGGACTACTTAAAGACGGGGGAGGAGGAGAACCCGGCCATGGGGCTTCGGGGGATCCGTTTTTGCCTGGAGCATAAGGGATTGTTGCGTGCCCAGCTTTCCGCGATCTTACGCGCTGCCGTTTACGGGAGAGTATCGATTCTTCTGCCCATGGTGGTATCATTGTCCGAGGTCTTGCAGGTGCGGGAACTCATGGAGGATGTGAAGCGGCAACTAACCGTGCAAGGCGAGCCATACCGCATGGTACCGGTCGGCGTAATGATCGAAACGCCGGCGGCGGCACTCATCAGTGACACACTCGCACAGAATGTGGATTTCTTCAGCATCGGAACGAATGATCTGACGCAGTATACGACGTCGATGGATCGTCAGAATTCGAAACTGAAAAAATATATGAATCCGTATCATCCGGCGGTCTTTCGCCTGATCCGGATGACGGTCGACAACGCGAGACGGGCGGCTATTCCCGTCAGCATCTGCGGTGAACTCGCCGCGGACACGACGTTGTGCCCGTATTTTTTGTCGATCGGTGTGACTGCACTTTCGGTCTCTCCGACGCGTGTATTACCCTTAAGGAAAACCATCTGTGAGCTACGGGTGGATGAATTTACAGATCGAAATGATCAATGGAAGGAGTATTTCTCATGAAGAAGGTAAAGAAAGTAGAAGATTATGTACTTACCATTCCGGATTTCCCGGAGCCCGGCATTATGTTTCGTGACGTGACGTCGATCCTGGCGGACGCGGACGGACTGAAACTGGCTATCGATGGCATCCTGGAGCGTTTGAAGGATGTGGATTTCGATGTAGTCGTAGGTCCTGAGTCCCGTGGCTTTATCTTCGGCATGCCCGTGGCCTATGAGCTGCATAAGCCGTTCATCCTGGTGCGCAAGCCCGGAAAACTGCCGCGTAAGGTGGTTTCTAAGGAGTACGAACTGGAATATGGTAAGGGCACCATTGAGATGCACGCCGACTCCATCAAGCCCGGACAGAAGGTCGTAGTGATCGACGACCTCATCGCTACCGGAGGCACGACAAAGGCCATTATCGACCTGATCGAGGAAATGGGCGGCAGCGTAGTGAAATGCGTCTTCCTGATGGAATTAGCGGGCTTAGAGGGCAGAAAGAAGCTCGAGGGCACCGATATCGACAGTGTGATCATCTACGAAGGCAAATAGTCGAAGATACATATTAAGCGATTAATGCGTTTGAGAATAAGGGGGAGGTCCCATGACACTTCAACAAATGAAATATCTGCTCGAGGTGGTCCGCTGCGGATCCATTTCCGAGGCAGCGAAAGAACTGTTCATTTCCCAGCCGTCGCTTTCGGCGGCTGTGCGTGAAGTTGAGAAGGAGATGAACATCGAGATCTTCCACCGTACACCGAAGGGCATGCAGCTCACGACCGATGGTAGCGAGCTTCTGTCGTTCGTGCGCCCGGTCGTGGAGCAGAGTAATCTTCTGGACCAGCGTTATAAGGACCGCGGGCCCGCGAAGATGCTGTGCTCGGTCTCCACGCAGCACTATTCATTTGCCGTGGAGGCGTTTGTGAGCCTGATCGCGCGTCTCGATATTCCGGAGTATGAGTTCGCCCTGCGTGAGACGCAGACCGCGAAGATCATCGAGGACGTGGCGGAATTCCGCAGCGAGATCGGCCTGCTCTATCTGAGCTCCTTTAATGAGAAGGTCATCCTGAAACGCCTTCGTGAAGGACAGCTGGAATTCATCCCGCTCTTCACCGCGAAGCCGCACGTGTTTATCGCGGTAAATCACCCTCTGGCGGCGAAAGAGAGCGTGACCATGGACGATCTGGAACCCTATCCGATTCTGTCGTTTGAACAGGGCGAATGCAACTCCGTTTACTATTCGGAGGAACTGATGAGCCAGGTTCCGCACAGCAAGCACATCCACGTCAGCGACCGCGCGACCCTCTTTAACCTGGTCATCGGCCTGGGTGGCTACACGATCTCCAGCGGTGTGCTCTCGAGCGACTTAAACGGTGAGAGGATCATTTCCCGCCCGTTAGAGTGCGACGAGGAGATGTGGATCGGATACATCAAACATGAGAAGAGTTTGTTGGGCAGTTTTGCAACGGCTTATATCGAAGAACTTAAGGCAGTGATTTTGAGAGAAGGACTGCGGTCGTAAAGAGCGGCGGGGGTGCCCTTCCCGAGAGGAGAGATCATGAAGAAATCGAATGTTATAAAGGTGATGGCTATTGCGGCCTCCGCTTTGTTTTTGACAGGATGCCCTATGGATTTTGATTTTACGCAACCGCCACACCAAACCACAGCCGCGCATAAGTTGGCAGATATTGATGATACGGTTTTTCCGGATCCTGTATTTCGGGAGTATGTTTTGACGCATATCGATTTGAATAAAGACGGGATCCTCACCAGCGACGAATCTCATGGTCTGAAAGTGCTCGAAGTGAATGGTATGGGCATCGTTGATTTGACGGGAGTTGATTACTTTACGAGTCTGTTGAGTTTGAATTGCTCCGGGAATTCTTTGGTTAAATTGGATGTTTCCAGGTTGGATTCGCTGAACGAACTCAATTGCAACAACAATCCTTTGAAGGAACTGGATGTTTCAGGGAATAGATTTTTGTCGACCTTGCGTGTAGCGGACACGTTGCTAACGAGTTTGGACGTCAGCGAATCTTTTTATCTGAATAGCCTGAGCGTTGATAAGGAAGTGGAACTTATCGGTGCTGACCAAGAAGACTTGATAGTCATGCGTGTGACGCGTCCGTCGCATCCGGAGTGGGAGACTGATTCAAGGTAAATGCTATGGCGAAGGAAAAAGGTTTTTATCTGAGTATCAAAGATGGCGACCGAGGCGACGACACGGAGGCTTTTATCCGGGCTGCCTTGGAGCACGAGGGTATCCTGCTATGGGCCTATATCCTGCATGATAAGGAATACTATAACGAGCACGATATGAATATCCGCCGCTTTGGTCTGCAACACGACTGGGCGGACGGTTTTCCCGAGATGGAGAACTATGCTTCTGCCGAGGAATACATCGAAGAATACATGAATAAACCGCCGTATCTCGGCGATAAAAAGCCAAACCGGTGGTGTATGGTCTGCATCGTCGCGTCTACGGTCACGGGCGCGGATTTCGCGAAATGGTTCGGCGCCCCAGGGCATTTCCCGCGTCCGATCGACGGTCGCTACTGGATCTCCGAGGCTCTGAAGGACCTGACCGGGGAGAATAAGCACCAGCAGGCCCTGGACCGCCCCATTTACCCCGACGAGGAGGTACATGCGAACTTCGACTTCAGGGACTACATAACGAACACAAAAGAGCCCGTGAGCAAACGCGCCAGGGATGGTTTCTGGAAGCGCTGGGCGGACCTCTTTTGGAAGAAGAAAGACTAGGGAGACAGATCCCGGGCTTCGGTTTGAAGCCCGGGATCTTTTCGCGTTTATTACAAATTGTTACGTTTTATTTCCGACCTTGTTTCAAAACTATTAAACATTGTTACGAAGAATTTAAATCTGTCCCGAAGAGGTTGAAAAGTCAGGCAGGGTTTGCTATGGTAAGGGTGAAAGAAGTTTTCTTACGAAACAGGAGGACCACTTATGAAAAAGAAAAACCGGATGTTGATATCGGCGTTATCCCTTATGCTTTGTGTTACGGGATGCGGCGAAAAGAATACGAACGAGAGTAGTGCGGAGCCGACTAAGGTCGTTGCTTCTTCGGGCGATGTAACGCAGGCGGTGACCACAGAGGAGCCTGCGACCGCGGAGCCGACTACTCAGGAGCCTACCACGGAGGAACCTACTACACAGGAGCCTACGACAGAGAAACCGGTCGAGTATCTGTTTACGAAGGATACCTATCCGCGCGTAGATGGTGCGACCGCACAGTATCCGATGTCGATCGAGATCGCGATGGCGACTATGGGCTTGACCAAAACGGAAGCAGAAGATTTTATCAAGCATAATAAGACCAGCCAGGCATATTACAACCTGATCCATGGGGATGCGGATGTGATCTTTGTCTCGGAACCGTCGGACGATATCATTCAGCAAGCGAAAGAAGCCGGAGTTACATTTGAAATGACAGGTATTGGCCGTGATGCTTTTGTGTTTGTGACGAATGAAGAGAACCCGGTAGACAGTCTTACGCTGGACCAGATCCGTGCCATTTACTCCGGTAAGATCACAAACTGGAAAGACGTCGGCGGGGCGGATAAGAATATCATTCCCTATCAGCGACCGAAGAACTCAGGAAGCCAGAACCTGATGGAGAAGATGGTCATGAAGGATCTGCCTATGATGGAAGCTCCGTCACACTGGGTGCCCGTGGGGATGGATGTTATCCTGGAATTACTTACCTATGAGAACGGACCGGAAGCCTTAGGCTATTCCGTTTATCTATACGCGAAAGACCTGTATGTCGTCGAGAATATCAAGTTCATGAAGATCGACGGGATAGCGCCGAATGACCGCACCATCAAGAGTGGAGAGTACCCGTTATCGAAGGTCGTATACGCGGTCTATCGTAATGATGAGCCGCAGGACAGTCCGGTACGTAAACTCTGTGAGTGGCTTTTGACGGATGAAGGTCAGGAAGCAGTAGTTGCCGGCGGTTATACGAGCATACGGTAACGATCGGAAAATGAAACCGCTAAGGGGGTGTTGGAATTATGAAGAAGATCAGATCGGCCATGGTATTCCTCGGATTGACATTGTGTTTTGGAGCATGTAATCGGAAGAATGAAGAGGAGACCACTCCGGCGATATCACAGGAGATGACAAAGATCGCTTCGACGACAGCAGACATGGAAACAACTGCTATGACGAAGGAAATATCAACGGAGCCTGTGACAGAAGAAACGACGCATGCCGAACCCGCAACGCAGGAATCTACAACGCAGGAGCCCACAACAGTGGAACCTGCGACGGAAGAAGTCCCGCGCCCGAGCATGGTTCCGATTACGGAGGAATTCTTTCCGGACGTTCGTTTTCGCAGGTATATCGCTATAAATTTCGATAAGGATGAGGACGGAATTCTTTCTGAGGAAGAACTTAAGTCTGTTAAAAGGATAGAAGTCTCTTCATTTTCGATCGCTCGACTGAATGGGATAGAGTACTTTGAAAACCTGGAGTATCTGGATTGCGCACAGAACAACATAGAAGAACTGGATGTATCGCGGAATCCTAAACTGAAAGGGCTCTTTTGTGAACGAAATGATATGATTTCACTCAATGTGAGGAATAATCCGTTGTTGGAAGAGCTGAATTGTGACGATAATAACATCAGGTTGTTGGATCTGAGTGGGAATCCTAAACTGAAGGCCCTTTTGTGTAGTGATAACATATTCACGCAATTGGATCTGACCGCTAATCCTGAATTGGTAACCCTTTCGTGTGACCATAATTACCTCACGGCCTTAGACCTGAGTAAGAATCCTAACCTGAAAACGCTGGATTGTAGTTGCTACTATAACTCATTGGTTTTGGATGTAAGCTCAAATACGAAACTGGAGGAATTGATCTGTCACGGTTGCATTTTTGCGGAAACGGTAACTTCGAGGAATCCCAAACTCAGGGTCCTCGGATGTTCGGATCCGAAACTGAAAGAACTCGACCTAAGCGCAAATCCTCTGTTGGAAGAATTATACTGCAGCAGTGATGCACTTTCGAAGCTCGATGTTAGCCGGAATGACGTACTTAAGATTCTGGATTGCGCTGGTTGTAACCTGTCCGTTTTGGACCTGAGCGGGAATCCTTTGTTGGAGGAATTGAACTGTTATCAGAACAAATTATGGAGTTTGAATGTGAGTCGGTGCCGGGCACTTGAAACCATTGAATGCAGTGACAATATGCTGAGAAATCTGGACCTGAGTGGGAATCCCGCGCTTACCCAGATCTACTGTAGTTCGAACTCTCTGCAAACCCTGAAATTGGGTGAAAAACCTGTTTTGAATGGCGTGTATTGCATGGATAACCAGCTGACGAGTCTCGATTTGGAACATTGTCCGGCGTTGGATGATCTGTATTGCAGTAGTAATTTATTAACGAGCCTGAATGTGGAGCATTGCCCGAAACTTTTTACTCTGTGTTGCGATGACAATGCTTTTACGAGTCTGGACGTGAGCTTATGTTCCGAACTCAATTACCTGAGTTGCCAAGAGAACCAACTGACGAAGTTGAACATAAGCGGATGTACACATTTAGGTTATGTGGATTGTTCCCATAATCAGCTGAAGAGCCTGGATGTGAGCGGATGCAGTTATATCGACAATCTGTACTGTTCCCATAATCAGCTGAAGAGCCTGGATGTGAGCGGATGCGGTGATATCGAGAATCTGGACTGTTCCGGAAACCTGATAAAAAAACTGGATGTGAGTTCTCTGGACTATAGCTATGTTACTGTTGATCAGCGTGTGGTCGTAACAGGAGCAGGGGAAGATGTGGAGATCTGCCGTGTGAACTGAAAATGTATAAAACGATCCCGAACTCCGATCGGAGTCCGGGATCGTTTTGTCTATGTTATGCCGTGATCAGATTATACACTGCTTCGTGGATGCGCTGGGCCACGAGCGGAGAGTTCATGGTGTAGAGGTGGATGCCGTCGACATCCTGGCTGATCAGATCGACGATCTGATCGATAGCGTAGGCGATGCCGGCGTCGCGGAGCGCCACGGGATTGTTTTCGTAGCGGTTGATCATCTTTACGAACTTCTCGGGAAGCTCGACGCCGCAGAGTTTCACCATGCGCTCGATCTGCTTTTTATTCGTTACAGGCATGATGCCGGCCTCGATGGGGACGTTGATGCCTGCGATCGCAGCGCGCTCACGGAAGTTGTAGAAGTGACGGTTATCGAGGAAGAGCTGGGTAATGAGGTGGTTCGCCCCGGCATCGACCTTATTCTTCAGGTGGTGAATATCATCCACCATGGTGGTTGCCTCGATGTGGCCTTCGGGGTAGCAGGCAGCGATGATATCGAAGTCTCCGTGTTCGCGAATGAAGGTGATCAGCTCGTCAGCGTGTTTGAATTCGCCGCGGGGCATTTCGCCCTCCGGAACGTCACCGCGCAGCGCCAGGATGTTTTCGATGCCCTGGGCCTTCAGACCTTCGAGAATCATGCGTGCGTCCTCGCGTGTCAGGTTGATGCCGGGCAGGTGCGCCACACTCTCAATGCCGTAGCGATGCTTGACATCCGAAGCGATCTGGATGGTCTTGCCGCAGTTATTGCCTCCGGCAGCGCCGTAGGTCACGCTGATAAAATCGGGCTTTACGAAGGACAGTCCGTCGAGTGTTTTATATATGGTGTCCTCGGGAGCGTCCGGCTTCGGTGGGAATATCTCGAGGGAAAAAACTTTGCGTTCTTTGAATAATTCACTGCATTTCATGGTTGTATCCTCAACAGCCGCGCAACACGCGGTTAATTTGGAGAAAGCCGGCAGGGCCTCTCTTTACGGTTTCCAGTATAGCAAAGGAGCGCATAAAAATCCAAAACATACTTCTTATTACCTGACATAGTTTCAAACTATAATGCCTGCGGACAATAATTGCCCGAAACATGACAACCTTCGGATGGCGTTCGCGGATGTGGTGTAGTATGATAGAGGTATCGGTGAGGCAAAAGTGTCCCGGACACAGGAGCCGGCCGTATTTGAGGAGGTTTATCATGAAAGCATTTGAGACAGGTGAGTACAGAAATCTATTTGCCGAATGCGGCATTTTGCAGGAGGACATCGACCGGAAGTTAAAGCGGATCGTGGATACGTTCTTCTACGGGAACGAGCAGGAGCGGATCTTCCATCCTGTAGGTGAGGATATGGGCTATCTGGAGGATACCGGAAACCACGACGCGCGCACCGAAGGCATGAGTTACGGCATGATGTTCTGTGTGCAGCTCGACATGAAGGAAGAGTTTGACCGCATCTGGAAGTGGGCGAAGACCTATATGTTCCAGAAGGAAGGGGAAAACGAAGGATATTTTGCCTGGTCTTGCATGACGAACGGCAGACACAACGCGGAAGGGCCGGCACCGGACGGCGAAGAGTTTTTCGCCATGAGTCTGTTTTTCGCGTCCCACCGCTGGGGCGACGGAGAGGGTATCTTCAATTATTCGCATGAGGCTTGCGAGATCCTGCGCGCCATGGTGCATAAGGGAAGTAACGGCCGCGACGGCGCGCCGATGTTCAACAACGAGAACCACTACATTCTCTTCGTTCCGGGCAGCGATTATACGGACCCGTCCTATCATTTGCCGCACTTTTATGAACTGTTCGCGCTCTGGGCATACGAAGAAGACCGCCCCTTCTTTAAAGAGGCGGCCCGTGCGAGTCGTGCGTATCTGGCGAAAGCCTGCCATCCCGTGACCGGCTTAAACCCTGAGTATGGTGAGTTTGACGGAAGTCCGATGTCCCGTCCGCTTCGCTGGACGAAATTCCACCATGATTATTTCTACAGCGATTCCTACCGGACGATCGCGAACATTGCCCTCGATTACGAGTGGTTCGGGATCGATTTCGGTCAGGTGGACGCGGTGCGCCGTCAGCAGGAATTCATTCTCGAGAAGGAGAAGAAGGATGCGATCGGTATCTATAAGGTCGACGGAGAATTCGTCGAGAAGGGTGTTCTGCATCCGGTCGGCCTGATGGCTACGACTGCGCAGGGCGCACTCGCGACGACCGGGGAACTGCAGAAGACCTGGGTCATGAAATTCTGGGACATGGAGCTGCGTGAAGGCGGCCGCCGTTACTACGATAACTGCCTCTTCCTGTTCGCCTTCCTGGCGCTCAGTGGCAACTACCGCTTTTGGTAAAACACGACTTCCGGATAGTATTCCGGATCCTCATCTACCTGTTTGCAAAACAGACGGATCATATCGAGGAGCAGCAGTTGATGCCGCTCGGAGAGCATACGAAACAGTGCGAGGAGCCGGTCTTCCGGTTGCTCGCATTCGTTTTCTCTTATGATATTTTCCGGTTCGGTTTTGAGGGGAATTCGGGGGAACTCTCGTGCTGACTCAGTGGCCCGGTCGGTCAGACAGAGTAGAAAATCGGTGGTGGTCGCAAGTTCTCTTGCAAACCGGATGAGCAGGTCCGTGCGGAACGGACAGTTTCCGGTCTCATATTTAGACAGTGTCGAGGAAGTGATCCCGACAGCGTCGGCCAATGTTTTCTGCGTGATCTTCCGCTGTTTCCGCAGATAAACGATGCGTTGTCCCGGTGTGTCCGGGATGGGCAGGTGATCCGGACCGGAATCCGTTTGCCTGCTTTTCTTTCGCACGCGTTGTCGCATGCGGTTTTGTTCCAGTTGTGCCTGTAGGACCTGAAGAACGCTGTCTGCTGCGTCGGCGTTTTTAGGTGCATAATACATGTAACATCCCTCCCTATTTGATTGTATAGTGCATAAAAACTGGATACGCCCATTGTAGACGATATACAAAAGTAATGTACAGTATCGAATGGTTTAAAAAAACACACCGTTCGGTTTGGCTTTCGAATAGAGCGTTTTGCATAGGATAGAAACAACAAGAACCCCTGCCGGCCGGCAGGGGTTCTTGTTTGCGCCGCTATAGGGGCACGGCGACTTTATTTGGAGGGAATCTTTATGCAGATCAGTTGATGTGGTTCGCAGCGCCGATGAAGAGCGGCAGACCGTATGTCTTATCCAGGATCACGAATACGAACGGACGGTCCAAAACCACACTCTTTTGAATGAGGACTCCCTTAAGACGCATATCGACCGCAGTTGCGGCTGCGGCCTTGGTACCGCCTTCCGTGACCTCGATGCAAGTCTTATGGATCACCTTGCCGATGTACAGGGATTTATCGCCGGTCATGCCGGAGAAATCGGCGTCTACCTGACTGAATGCATCGGTCATGCCCATTTGCTCCAAAACATCACGTAACTGGTATTCGGCATCGAAACATAATTTCGGAATACGGACGGACACGCTTTCCTGACTGGCTTTGGAAAGCAGAGAAGAATAACCTTTGGAACCGAGTGTCTGCAGAAGCTCTTCGACGGTCGTTCCTTCCTGCGGCAGAAGCGCAGCAAAAGTAAACGGAACATCCTTGTACTCCTTCATAAATCCGGTGTAGTTTTCACTCTCCAGATAGTACCCGGCACTGCCGCCCATCATATCGATGGTTTGTTTGTTTCCGTCGGCATCGGTAAATTCTGCCTCGTGAGTGTTTGAGGTGTAGAAGGGATCTTCCCAGGAAGCGTCAAAGTAGAGTGCATTCAGCAGGATCATGGCGCTGTCCGGCGCAAGTCTATCCAGAATGGTGGGGATCATCGTATTCGTTTTGTCGCTGACCCAGCGGTTGATCGCTGCGAGCGTCTGCGAGTCAAATGCGGCCTTGTAGATCTCCGCGTCGAAGCAGTCGACGTTTTTCTTCAGAAAGTCCTCGCGGACCCGTTCACCCATGGACAGCCCCTCGTTGAGCCAGAGGGAGTTTGCAAAAGCCATGGCCTTCGGCGCATTTTGCTCCAGGAAGGAGTAGTAGGCGCCGAGTCCCTGATTGATCTCATCGATGTTCAGGCTTTTGCCCAGGACCTGCTCCATTTGGGTGAGTGTGTTCCCTGCGGCACCGTTTGCGGTCATGGAGACAGCTGTCATGACCGAGAGCGGGGAGATCAGGAAGTTTTTACCTGCCTCGTTCTGCTCCGTGATCGTTTTGGCCAATGCAGCGGCCAGATCGGTATAACTATCGGCAAATGTCTGCGATACCTGCGCGCCTTCCGGCGCTGCCTTTTTCATGCCCTGTGTGAGTTTGAGGATCCTGCCTGTATCGGTGTTTTCTGCAGCTGTCGAGCCCTGGGGCGCTTCATTCGTTTCGCTTTCTGTGTTTTTTTCCGTTGCAGGCTGTGTTGCTGTTTCGGTTGCTGCATTCGTAGCTTCCGAAGTCGTTTCTCCTGTGGTCGTGGCCGCCGGTGTATTTTCCGCCTGCGTTGAGGTTTCGCTGCCTCCGGCCGCCGGCTTTTGATTCGAACAGCCCGGCAATGCAGACAGCATGGCTGCGGTCAATGCGATGGAACAAATTCTCATTTTATTACGTTTCATGGTCATTCCTTCTTTCCATAAAATTCTTCGACCGGGTAGGCGGTAGGATCCCCGGGGTAGGTTACGAACTGGTCGGCCCCGTGTTCTTTCGCCCGCCGGAAAACATCTTCTTTAGTATCCACAGTTCCGTAATTACGAACTTGCAGGTTGCGCTTCGACGATCCCCAGGACTCGGTCGTGGAGATCACGTTGTAGAATTTATAGCCCTTTCCGTTCTCATATACGTAAGTTTCGTAGGTCCGCTCGCCGACGCCGCCGTGAAGCACGGCGATGTAGCCGTCTTCGATCTGGGCCAGGAAGGGTACGTATTGCATTACGGAGATGGCTTCACTGAGTTGATGTGTATTCGCGATCTCGTAGAGGGTATCTCCGAGGATCACATGAACATCGCCGTCAAAGTTTAACGTGACCTTGCGGCGGTCTGTCGTATAGAACATAATGTCCACGCCGCCGTCTGCCACATAGGAGACCGGCTCGTCTTCGGGAACTTCTCGTACCACCTCAACCGCATTCAGGGCATCGATCACGCCGCGGATGATCTTTTCATCCGTTGAAGAAGTGCATGAGTAGCCGGCCTCGCCGCCGAACCCGAATTCTACTTCGGCCGGAAAGAGGCTGCCGGCCAGGATCTCGAGGATCAGATCTTCCTCATAGATGCCGGACAGTTCCTGTGTATCGGCAGGAATGGGGCTGGTCGTCGTGGTATATTTAACGTCACGGATCATATCCTTCGGAAAGGCGCCGTAATGGAAATCGCCGTCCATGACAGCCGTAGCGACTTCACCCGGCGTATCGACAAAATCATAGTGGAAACCGATGCGGCCGTCCACGCATTCGATCGAGTCTGCGTGCATATAATAACCTCCGCTGCCGTATTCCGTATACAGAAGCAGATAACTGTAGTCGGAGAGAGGGTAGGACTTCATCAGCTTGTTCACACCGATATTCGCCGGACTGTCCATATGTTTGCGTACATATTCGGCTTCTTCTTCTGTGGATACCAGGTACAGGTATCCGGGTTTCATCGGATTGTCACCCAGATAGCCGCATTTGAAGCTGTCGGCATATGTCCCGTTCGCCTGGGTAGCGGGATTCGCCGGTACCTGGCTCTGCTGGCCTCCGGCCGATGCGGGGATCTCCTCACCCTCCAGGTCGTTGACACGGCCCATGAAGATGGGCAATGCCTGCTCGGTATCCACGATCATGAATACAAACGGACGGTCCAGAAATACTTCCGGCGTCGGATCGACCTCGATCACGGCTTCATTGGCCAGAGATATGCTGGTCACGGCAGCGGCACGGGTACCTTTTTCGGTGACTTCCACACGGGTCTTGTGGAGAACGCTGGAGATATGAAGCTTTTCTTTCTCGGTCATGCCGGAAAAATCCGCGTTAACGGGATCGAATGCACTCTCCATGCCCATGGATTTCAGAATGTCATTCATCTTATTGCTGTAATCGAAGGTGAATTTCGGAATGCGAACATAGACCGAACGGTTTTCTGCATTCGCCCAAAGCTCCTTCAGACCCTGCGCGTTCATTCCGGCGATCAGTTCCTCCGGTGTTGTGCCTTCGTTCGGAAGCAGACCGACGAACGCGTAATTCTCACCCTTGTAGTACTTTGCGAAACCGGTATAGTTTTTGCCGGTCAGGTAAATGTTTTCTTCGGAGAACATCTGCTCGACATTTTTCGCCTCTCCTTTGGCGTTCGTGAACGGGAGTTTACGTATGGATTCATCATAATACTCCTTCTGCCACTTTCCGTCGAATAAAATGGCGTTGATCAGGATCATTTGGGTATTGGGGTCGAATCGATCCAGAAGCTTTTTGATCATTCCGTCGGTATTTGTGTTCACCCAGTTGTTGATCGCTTCGAGCGTGGCGTCGTCAAAAGCCGCCGGGAAAATGCCTGCGCTGTAGTATTCTTTTGCGACATTCAGGAAGCTCTCGCGGATGGAGAGATCCGGATCGTCTTTACACCAGATCGAGTTCGCGATCTTAAGCTGTGCTTCCCGGTCGGAAGGAAGATCTTTCACATAGGCATGCAGTACCTCGTTGAGCTGCTCCATGGTCATGTCGCCGCCGAGGACGGAGAGCATCTCCTGTGCAGTGTTGCCGCCGGCGCCGTTCGCCGTCATGGAGAGCGCCAGCATCAGTGAGAGCGGGGAGACCATGACGTTCTCCGAAGAAGACTCCATAGAGCGTTTCAGTATATCGAGAGTAAAACGGTAGTACTCGTTTTGTAAAGCATCCGGTGATATCGGCGCCTTCGTGATCGGCGCGGTCGTTGTGGGGTCGGTCGGATCTGTCGGCTGAGTAGCACGGGTTGTCGGGTCAGTCGGATCGACGGATTGTGTTGCGTGGGTGATCGGCGCCGTCACGGGCGTTGTCGTTTGCGGATCGCTCGCGGTAACCTGTGCGGTCGTTTCCGGCGTTACCGAGGTGTTCGGGTTGCTGCAGCCCGCCAGAATGGCGGCGGACATGGCCAGTGAACATATACTTATTTTCTTGCGTTTCATAGTTACATCTCCTTCCGGGGTTTAGCTTTATTGCTCTTCGATGGTATTCACCCGTCCGATGAAGATGGGCAGATTAAGATCGGTATCTACGATCATGAAAACGAACGGACGGTCCAGATATACTTCGGGAATTTCTTCCGGTTCCAACATTGCGGTGACGCCATCGACCATAATACCGGTCACAGCGGCTGCACGGGTTCCCTTTTCGGTAACTTCCACGCGGGTCTTGTGGAGGACCTTGCTGATGAAGAAACGCTCGGTATCGGTCATACCGGAGAAATCCGCCAGATCAGGATCGAACGCCTGTTTCATGCCCATGGACTTGAGGACATCGTTCATGGTAAGCGAATAGTCGAATATGAATTTCGGGATCCGTACATTTACTTCACGGTTCTGAGCGTTCGCAAAGAGGCTTTGGAGCTGCTCGCCGTTCATCTTCGAGAGAAGTTCATCCGGGCTCATTTTGCCGTTTCCCAACAGACCGACGAAGGCGTATTTGCCGCCCTTGTAAGGCTTCATAAAGCCTTTGCAGTTCGCATCCGACAGGTACTTGTACTCCGTGGAGACCATTTGCTTCACGTCTTTTTCGGTTCCGGCTGCGTTTGTAAAAGGATAGGCTTTGATATCGCCTTCCTCATACTGCACTTCCCATTCTCCGTCGAACAGGATGGCGTTGATCAGGACCATGCGGCTCGCGGGGCTGAGCTCTTCGATCAGCTTCTTTATCATGCCGTCGGTGTTTTTATTCACCCAGGAATTGATATCGGTAACGGTTTTATCATCGAAGGCTGCCGGGAAGATGCCGGCGCTGTAGTAGTTCTGATTTGCTTTCAGGAAGTCCTCACGGATGGAAACGCCGGGAGCGTCCTTATACCAGATGGAGTTGGCGATGGCCAGCTTCGCCTGGTCGGAGGAGGGCAATGTATCGCTGTAAGCCTTAATGAATTCATTGAGCTGCTGAATGTCCAGCTTGCCGCCGAGGACCTGCTCCATTTCACGCAGTGTCTCACTCTTAGCACCGTTTGCTGTCATGGAAAGTGCCGTCAGGATCGAGAGCGGGGAGAGCATGACGTTATCGTCGGAGTCTTTGATCGCATGGTTCATCAGATCCAGCGTGAGATGGTTGTACTGCGATGTGAATGCGGTTTTCGCTTCACTGCTCAGTTTTACCTGTTTGCCGGGATCGGTTTGGGCGGGGGCAGTCATGATCGGTTCTAAGTTTGTCGGCCCGGACGTCCGGGTGCCCGTGTTCTTTTCGTTGCTGCAGCCGCTGAGCGGGAGCGTACAGGTTATAGCGCCTGCCATGAGCAGGGAAGTTATTCTTCTATGAGATCGTGCAATGTGCTTTTTCATATGCATCCTCCTGGTTTTATTGCATTATCCATCGGAGTGATGCTGCGCATGCATCCTCCCAGTTTATTGCATTTCACCATAGGAACGATGCAGCTTGCGATTTTACCACCGACTTTTTTTCAGCTTTGGGTTCCCGGGTGTGAGGACATTAAAAGTGAAGCGTATTTCACTCAAATGTAAGAAATAAGTAAAGAACCATCTAAACGTAAGTGATATACTGTTTTTCAGATCGACTGCGGGGGGCGGTCACATATCTATTATACTGTAATCAAAGGAAAAGGAAACAGGAACATGAGTGAAGTAACAAACAAAACGATCCTGACAGTGGAAAATGTAACAAAGAAGTACAAGAACGAACTCGCGTGTGACAATGTTTC
>DBXX01000023.1:48796-49206 GCA_002309675.1 Lachnospiraceae bacterium UBA1201
TACATGCCGGAGATCCCGTCGCTGTACCCGAACCTGACGGTGGAGGAGCACATGGAGTTCGTGGCGCGGGCGTACCGTTTGGAGAACTACCGTCCGTATATGAACGAACTGTTGGAGCGTTTTGAACTGGAGGATAAAAAGAAGAAGTTCGGCGACGAACTGTCGAAGGGTATGTCCCAGAAGCTTTCGCTGTGCTGTGCGCTTTTGCCGCAGCCGAAGCTGATGCTGATGGACGAACCCATGATCGGTCTGGATCCGCACGCGATAAAGGAACTGAAGGTCCTGATGGGCGACATGAAGAAAAACGGTCAGACCCTGCTTGTGTCTACGCACATTATCGACAGCATGGACCGTCTGTGGGACCACGCAGTCATCATGCAGAAGGGTCACATTCTGGGCAATGTAGTCCG
>DBXX01000023.1:49254-64233 GCA_002309675.1 Lachnospiraceae bacterium UBA1201
ATTTCCGAAAATGATATGTACAGCCTGACCGAAGAAAAGGAGGAAGAGTCATGACACTGCTTCCTTTAGCCGGCTGGTACATGAAACGGAGTTTTTTAAACTCCTTCAAACGTCATAAGGTCATGTTTATTGCCATTATTCTGTTTTTTGTCGGGCTCATCGTTCTGACGAACTATGCGGCAAAAAAAGATGCGGAAAAAGCGGAACTGGCGATCTCGGAGGAAGGCCAAAAACCGAAAGATAAGATCCCGGAATATGCGGAAAAAGACAAATTATACGATGCCGATGAGGGATGGTTTATCGGCGTCGACAACGGTGAAGTCCGCGAACTGACCCCGGTCGTCATCGAGGGTGTCTGCCTGCTCCTGGTGCTCGCTGTAGTCGGCATGTCTTTCGCGACCGGAGCCAAAAGTGGAGCCAACTTTTTCTCCATGGCGGATGTCAACTTCCTGTTTCCGTCCCCGCATAAACCGCAGGCGGTCCTGAGTTTTAAGATGGTCACGCAGGTCGCTATGGCTCTGCTTGGATCGTATTTCCTGGTGTATCAGTATCCGAACCTGGTGAGTAAAGATCTGCTTTCACCTTTGAGCTTTATACTGTGTTTGTTGCTTTATATGAGCCTGGCTGTCATGAATAACTTCGTGAGCCTCGCGTCGTACCTGTTGTTCTACAAGCATCCGAAGATCCGTCCCATGGTGTCGAAGATCGTCCTGGTCGTAGGCGCCGTGCCGGTCCTGATCTTTGCGTTTCTGGCATTCGTTCTGAAGATCGGTATCTACCGATCGCTCTCGTTCGTATGCACGAGCATCGGTTCCCGCTTGATCCCGTTCGTGGGATGGATGAAGACGAGTTTCGCCATGATCATAAAGGGAGAGTACCTCTGGGCGCTGCTTTTCTTTGCCATTACCGTGTTTTTCTGTTTCCTGCTTCTGAAATGGATCTTCAGCAGAGACGTGGATTTCTACGAGGATTCGCTGGATTTCGCGATGGTGCGTGAGGAGACATTTGCGCGCATAAAGGATAGGAAAAAAGGCATGGCCAATGCATCCTACAAAAGCAAGGAAAGCATTGAAAAGAAGTCAAATAAGATCCGCGATAAGAAGATCTCGTTCGACCGGTCGCCCGGAGCGAAGGCGTTCTTTACGAAGAACCTTCGCAACCGCATGCGCCAGAGCCGTTTGAAAGGCCTGTTAGCCGGATCGCTCGTTTTCAATCTGCTCGTCAGTGGAATTCTGTTTTACTTATATAAGAAGATCGTTGACAGCGCAACGCCGGAAGAGCCGATCCCGGCGAGTTTTCCTCTGATCTTTTGTCTGATCATTCTGATGGTGTTTGCGTTCATTTTGTTCTTCCGCTCGCGGACGAACCCGCTGCAGCTGGACATGAACGTCAACTTCATCTATATGATCCCGGAGAGCATGCCGTCGATCCTTCTCTACAGCTATGCGGAATACATCCTGGAGGGACTGGTGGACCTGTCTCCGGCGCTACTTCTGATGTATCTGGTCTCGGGCGATGGTCTCCTGAGCCTGTGCTGCTTTGGTTTGCTGCTGATCTACTTCGTATATATCAGTTTGTGTGGCTTAGCGCTGAACTGCATCTTCCGCGTTTACATCGCGAAGCTGCTTATGTCGATCCTGTCCATGATCCTGGCAGGTGCGCCGTTCTTTATCCTGTATAAGCTGAGCTCGAAACTGCTGCATTCGGAGCTTTATTTCGTACTTGGCTTCACGGCATGGTTATTGCTGGCGCTGAGCATCGTATTCTTCATTGTCTGCTCGAAACTGCTGCGCAGAGGAAAGCAGTAAAATATGTGTTGACATTTTCCCGAAACGTGCTAAACTGAAACGTAAGGAATATAATAAATCGTTGATGGGGACAGTATCCGGTCTGAAACTCATGTCCAGAGAGAGGCGCATTTGCTGTGAGCGCATCCTGAGCCGATCGGAGAAGACCACCCCTGAGAGCTCTTAATACGAGCCGGTGACACCGTTACTGTCAAATAAGTAGTCCTGATGCATTTGCATTGGGAAAGCAGGGTGGAACCGCGCGGAAGCGTCCCTTTTGAACTCGCCGAGAGGCAGAGTGTCAAAAGGGACGCTTTGTGATTCAAGCGTTCGCCTGTACTTACGAGCTGCCAACGAGAAGAACACTAAGGAAGACACAGAAAACTGTGAAAGGAGTTTTTTTATGAAGATCACATTGAAAGACGGATCGGTGTGCGAATATGCGCAGCCCATGTCCATCATCGACATTGCGAAGGACATCAGCGAAGGCCTGGCGCGAAACACCTGCGCCGGCGAGGTAAACGGAAAACTCGAGGATCTGCGTACGGTCCTTTCCGAAGACTGCACACTGAATCTGGTGACGACTTCGGATCCGAAGGCGCTTTCCGTACTGCGTCACACGACATCCCACGTCATGGCGGAGGCTGTGCTTCGTCTGTACCCGAATGCGAAGGTTACCATCGGCCCTTCCATCGAGGACGGTTTCTACTATGACTTCGAGTCCGACCCGTTCTCCCGTGAGGATCTGGACCGCATCGAAGACGAGATGAAGAAGATCATCAAGGAAGGCCATGAGCTGACCCGCTTCACCATGCCCAGAGCCGAGGCGATCAAATATTTCGAGGAAAAAGGCCAGCCGTTTAAGGCTGAGCTCATTCAGGATCTGCCGGAGGACGCCGAGATCAGTTTCTACGATCAGGGCGGCTTCGTGGACCTGTGCGCAGGCCCGCACCTTCAGAGCACGAAGGGAATCAAGGCGTTCAAACTGCTGAGTTCCTCCATGGCTTACTGGCGCGGCGATTCGAACCGCGCGCGTCTGCAGCGTATCTACGGAACGGCGTTCTTCAACAAAGACGAACTGGCTGCACATTTGGCGAAACTGGAAGACGCAAAAATGCGTGATCACAACCGTCTGGGCCGCGAGATGAAACTGTTCCTGACTGTGGATGTCATCGGCCAGGGCCTGCCGCTCTTCACACCGAAGGGCACGAAGATGCTGATGAAGCTCCAGCGCTGGATCGAGGATATGGAGGACAATGAATGGGGCTACGTTCGTACACGTACACCGCTCATGGCGAAGTCCGACCTCTATAAGATCTCCGGTCACTGGGATCACTATATGGACGGTATGTTCATCCTGAATAAGGACGATGAGAGTAAGGAGCTGATGGCTCTGCGTCCCATGACCTGTCCGTTCCAGTACAACGTATTCATGAACGAGCAGCATTCCTACCGTGATATGCCCGTGCGCATGGCCGAGACATCGACCCTGTTCCGTAATGAGGATTCCGGTGAGATGCACGGTCTGACCCGTGTCCGCCAGTTCACCATCACTGAGGCGCACCTTATCATCCGCCCTGACCAGGCAGAAGTCGAGCTCAACAATGTTGTTGACCGTATCGATTACGTGCTGAAGACCCTGGGTCTGGAAGGCGACGTAAGCTACCGCCTGTCCAAATGGGATCCGGTGAACCGCGAGAAGTATCTGGGCGACGACGCATACTGGGAGAACACACAGAAGTACCTGCGTGACGTCATGATCAAGAAGGGTATCACATTCACCGAGGCAGAGGGCGAGGCAGCCTTCTACGGCCCGAAGATCGACATCCAGGCGAAGAACGTTTACGGCAAGGAAGACACCATGATCACCGTTCAGCTCGACTGCGCCGCTGCCGAGAAGTTCGGCATGTACTACATCGACGAGAAGGGCGAAAAGGTACGTCCCTGGGTCGTTCACAGAACCTCCCTGGGCTGCTACGAGAGAACTCTCGCATGGCTCATCGAGCATTATGCAGGTAAGTTCCCGACCTGGATGTGCGCAGAGCAGGTGCGCGTGCTGCCCATCTCCGATAAGTTCGAGGATTACGCTTACGAGGTAGCTGCGAAGCTGAAGAAGGCACACATTGACTGCACCGTGGACCACCGCTCTGAGAAGATCGGCTATAAGATCCGCGAGGCGCGTCTGGATAAGATTCCTTACATGCTCGTTGTGGGCCAGAAGGAGTCCGAGGACGGCACCGTTGCCGTTCGCAGCCGTTTTGCAGGCGACGAAGGCGTGAAGCCGCTCGATGAGTTCATCGCGGCGATCACGAAGGAGATCGAGACGAAGGAGATCCGTCAGGAACTTCCGCAGGACAACGCGCAATAAGCACTTGCATGAGGAGATATAGAGAGATGTTGGATGAATTAAAGCGCCGCGTTTACGAGGCGAATATGGAGTTGTTTAACCGCAAGCTGGCGATCTACACCTGGGGCAATGTCAGCGGAATCGACCGCGAGAAGGGCCTGGTAGTGATCAAGCCGAGCGGTGTGCCTTATGAGACGATGAAGGCAGAAGATATGGTCGTTCTGAGTCTGGAGACCGGTGAGGTGGTGGAGGGCGATCTGCGCCCTTCATCGGACACCCCGACCCATCTGGAACTGTACCGTGCATGGCCGCAGGTCGGCGGCGTGGTGCACACGCATTCGCCGTGGGCGGTATCATGGGCACAGGCAGGCCGCGGCATTCCCGCGTACGGAACCACGCATGCGGACTATTTCTACGGCGAGATCCCGTGCACACGCGACCTGACCGAAGAGGAGATCAACGAAGCGTACGAATTCCACACAGCGACCGTGATCAAAGAAGCATTTGCCGACCGAAACCCGATGCATACGCCGGGCGTGCTGTGTAAGAGCCACGGCCCGTTCACCTGGGGCAAGACGCCCGAAGAGGCTGTCTACAACTCCGCAGTGCTGGAGCAGGTGGCCATGATGGCAGCGCAGGCTCTGACGATCAACCCGAATATGCAGCCGGCAGGACAGTACATCATCGCGAAGCATTTCCTGCGTAAGCACGGGCCGAATGCGTATTACGGTCAGGAGAAAAAGAATTGACCGAAATAACACCATTTTTGACTTGCAAGAATGGCAAAAAAACGATACAATAGTAGTAATGTCGTTTCGGATGGCCGGGGCTGGTCTATGCCCGTTCAGATCCGATCGAGAATCCAATAATTTAATATTTTACCGGAGGTAATTTTATGAAGTTTTTTATCGACACAGCGGACGTTGAAGCGATCCGTAAAGCCAATGACATGGGCATCATCTGCGGTGTTACCACGAACCCGTCTCTGATCGCAAAGGAAGGCAGAGATTTTAACGAGGTCATCAAGGAGATCACCACCATCGTTGACGGACCTATCAGCGGCGAAGTAAAGGCTACCACCGTTGACGCCGAGACCATGATCGAAGAGGCTAAGGCGATCGCAGCCATCCACCCGAATATGGTAGTTAAGATTCCGATGACCGCTGAAGGTCTGAAGGCTACAAAGGCCTGCAAGCAGATGGGTATTAAGACGAACGTTACCCTGATCTTCTCCGCAGCTCAGGCTCTCCTCGCTGCAAGAGCAGGCGCAACCTACGTTTCCCCGTTCCTGGGTCGTCTGGATGACATTTCCATGCCCGGTATCGATCTGATCCAGTCCATCGCCGACATCTTCGCATTGCACGGCATCGAGACCGAGATCATCGCAGCCAGCGTTCGTAATCCGATCCATGTTATCGACTGCGCAGCTGCAGGCGCTGACATCGCTACCGTACCTTACAACGTACTGATGCAGATGATCAACCACCCGCTGACCACACAGGGCATCGAGAAGTTCAAGAAGGACTACATTGCCGTATTCGGTGAATAATTCCCTTGCAGAATAACCAGGAGGATATCAACATGAGCAATATCGAAATGCAGTCGGTAAACGCGATCCGCGTGCTTGCCGCTGATGCGGTCCAGAAGGCAAATTCCGGTCACCCGGGCCTGCCCCTCGGTTCCGCAGCCATGGCTTACGAGCTTTGGGCTAATCATATGAACCACAACCCGGCTGATACCGAGTGGACCAACCGCGACCGTTTCATCCTGTCCGGCGGACATGGTTCGACCCTTTTGTATTCCCTTCTTCATCTGTTTGGTTACGGCCTGACCATTGAGGATCTGAAGCAGTTCCGTCAGGACGGCTCCCTGACTCCGGGACATCCGGAGTATAAGCATACCCGCGGCGTTGAGGCAACGACCGGCCCTCTGGGCGCAGGTATGGGTATGGCAGTCGGTATGGCGATCGCTGAGGCACACCTTGCAGCTACCTTCAACAAAGAGAATTTCCCGGTAGTAGATCACTACACCTTCGTTCTCGGCGGCGACGGCTGCATGATGGAGGGTATCTCCTCCGAAGCATTCTCCCTTGCGGGAACTCTGGGCCTCTCAAAGCTGATCGTGCTTTACGACTCCAACAAGATCTCCATCGAAGGCAGCACCGACATCGCATTCACCGAGAACGTTGAGATGCGCATGCAGGCATTCGGTTTCCAGACATTGACCGTAGAAGACGGTAACAACCTCGAAGAGATCGGTAAGGCCATCGAAGCTGCAAAGGCTGAGAAGACCAAGCCTTCCTTCATCATCGTGAAGACCCAGATCGGTTACGGCTGCCCCGCTAAGCAGGGTAAGGCCAGCGCTCACGGCGAGCCTCTCGGCGTGGACAATGTTGCTGCCCTGAAGGAGAACCTGGGATGGCCGTCTCAGGAGCCTTTCTTCGTTCCTGATGAAGTATACGCAAACTACAAAGAAAAGGCACAGAAAGGCGCTAAGGCGCAGGCAGCATGGGAAGCTATGTTCGCTGAGTACTGTGCAAAATATCCGGAAATGAAGGCTAAGTGGGATCAGTACTACAAGGGCGACGTTTCCGAGGAACTCTTAAACAGCGAGAGCTTCTGGGCATACGAGGATAAGGCAGATGCTACCCGTAACCTGTCCGGTAAGATGATCAACCGCTTAAAGACCGTTATGCCGAACCTGATCGGCGGCGCAGCTGACCTGGCTCCGTCTACGAAGACTTACATGGCTGACTGCGGCGATTTCTCGAAGGAGAACTACGCAGGACGCAACCTGCACTTCGGTGTTCGTGAGCTGGCTATGGCAGCGATCGGCAACGGTATCATGCTTCACGGCGGCCTTCGCGCATTCGTTTCCACATTCTTCGTATTCAGCGATTATGTAAAGCCGATGGCGCGTCTTTCCGCGATCATGGGTGTTCCGCTTACCTACGTTCTGACACACGACTCCATCGGTGTCGGCGAGGACGGCCCGACTCACGAGCCCATCGAGCAGCTGGCAATGCTTCGCGCTATGCCGAACTTCGCAGTATATCGTCCTTGCGACGCTACTGAGACGGCAGCTGCATGGTACTTCGCAGCAACGAATAAGGACATGCCTACCGCACTCGTTCTGACCCGTCAGAACCTGCCGCAGATGGCCGGCTCCTCGAAGGAAGCTCTGAAGGGCGGCTACGTTATCTCCGAGGCGAAGAAGGCAAACTTCGACGGTATCCTGATCGCCAGCGGTTCCGAGGTTGAACTCGCGGTCAATGCACAGGCACAGCTTGCAACTGACGGCATCGACGTTCGCGTCGTTTCCATGCCTTGTATGGATCTGTTCGAGAAGCAGTCCGCTGAGTATAAGGAGAGCGTTCTTCCGAAGAGCGTTCGCAAGCGTGTTGCGATCGAGGCACTTTCCGATTTCGGTTGGGGCCGTTATGTAGGCCTGGACGGCGCAGTTGTAGCCATGAAGGGCTTCGGCGCATCCGCACCTGCAAAGATTCTGTTCGAGAAATTCGGTTTCACTACGCAGAACGTAGTTGACACCTTCAAGGCACTGTAATAAGTGATCGAATAAGATATCGGGCCGTCGGGGCCGCGAGAGCGGTTCCGGCGGCCTGGTGTTTCTGCGGCCGGTTAGGGAAAGTGACAGCGGGGACGGTTCTTTTTGAAAGTGACAATGGGGACGGTTCTTTTTGTCACATTTTCGACAACTTATTAAGCGTGTCCATGGTGGCTGGAAATCACAACCGCTCCCGAGACAGTTCATTGCGCTGTGAAAAACGAAGGTCGCGAGCAGCGAAGCCGGATTCACGGGTACCGCTTCGACTTCGGCCGTTTTCTTTATGAAAACGACCTCAGCTAGCTCAAAATCGGTCTCGGAGACCGATTTTGCCCCTTATCCGTCTTCTCCCTCGCAACGTTTTTCATCAGCTCATTCACATGCTCGGTCACAGTTGCGATTTCCGCCCCCTCGGCCACGTTCCAAATCTTCTCCGGAATGTGACAAAAAGAACCGTCCCCGGCGTCACGTTGAAGCGTCCCTGGCCACGTGCGAAATCATCCCCGAAATGTGACGTACATGCAAGCCGAAATGTAATGATTGAAGGATAGGAGAGAAAACGATGATCTTATATTTGATTCGACATGGAAGACAGGCAAATAAACTGGTGAATTCCAATGTTTCACTGAGTGCGGAGGGGCGGCGGCAGGCTGAACTCGTCGGCAGCCGTCTGCTTCGGTACCATCCGCAGATCCTCTACTCCAGCAACCTGATTCGCGCGGTCGAGACCGCCGAAATTATCAATTCGTATCTGGACCTTCCCTACCGGACGAAAGAGGATCTTCGCGAGATCTGCTTCGGTGATTTGGAAAACCATAGCGATGCGGAGAACCTCGAGCATTTTCCGAACTTTCTGGAGGCCTACGGGCGCTATGAAGAGGATATTCCCTATCCGGGCGGAGAATGTGGCAGGGACGTATATAATCGAGGAATTAAAGCCATTTACGAGATCATCTCGGAAGCCCGCGAAGCCGGTTATAAGCGCGTGGCCGTCGTGACCCACGGCGTTTTCATCCGCAGCTTGCTTTCCGGCATCTTCGGGAAGAACTTCGCCATCAAAGCATTGCTCGCAAAAGGCATGGAAAACGGAAGCATCACAGAGCTTCAGTATCTGCCTGAGCGCGATCTCTTCACCCTCGAGCGTCTGAATGACTACGCGCACCTGGAGGACGAACCCGAGCTGCTGAGGCGCACCTGGAAGTGACAGCGGAATGTGACAACGGGGACGGTTCTTTCGATGGGCTGAAGGAGGGGAATATCAAAACTAAAAAGACCTTGTCAAGGCCGAGCCGCCTGCGGCGGTGCTTCGAAGCCTTGGCAGGGCCTTTTTTCTGTGATATGGGGTAATCAAGATCGATGTAAGGCGGCTTGCGCCGAAGCATACCCAATGTGACAAAAAGAACCGTCCCCGTTGTCACATTCAAAAAGAACCGTCCCCGCTGTCACGTTTTTTGGGGTGAAATAACAAGATACGGGATATAAAAGCAGAATCAAACACAATCCCTTGACCTTGAGGGGGGATTCGGTTATAATATACATTGGGTTTTTCCGAGGTGGCGGGCGCCGGTTCGGAGGGCCCGGTGAAATATGTAAGTTCGAGGGAGGCATTCATGGCGAACAACGAATACAATGCCAGTAGTATATCGGTTTTAGAGGGCTTGGAGGCGGTCCGGGTCCGTCCGGGTATGTACATCGGTAGCGTTACCACGTCGGGTCTGAACCATCTGATCTATGAGATCGTGGACAATGCGGTCGATGAGCATCTGGCCGGTGTTTGTACCGAGATCACCGTTCGTATGGAGGAGGATAACTCCGTAACGGTCACGGATAACGGACGTGGTATCCCCGTGGATATGCATGAGAAGGGCGTTCCGGCAGAGCGTCTGGTCTTTACGACCCTGCATGCCGGCGGTAAGTTTGATAACAAAGCCTATGCGACCAGCGGTGGTCTGCACGGCGTAGGTTCCTCTGTGGTCAATGCATTGTCCGAGTATTTGGAAGTAAAAGTCATGAGCGGAGGTTTCATTCACTACGATTCGTATGCGCGCGGCATCCCGACCGTCGACCTCGAGGACGGAAAGCTGCCCATCATCGGTAAGACGAAACTCACCGGAACCAGCATTAACTTCCTGCCCGATGAAGAGATCTTCGAGAAGATCAAATATAACGTGACGGCGATTAAGAGCCGCCTGCACGAGACTGCGTATCTGAACCCCGGCCTGCGCATCGTGTTCATCAATGAGCATAAGGGCGAGAAGGAAGAAGTCGTTTTCCATGAGACCGAGGGTATCTGTGCTTACGTAAAAGAACTGAATAAAGGTAAAGAAGCAGTGACGGACGTCATTTCCCTCAAAGGAACGTCGGATAAGATCGAAGTTGACATCGCGTTCCAGTTCGTAAATACATTCGAGGAGAAGACGCTCGGTTACTGTAACAATATTTATAACTCCGACGGCGGTACGCATCTGACCGGTTTCCGCACGAAGTTCACGCAGGTGCTGAACACGTATGCGCGCCAGCTCGGCATCCTGAAGGATAAGGACATCAACTTTACGGGCCCGGACACAAGGTGCGGCATGACTGCGATCGTCGCGATCAAACACCCCGACCCGCTGTTCGAAGGCCAGACGAAGACGAAACTCGGCAGCGCCGATGCGACGAAGGCTGTGGCGGCGGTGACGGGAGAGCAGCTGACCATCTACTGCGACCGTAACCTGGACGCGCTGAAGGCGATGATCTCCTGCGCCGAGAAGTCGGCGAAGATCCGTAAGGCGGAAGAGAAAGCAAAATCCAACCTTCTCGGTAAGACGAAGTACTCCTTCGACGGCAATGGGAAACTTGCGAACTGCGAGAGCCGCGACGCTTCGAAGTGCGAGATCTTCATCGTCGAGGGTGATTCCGCGGGCGGTTCGGCGAAGACCGCGCGCGACCGCAGATACCAGGCCATTATGCCGATCCGCGGTAAGATCCTGAACGTCGAGAAAGCGACCATCGATAAGGTATTGGCCAATGCAGAGATCCGCTCGCTGGTACAGGCATTCGGCTGCGGTTTCTCAGAAGGCTACGGCAACGACTTCGACATCTCGAAACTCCGCTATGACAAGATCGTCATCATGGCCGATGCCGACGTCGATGGTGCACACATCAGCACCTTGCTCCTGACGTTTTTCTACCGTTTCATGCCGGAACTGATCAGCGAAGGTCATGTCTACATCGCCATGCCGCCGCTGTATAAAGCGATCCCTTCGCGCGGCCCGCAGGAGTACCTCTACGACGATGTCGCGCTCGAAAAATATAAGAAAGCGCACAAATCGTTCACGCTCCAGCGTTACAAAGGTTTGGGCGAGATGGATGCCCAGCAGCTGTGGGAGACCACGCTGGATCCCGAGCGCCGCAACATGAAGCGCGTGAAGATCGAGGATGCGCGTCTGGCAAATGAAGTCACCGAGATCCTCATGGGCAGTGACGTCGAGCCACGCCGCGACTTCATCTACGAGCACGCAAAAGAAGCAGAACTGGATGTCTGATCGGAGGAAAACATGCCGGAGAATATCATAACCACAGAATATTCTGCAGAGATGCAGCAATCCTATATCAACTACTCCATGTCCGTCATCACCTCGCGTGCGGTGCCGGATGTGCGAGATGGCCTGAAGCCGGTACAGCGCCGCGTGCTGTACGCGATGAACGAACTGGGCTTAAACAGTGATAAACCGCACCGTAAGTCGGCGCGTATCGTCGGTGATACGATGGGTAAATATCACCCCCACGGCGACAGTTCCATCTACGACGCCCTGGTCGTTCTGTCCCAGGACTTTAAGAAGGGCATGGCCTTAGTCGACGGCCACGGAAACTTCGGTTCCATCGAAGGCGACGGCGCAGCTGCCATGCGTTATACCGAGGCGCGTTTGAAGAAATTTACCCAGGAGGTGTACCTCGCTGACCTGGATAAAAACGTCATCGACTTCATCCCGAACTTCGACGAGACGGAGAAGGAGCCGTCCGTGCTCCCGGTCCGCATTCCGAACATTCTGGTCAATGGTTCCGAGGGCATCGCGGTCGGTATGGCGACGTCCATCCCGACGCATAACCTGGCGGAAGTCATCGACGCGATGAAATACCTCATGGACTACCCGCATGCATCGACGAAGGAACTCCTGAACCTGATGCCCGGTCCGGATTTTCCGACCGGCGGATATGTAACGAATAAGAGCGAACTGCTCGAGATCTACGAGACCGGACGCGGTAAGATCAAACTTCGCGGTAAGGCGCAGCTGGTGCCCGCGAAGCGCAAGGCAGACCGCGACCACATCGAGATCACCGAGATCCCCTATACCATGATCGGTGCCAACATCGGTAAGTTCCTGTCCGACGTCATGGCCCTCGTGGAAGCGAAGAAACTGCCCGACATCACCGATATTTCCAACATGTCGTCGAAGGAAGGCATTAAGATCGTTCTGGAACTGAAGAAGGGAGCCGACGGCGAGAAGACGCTGCAGGGCCTGTATAAGAAGACGAAACTGGAGGATACCTTCGGGGTCAATATGCTGGCCATCGCGAACGGTAAGCCGCTGACGCTGTCCCTGCGCGAGATCCTGCAGTACAACATCGACTTCCAGATCGACATCAACACGCGCAAATACACCACGCTCCTGCAGAAGGAGACGGAGAAAAAAGAGATCCAGGAAGGTCTCATCCGTGCTGTGGACATCATTGACCTGATCATCGAGATCATCCGCGGCAGTAAAGATATCAAGATGGCGAAGGGTTGCCTGGTAAATGGCGACATCACCGGCATCAAGTTCAAATCGACAAAGAGTAAAGCGGAAGCGCAGAAACTGAACTTCACCGAAGCGCAGGCGACGGCGATCCTCGAACTGCGTTTGTCGAAACTCATTGGCCTCGAGATCCTGGCTCTGCAGGAGGATTATAAGGATACCCTCGCGAAGATCAAGAAGTACACTGCGATCCTGAAGAGCCGCAAGGTCATGATGGACACCATCAAAGAGGACCTGGACCATATTAAGAAGACCTACGGACTGAAGCGCCGCACACGCATCGAGGATATCGAGGAGGCAGTCTTCGAAGAAGCGCCTATCGTCGAGACACCGGTGGTATTTGCCATGAACCGCTTCGGTTATGCGAAGACTCTGGATGTTTCCGTATACCAGAAGAATGAGGAGACCGTGCTGGCGGATCATAAGGTGGTCTTCACCTGCATGAACACGTCGAAGGTCGGCCTGTTCACTGCCGAGGGTACGCTCCACCAGCTGAAGGTGCTCGACCTGCCGCTGTGCAAGCCGAAGGATAAGGGCGTTCCTCTGGACAATGTCTGCAACCTCGATTCGTCGAAGGAGAACCTGGTTACTGTCATTCCGCTCGACCCCGCAGCGAAGGAGCAGAACTATATCTTCGTCACGAAGATGGGCCTGATCAAGCGTGTACCTTTAGAGGAATTCTTCTCCGTTAAGAAGACCATCGCAGCGACCAAACTCGCGGACGGCGACGCGGTGGTAGCCGTTCTGCCCGAGATCAAACGCCATATCATCCTGATCACGACGGATAAGATGTATCTGCGTTATCAGGTGTCCGACGTGCCGCTCCAGAAGAAGACCGCGGCCGGAGTGCGCGGCGTAAAACTGGGTTCCGGACAGTATGTGAAGAGTGCATATCTGCTCAACCCGCATGAAGTTTCCATGATCTCGATCGATGAAGATTTCTTCGACATCACCGAGACGAAACTGAAAAAACGCGAAAGCGGCCGACTCGAGAAATTGTGAAATGTTTGTGTACTTTTGCCGAAATGCTTGCAAATCGGTAAGTAGTGTGCTAAACTTGCTTCGTGTTATTCCATCCAGGATCGTGTTGGATAAGACGAGTTTTGAATATGCGAAGTCGTTTCGCGAATGGAGATATTATGAAAAAATATTTTGGTAAGAAAGTTATGACAAAGACTTGTGCAGCAGTTGTTGCTGTCGGTCTGCTTATGACCGGTTGCGCTTCGAAGCGCGGCGGCGATGCTACGTCGGCTGATCCGTCTGCTACCACGGCAGAAGGCGGATCCGAGAGCGCTGTAGAGGGCACGACGGAATACGCCGGTGTTGACCCGAAGGCTGCAGTCGTTCCCCTCGATACGATCAATGTAGATGATTACCTCGACATGTCGAAGTTAAAGGATCTGAAGGTTATGACGAGTGAAGTGACGGCATCGGAGGCGCTCATTAAGTACAATGTTTCAACCGCTTTGGAGTCGAATTTCGGGTTTACCTGGGAGGAGGTTGATCGTCTTGTTGAGGCCGGCGACCTCGTGATCCTCGATTATAAGGGATATATCAATGATATCCCGTTCAATGGCGGATCGGCTGAGGATGCCGAACTGGGCATCGGATCTGGTAAGTTTATTCCCGGTTTCGAGGAAGGAATTATCGGAGAACCTGCCAACAAAGAGTTCAATGTGTATGTTACATTTCCCGAGAATTATCAGGAGGCTTCCTACTCCGGCAAGGACGCAGTGTTTAAGGTGACCGTTAAGAAGATCAAAGCGATCGCGACACCTACCGATGAACAGATCAAAGAGAAGTCTGAAGGTAAGTACGAGACCTATAAGGCGTTCTATGATGCGACCGCAGAGCAGATCAAGCAGAACTACCATGACAGCATCCTCCTCGGAAAGATCTTATCGGTCATCGATGAGAAGAAAGAGCACGAAGGTCTGATCAATGAATATATTCAGCAGCAGTTGTACAGAGTAGATCGTGCATGTGCGGCGGCAGGAACGGATCGACTGAGCTATTTGAATTATTTGGGTATTGATGCGCTTGGATTTGAGAGCTATCTCAAAGAAGAGGGTAAGGCATACGCTAAGCAGAAGCTTGCCATCATGGGTATCTGCAAACAGGAAGGTTTAGATGTCATCAAAGAGGGTGAAATGGATGCGTTTAAGCAGAAGCTGGTCGATCAGTACGACGAGTTGAAGGACGTAAATCAGCTGATGGAGATCATGGCGGAAGACGAACTTGTGTACCAGTTGTACTATGAGAGGTTTCTGGAGTATTTGAAGGACATTAAGACGGTTGATGACCCGTTGGAACATGAGAAGACGACGGAAGCCGTGAAGGAGACCGAGGCAGAGACTGAGGCAGCTACCGAAGCAGAGACTGAGGCTGCTACCGAGGCTGAAACCGAAGCAGCTACTGTGGCTGAGGCTGAATAAAGCTACACCATACATAAAAGAACCCCCGGACAATGCGTAAAGCATTGATATGTACCCAGTTTCCTGGA
>DBXX01000088.1 GCA_002309675.1 Lachnospiraceae bacterium UBA1201
GGTGGCTTCTCGCCACATGAAGCTCCACCCCCGAGGGGGCCGCGGCCACCAGAATGAAGATATAAGCTTGCATTGGTGGCTTTTCGCCGCACGAAACTCCACCCCCGAGGGAGCCGCGGCCACCATAATGAAGATATAAGCTTGCATTGGCGGCTTCTCGCCGCACGAAGCTCCACCCCCGAGGGGGCCGCGGCCACCAGAATGAAGATATAAGCTTCATCAGGTTGCTAACAAAAACAGCCGATCCGCACGCGGACCGGCTGGTTTTTATTTCATATCATTCGAAGATTATTCTTCGTCTTTCTTCTCTTCTTCTGCGGGAGCGTCAACCTCTACAGCATTTGCTGCAAGGAACTCTGCTGCCTTCTGGAGGCGCATATCCTTCTTGATGCTCTCTGCTCCGGACTCGCCGAGGTAGTTCTTCACGGTCTCAACTTCCATCTTGTAGGTGGAAGCCATGCGCTCGATCTCCTTCTCTACGTCGTCGTCAGTAGCTTCAAGGTTCTCAGCGTTTGCGATCGCCTCGAGTACCAGACGGGACTTGATGCGCTCAATCGCACGCGGCTTCGTCTGCTCGGTGAGCTGCTCCTTCGTCATACCTGTGTAACGAAGGTACATATCCATGGAGATACCCTGCTGCTGCATGTTCTGAGCCATCTCGTCAACCATACGGTCTGCCTCGTCGGCGATCATCAGATCAGCGATCTCCATCGTTGCGTTTGCAACTGCCTTCTCAACAGCCTGGTTCTGCTTAGCGCTCTCCGCCTGCTTCTCCTTACGCTCTGCGATGATCTTCTTCAGATCCTCTTTATACTCATCCAAAGTCTCGAAATCGGAGATCTCGCTTGCGAACTCGTCATCCAGCTCGGGAAGTTCCTTAACCTTTACGTTCTTAACGGTTACTTTGAACAGAGCGGGCTTGCCGGCCAGAGATGCCTCGCCGTACTCCTCAGGGAAGGTAACGTTAACTTCAACATCATCACCGGTGGAAGCGCCGATCAGCTGATCCTCAAATGTATCAATGAAGCTGTGGGTACCGATACCGAGCTCGTAATCTGTGCCCTTACCGCCGTTGAATGCAACGCCGTCAACAAAACCTTCGAAATCGATCACTGCGATATCGCCGGTCTGGATGGGACGCTCAACGGTGATCAGACGGGAATTCTCCTCCTGCTTCTTAGAAAGCTCAGCAGTGATCTCGTCATCGGTCACGTCAGCATTGCTCTTATAAACCTCAACGCCCTTGTAGTCGCCAAGTGTAACCTCAGGCTTTGTAGCTACAGTAGCAGTGAAGATGAAGGACTTACCCTTCTCGATCTGGGTCACATCGATCTCCGGACGAGAAACGATCTCAACGTCCGCCTCTTCGTATGCCTTTGCGTATGCATCCGGAATCAGGATATTTGCTGCGTCCTCATAGAACACAGCCGGGCCGTACATCTTCTCGATGATGGCCTGCGGAGCATGTCCCTTGCGGAAACCCTGCAAGTTGAACTTGCCCTTATTCTTAGTATATGCCTGCTGCATTGCAGCTACAAACTCTTCTGCGGGAACTTCGATAGTCAGCTTTGCTTTGCTGCCGTCCAATTTCTCAACCTGTACACTCATGATAGAATATATCCTCCTTCAATGCTTATGCATATCTCACTTAAAGCGCGCTTACACACAAAGAAAACGCATAAAACAGCGCACCATCAAACATTTTAGCACAGGTCTGCGCAAATGGCAAGGGGAAATTTACATCAAACGGCTGCGCTCAAAACTATGGAAATTACTTCTCGCGGTCGGGATGCATGATCGAGTTTTTTACCTTCCGGGCAGTCGCCTTATCGGTCAATACTTCGAGCATGGCCAGGCCCATGTCGACCGCCACGCCCATTCCGCGGCCGGTGATCACATTGCCATCGACTACGACGTCTTCATCCGTCACGATGGCGCCGACGAGTTTATCCTCGAAGCCCGGATAGCAGGTCGCCTTCTTCTTATTCAGCAATCCCAGCTGGCCCGGGATCATCGGAGCCGCGCAGATAGCCGCGATCCCTACGCCGCGCTTCGCCGCCTCCTTAAACCGTCCCATGAATTCCTTGTCCGCATACAGGTTATTCGTTCCCGGCATGCCGCCCGGTAAAAACAGCATGGTCGCATCCTCCGGCACCTCACCGCCGATCCGGTCCGCTGCGATCATGATGCCGTGGGATCCGGTCACCAACGGGTTCTTCGCGATGGCCACGGTCTCGCAGGACACGCCGCCGCGCCGCAGTACGTCAACGACCGCCAGGCATTCTACTTCTTCCAATCCATCTGCCAAATAGGCATATACTTTACTCATAATAATTCCTCCAAATATATGGTTTCCCAGTCTAAGCCCTGTCCTCCGACATGCGCATCTTTCCCGGGGCAATGCTTCTCAAATCAACTTAACTCAGTGCATTTCCGCAGTTTCCGCAGAACTTTCCGCCGCTTACCGGCGCGCCGCAGTTGCTGCAGAACTTCGGCTTCTGCGCGTTCTGCGCAGCGTCCCTCTCTTTTCTTTCCTCCGTAAAACGTTTCACGGTATCCATCAGCTCCTGATGCTTGCGCGTTTCCTCTTCCAACATGCGCTGCGCTTCAACCGTCGCCTTCGCCTGCTCCTCCGGCGTCAGTTTATTCCACGTCTCCTGCGCTTTCTTCAGCGCCTCTTCCTGCATCTTTACGAGTTCCTCCGGCGTGTAGTTTTGCATCTTCGGCATATTGTCCATATACATGTCCTCCTTCTTCTGAGCGCTCATTCAAAAAACGTATAGTGTTATTATATCCCGAAACCTTTCGGGATGCAATTTGATTTCAGAAGTTTCCTCCATTCCATCCCCAGTCGCTGACCGGATGGTAAGTCACGTAAACATTGTTGCCGGGAATGCCCAGTTCCTCTGCGAACAAGTCGCAGATCTGTCCGGTCAATTTATCATATGCCGACTTCGGCGCGTTTCCGAACAGGCTGACCGAAACATACGCGCCTCGCTCGAGCTTCTTTCCGCCCAGCCACAGGTCGTATCCGTCTTCGATTCCCACCATCAGGTAGGTCTCGCTCTTATTCAGTGTGGTGATGAGTTTCCCCAGTTTCGACTTCAGCACCTCCTTCTTAGGTGCGTCTACGGGCAATGTGATCTTTGAATCGATAAAAGGCATATCCTCTTCCTCTCTTTCTTTTATGTGGTGTCCCGGGGGCAATGTCCCAACCGAGGCCCAATATTTAACGGTCGAAGCTCTGTTTGAACGCATACGAAACGTTACTGTGAGCGACACCAACATTATACCGCATACATCATGGGAAACGCAAGAAAAATCGGGTTCAAAAGGCCCGTTCATACGTCCGGCCTGCGCCATCCGCTCCGGCCGAAGCCAGGAGTAAATCAAAAAACTGAGACATTTTGTAAAATATACTTGACATAATGTCGTGGGCGTGCTATAGTATCCTCAGAGACCGGCCCGGGAGGTGCAGCGGTCTCGAAAGGAGAACACACTATGCGTAAATCAGTTTTAGGAATTATCATCGCCATTATCGGAGCCGTACTGCTGGGCGCAGGCATCTTGGCACTGTCCGGGTCGGACAGCGGACTCGAGTGGAAGTCTGACTGGAAGCAGCGGATTCGCTGCGAAGCCGGCCAGCCGAACACACCGTCTTCCGAAGGTAATTTCACCATTTCAAAATCCGGCAAATACACCATCAGCATCCGCTGGCAGCCGGAAGATATAAAAGTTAAAGATGTTACTGCAAAAGACATCGGTTTCGTCACTTCCTGTAAAGTGACCGACGAGCAGGGTGAAACCGTTTACTCCACTTTAGGTCTGGCATCGGATACCTACATGACCACAGACCTGGCGGCCGGTAACTATCACATGGAATTCAGTTACTTTGCGGACCGGGAAACCTATCCCGATCTCGCCGAAAACGGGACCTGGCAGATCGATTACCGTCTCAGTGTAAATTATGTCCGTCCCTTCTCTACCCGCGATATCTGCGCCGTATTTTCCATTCTGCTCGGAACCGCCATCCTGCTGATCCTGACCGTATCTTTATACCGGAAGCAGCAGGTTTCCGGAACACGTTATGACGAGCGCCAGGAAGTTGAACAGGGTCGCGCATTCCGTTATGCGTTCTACGCCGCAATGGTCACGGTCGGAGTTTCCCTGATCATCGACTCGATGGGCATCTTCGCGGACGGCATGTCCTCCGTCTTCTATGCCGCCTCGATCTTCATCGGCCTCATGGTATACGTGATCTACGGCTACTGGCACGACTGCTATATCGCCCTGAATGAAAAGAAGGGCTTCACCATCACGTTTCTTCTGATCATCGGTGTTATCAACCTGGCCATCGGCCTTTCCTCCCTGAACCGGGATGGCTGGCTGGATGAGACCGGGCACATGAATACCACCGACCTCAACTTCTTATGCGGCGCCACAGCTATTATTCTGGTCGTAGCCGGCCTGATCCGTTTCGTAACGGAGAAGATTTCCGCGAAAGATGACGGAGGTGATGACGAATGAAGAACCTGCGTCTGAAATCCGCCCGTGCTGCCCTGGATCTGTCGCAACAGGACCTGGCCGACCGCGTCGGTGTCTCCCGCCAGACCATCAACGCCATCGAAAAAGGCGACTACAACCCCACCATCAAACTCTGCCGCGACATCTGCAGAGTCCTGGGGAAGACTCTGGACGAACTGTTCTGGGAAGACTGACAGGAACGTGGGCAATGCTACTCACATATTCAAAAGCGGGCCTTGCAAAAGGCCCGCTTTTTTAGTTTCACCCTACGTCATCCGAGCACAGAATAAGCCGAAAAGAAACGCCAACAGCCTGCAGGCATTTCGCCGGCAGGCTGTTGTGAGCCGCTATTTTGATTTCGATTAAAACATCATCAGTTCAGGTTATCAAACCGGAAATAATACCACCAGTTGTTGTAGATACCCTGAGAGTTCTTACCATCCGCATGCGGAATGTGCTTGAACCACCATCTGTGATGGCCTTCCTGAGTATTGCCCCATGCAGAACCATTCACCATTGTTATAGTTCCTTTGAGATTGGGATAATTCAGCCAATCCTCACAGTACGATTTAACCTTAGTCGTATTGTTCCAGTCATAATCGGAACGGGCATTCGGACCGCAGTGTACATTTCCTACACCTGCGATGATCTTGCCGCCTGTAAGGACATCATTCGCATAAAACTTCTCCCAGTCGTTCAACTGAGCATATGTTTTACCGGCATAATTGGCCTCTGTGATCGGATGATAACCTTTGCCAAAGTAAACCTGATCCATGGTCCGCTCGAAGCGATGTCCGGCATCCTCCAGCATACAGTCGAGATCGCGCTCGTAATTAAAGCCATAGGTAGCAAAGTTTCTCTGACCGGACTTAACCATCTCTGCGCCATTGAGCCAGAACGCATCCTTACCTGTCATCATGGATTCATACAGCGTAGTTCCGGAGCAAGGGCCGGCGAAGATCCAAACCTCGTCATACGTGCCGTTATTAACCTTGTTGTATACATCGTACTTTTTGAAATACTTATCATAATCAAAGTTAAAACCGGAATCTCTCCAACCGCTGTATTCCCAGTATCTGCCATGTTTTTCATTGCAGGCTTTAACCATGAGATTATAATACTCACTCGGAGTGTACTGCTTTCCAGTCTTATCCATCGGAAGCTCATCTACCACGATCGTCTTGGCAATCGTATAGCTTACACTACCATAACTAACTTCTTCCATTGCCGCTGCAAACTGTTTTGCAAGAACTGCAGGATCGTTCCACTTAGGGAAAGCCTTCTCCTTAACGTCGAGTTTTTCCATCAGTTCGTGCTGCTTAACTTTTGTACCGTCTTTCATAGTGATCGTCGGGTCGAAGTTAAGAACCAGAACCTTTAACGGCTTCTTAGTCCACTGCACATATAATGTCTGGTTCGATGTTACAGTAACCTTCGTAGAAGCTGTGATCTTCGTTCCGCCGCTGGACGCTGTGTACCATCCGTTAAACGTATGGCCGATCTTGGTTCGGGTCGGAAGTGTGCCATAGGTGCTGCCATAGGTGACCTTTTTGGTAGCAACTGTAGTACTACCATCTTTGAATGTCACCGTGATCGGA
>DBXX01000026.1:0-5980 GCA_002309675.1 Lachnospiraceae bacterium UBA1201
CCCGGAAACATCGTGATCATGCATGCAGCCGGAGCGAATGTGGCAGGACAGGTAGCCAGTGCGGTAGCCGGCGGTATCGTCATCAAGCTCGTGCTTGGTATGCTGTAGGAGGTGCGCTATGAACGTATTATCATCCCTTGTTTTATTATCACAGGACGTAACGAATGTTGCGGCTACAACCGAAAAGCCTACGCACGTTCAGATGGAGCAGGGCGAAGTCATCACAAAGTCATTTGAACTGATGGGTAAGGGACTGATCGGTATCTTTGTAACGATCATTATCATAATGATCTGTGTATTTATTCTGACATATCTGGCTAAAAGAAAAACCACAGAAAAAACTGAAAAATAAAGTGCACGTACGCAGATCCGGGTCGCAAAAGGCGGCAGGATCTGCGACGTTTTGTTTACGGCTGAAACCCGAAGAGGAAAAATGCCGAAAGTGTTAACATGTGACTATTTTCGAAATCGATTAAGTTGCGAGAAAAACTGCAAAAATTGTGAAAGATTGTAAAAATTAAACAGGGCTTCGAGCAGTTTGACTAAAAAATCAACTGAAATCAAAGGTGTGGGGCATAGGTTCGTTATACAGGAAGTGCCCCAAATATGAATGAAATGTGAAAAAACCATGAACGGAGCAAAGTTTGGGCGAAAAATCGCAAACTTTGAGAAGCACAAGTTCGGGTTATGGTGTAAAATGACAATGTAGCGTGAGGGAATGAGTTCTCTTTTTGTGCGATTATAACAAAACGGTATGATCGATACGGGTTGGGGCGCATAGCACCCGGTCACTGATCCCTAGAGAAAAAAGAGAAAATTACCACTCACAGCATTTCCGAAGTAAGATACTTCGGACAATTCTTAACTATTTAAGGAGGAAAAAAATGGTTAAAAAGAATTTAACTAAGGTTGCAGCTCTTGGTATGATTTCTGCTATGGCAGTTACCTCCATGTTTGGTTGCTCCAAGGACGACAAGGATCCGACAAAGGCAACTAACGCAGGCGACGACAACAAGCCCGTTTCCGGTGAGAAGACAGAAATCAACGTTTATGCTTTCACAAAAGAGGTTCCGAACATGTTCAACAAATATGTTTCGACTCACCCCGATTTCGCTGCAAAGTATAAGCTGAAGTTTACTCAGGTAACCACAGATAACGGTGCTTACCAGAGCGCTCTGGATGCTGCACTTCAGGATGACGGTGCTCCTAACCTTTACATGGCTGAGGCAGCTTTCGTTAAGAAGTACACCACAGGTTCTGCTTCTAAGTATGCTTGCACATACGAAGAACTCGGTATCGACGTAGAGCAGAAGATCAAGGATGCTGGTATCGCTCAGTACTCCGCTGATATCACCAGAAGAGACGGCAAGGTTGTTGCTCTTGGTTATCAGGCAAACGGCGGTGCTTTCATTTACAACCGTGACGTAGCTAAGGACGTATTCGGCGATGATAAGCCCGAGACCGTTCAGGCTGCTATGGGTACATCATGGGATAGTTTCTTTGAAGTAGCTGAGAAGTGTAAGGCTAAGGGCTACTGTATCGTATCCGGTGATGGTGATATCTGGCACGCAATCGAGAACAGCTCCGATAAGGGCTGGGTTGTAGATGGCAAGCTGTACATCGATCCTAAGAGAGAGAAGTTCTTCGATTACTCCATGAAGTTGAAGGAGAACGGCTACCACAACGATACTCAGGACTGGCAGGAAGGCTGGTTCGCAGATATGGCTGAGATCGGTCCCAAGAAGGTTCTTGGTTTCTATGGTCCCGCTTGGTTGATCAACTACACCATGCATGATCACTGTGGTGATACCGCAGGTCACTGGGGCGTATGTAAGCCGAACATCGGTTTCTTCTGGGGCGGCACATGGCTTGTTGCTAACAAGAACGTTCTCGGCGACGAGAAGCTTAAGGCTGGTGTTAAGGAGCTCATCGAGTGGGTAACCCTTGATACATCCAATGATGGTCTTCAGTATCAGTGGGCTAACGCTACATTCGACTATCCGGAGCCTAGCGATACAAAGGATGTTGTTGCATCTAGCGTAGTTATGGGCAAGTCCGATGGTAAGATGGACTTCTTAGGTGGCCAGGATGCATTCCCTGTATTCATCGAGGGTTGTGCATACGCTAAGGGCGACAACCTCACCGAGTATGATGAGAAGATCAACAACTTCTACAGAGACGCTGTTCGTTCTTACACCAGCGGTGAGAGCAGCAAGGAAGAAGCTATCAAGTGGTTCAAGCAGCAGGTTAAGGATACTTTTGAGACCATTACTGTTGAATGATTATCTGCTAACTGAATAAAAGTTGCAGTCAGCCAGTGAGGGTAAGCAGTTTCGGCTGCTTACCCTTACTTTTATGAAGAAAGGAGGGGCTACTCCTTGAAGTCTCTTGAAAACGAACAAGAAGCCGTGAACGAAATCAGTACTGTTATAACGGATCCGCCTGTCAAACGCAGAAGACTCAATCATAATGCGTTCGGTTATATTTTCAGTATACCTTTCGTTGTTATCTATCTTGTTTTTCACTTATACCCGACAGTTTATACGATCTTTCTCAGTTTCACTAATGCCTTGGGCTTGGATCAGGAAAAGGTCAGCGTTTTAACCAGCGATATTTTTGCGAACTACAAAAAGATCCTGGGTAACCTGACTTTCCGCGAAGGCTTCGTTAATACGTTCCTGATCTGGATCATGAACTTCATTCCGCAGATGCTTCTCGCACTTCTTCTTACGGCATGGTTTACACGCCATCGTAATAAGATTCGCGGACAGGGCTTCTTTAAGGTTGTCTTCTACATGCCCAATATTATCACGGCGGCATCGGTTGCACTCCTTTTTGCTACTCTGCTCGGATATCCTACAGGTCCGGTCAATGACCTTATGGTTAAGAGTGGAATTTTTACCGAATCATACAACTTCATGAATAATAAGACGATCGCACGTATTGTCGTTGCATTTATTCAGTTCTGGATGTGGTATGGTTATACGATGATTATCCTGATCTCCGGTGTTTTGGGTATTAACCCTGAGATCTTTGAGTCGGCAGACGTTGACGGCGCGAGTGAATTTAAGACATTTATTCACATCACACTCCCGAACCTGAAGCCGATCATGCTCTACACACTGGTTACATCCCTGATCGGTGGTATCACCATGTACGATATCCCGAAATCTATCACCGACGGTATGGGTGCACCTCGTAACGCAACTCTTACGAATACGATGTTTATCTATAACCAGGTATTCGGCGGTTCCTACAGTTACAAGAACGCATCTGCCGCAAGTATGTTGATATTCCTCGTGATCCTTGTACTGTCCGCATTTGTATTCCTTATGTTGACCGATAAGGATGAGGCACGTGAGAAGAAAGAAAATAAGAGACGTATGAAAGAATTCAGACGTGCTCAGAAACTCAATCAGCAGGGAGGTGCATTCTGATGACATTGATTATGGATAATAACAACGCTACGCCGGAAGTTGCACCTATGATGGAAGAGAGCAGACCGAAGAAAAAGAAGAAGGCCATCGTCTTTAAGATCATTGCGTATGCAGTATGTATTTTCCTTACGATCTTGAGCATTTTCCCTTTCTGGATAATGTTCATTAATGCAACGAGAAATTCTCCGGAGATCACAAGCCACGGTGTTGCGTTGCTTCCTTCGAACCACTTGACGGAAAATATCGATTACATCACTAAAGATGGTGATTTCAATGCAATGCGAGGCTTCATCAACTCCCTCATCATTGCTGTCGGATCGACGCTATGTACGATCTACTTCTCGACAATGACCGCATATGCTTTGGTTGCATATGAGTGGAAGTTAAAGAACGCATTCTTTACGTTCATCATGGCTATCCTAATGATCCCTGCGCAGCTGACAGGTATCGGTTTCTACAAGTTCATGTATAAGATCAATCTCGTCGGAAGTTTCATTCCGTTGATCCTTCCCAGTATCGCTGCCGCCGGAACAGTATTCTTTATGCGGCAATACATGAAACCGTCTCTTCCTATGGAGATCCTGCAGTCCGCTCGTATCGACGGCGCCGGAGAGATCCGTATTTTCCATACCATCGTGCTTCCTCTTATGAAGCCGGCTATGGCTACGCAGGCCATCTTCGCATTTGTAACCAGCTGGAACCAGCTGTTCATGCCTCAGATGCTGCTCCTTCGTGATAAGACGAAGTACACCATGCCTATGATGGTCAGCCTCCTCCGAGGAGACATTTACAAAACTGAGTACGGTGCGATCTATGTCGGTCTCGCCATGACGGTTTTGCCGTTGTTCGTAGTTTATTTCCTCCTGTCTAAGTACATCATTGCCGGTGTTGCTTTAGGCGGTGTTAAGGGTTAATTATGGCTCAGTACAAAGAAGGTACGCCTTTTGGCATTATCATGCGGGCCCTGGGTGATCTGATCACCCTGAACATTATGTGGCTCGTGTGTTCGGCTCCGGTGGTAACACTCGGAGCATCTACGACCGCTATGGTATCTACGATGTTTAAACGTCGCAGGTACCATGGCGTTCCTGTCATTAAGACATTTATTAAAGAATTCGGAAAGAACTTTCGAAAAGCTACGATCATCAATCTGGTGTTTTTGGCGCTGGTCGCCATCGCAGTCGGAGATTACATCTTTGTATTCTCGCAGGCAACCGGGGCGGTCTACTACCTGTATTTAGGTGTCGCATCCGTCGCCGCGATCTCGGCGCTCCTGATATTGACCTTTGCGTATGCCCAGCTTTCCGTATTTGAAAACAAAGTTAAAAACTACATCAAGAATTCATTTATTCTGGCGGTGATCGCACCGGGGCGTCTGCTTCAGTGTTGGATCTATTTCCTGATCCCGTGGGGCATTTTGTTCTTAGTATGGCATCCGTTTGACTTTCTGGTTTATTTCGGAGCCTTTTATCTGATCTGGGGTATTTCCGGACCGGCCTATCTTTCGGTCATGGTACTCGAGAAAGTATTCGCCCGCTTCGGATATGAGAAGGAGCCGGACGAACCGGTAGATAAATGATCATGAATAGGTCGGGTCTCCCGACCTATCACTATTTAGAGATGAATAGAAAAGCTATGCTAAAAAAGAAGATCATACCGCTTGCGGTATACATATATAGGGTCGATCCCGCGGCTCAGCACCCGATACAGCACCGTCTGGGGGAGGAACTCCTTAAAAGATCGCTGGCGCAGGAAGGCATCACGGAGTACGATCTTCGGCGCACGAAGAAAGGCAAGCCTACGATCTGTGCGCCTATGGAGGACCCTGTGCGCGAGATCTGCTATGTCTCGATCAGCCATACGGACGGTTTCGTCGTATGCGCTATATGCAAGGACCGGCCGGTCGGTGTCGATGTGGAACTGCCGGGCGGGCACAGGCTGTCGAATTCGCAGATGCGCCGTACGGAGATGAAGCTCCTTAAAAAAGAGTTCGAACCGGATGGGGAAGCCCTGAGGCAGGCGGCTGACCCGCAGGAGGCAGCGGATCGCACACGACGCTTTTGCGAGCGCTGGACTCTGGCAGAGGCCTTCGGTAAGATGAAGGGCGTGGGGCTCGCATTTTCCGAGGGATATGACGAGATCGTCGCGCATCCGCACGAAACGCGCTGTATCGATGAGGGCGTCGTTACCGTACTCGCCGAAGGAAATTCGGACGAATATTTACAGGTGGAATGGACCGAGGTAAGAAAAAACGATGGTAATTTCCTGCCTGATTATGTATAATGATGATAACGGGCGTGCGCGTTGACGAGCGCCGCCGATAGAATAAAATAATGAATCACATAAGGAGATTTTATGGCATTTATTATCCCTGAAGCATATGAACTGGTAAAAAAACAGGATCTTCCGATGATCCACAGTGTCGGTTATCTTTTGCGGCATAAGAAGAACGGAGCCCGCGTTGCCATTCTGGAAAATGATGACAATAATAAGGTGTTCACCATCGGCTTCCGTACACCGCCGAAGGACAGCACCGGCGTAGC
>DBXX01000026.1:6086-6640 GCA_002309675.1 Lachnospiraceae bacterium UBA1201
TGCAACGATAAGGATCTCGCGAACCTGATGTCCGTGTATCTGGACGCGGTATTCCACCCGAACATTTATAAGAATAAGGCGTTCTTCCTGCAGGAAGGATGGCGCTATGAGCTGGAGAGCCGCGAGGCGCCGTTGACCTACAACGGCGTTGTTTACAGTGAGATGAAGGGCGCATTTTCCTCTCCGAAAGAGCAGCTGGATTATGAGGTAAACCGCAGATTATTCAAGGGTCACACCTACGGCATCGAGTCCGGCGGCCTGCCCGAGGATATCCCGAACCTCACCTACGAAGATTTCCTGCATTTCCACAGCATCTACTACCATCCGTCGAATTCGTACATTTGCCTTTACGGTAATATGGACTTCACGGAGCGCCTGGAGTATATGGACCGCGAGTATCTGTCGAATTATGATCAGATCTCACCAAACTCCGAGATCCCCGTATACGAGCCGCAGCCGGAGACGATCTATGATGAGGCGTACTACGGCATCGCCGGCGAGGATAAGGTCGAACACAACACCTTCCTGCAGTGGACCCGTTTGTTCCCTGAGAT
>DBXX01000026.1:6813-8772 GCA_002309675.1 Lachnospiraceae bacterium UBA1201
TGCAGGCCGCGATCAATTCCTACGAATTCCGCGAGCGTGAGCAGGACTACCGGGGCACACCGAAGGGGCTCATGTTCACCATCCGGATGCTTGCCGACTGGCTCTACGATGATAACGCCGCATTTGATACCTTCGCGGACAATGCTGTATTTGACAAACTTCGTAAACTGTCCGAGACGGATTACTTTGAGAAACTGATCGAGACCTACCTTCTGCAGAGTAGGAGCGGACTGGTTCTGTCCTTCATTCCGAAGCAGGGCCTCAGCGAGGAGCTCGATGCCGCTCTGACACAGAAACTGGCGGAGAAAAAGGCAACGATGTCCGACGAGGAACTGGACGCACTGATCGAGCAGACGAAGGAACTCAAGAAGTTCCAGGAGACGCCTTCGACAGAAGAAGAACTCGAGAAGATTCCGATGCTCGAGAAGGAGGACATCGCGAAAGAGACGCGTCGGATCAACTATGAGGTGAAAGACTACGCTTCGCGCCCGCTGATTTTCTGCAAGACGGAGACGAACGGGATCATCTATACGAACTACATGTTCGACGTTCAGTCCCTGGATATAACGGAGACCCCGTATTTGGAGGTTCTCGCCATCCTGATGTTCGATCTGGACACGGAGAACTACTCCTACAGTGAATTTGATGACGAGATCAAGTTCGTATCCGGATCCGTTTACAATCAGAATTATACATTTACAAAGTACAGAGGAGAAGAGACGAAGTCCTACTTCCGTATCATCTTCAGGACTCTGGAGCGTAACCTCGAGCCGATGCTTAAACTGGTCGAAGAGGGTATGCTTCGCACGAAATTCACGGATGAGCGGAGGATTCATGAGCTGATCACCCGCAGCCGTTCACAGATGGAGTCCAACATCCAGTATTCCGGCCACTCGTTTGCAGTGCGCCGCGCAGGTTCTTATTTCTCCGACGCCGGCTGGATCGATGAGCAGCGCAGCGGCCTGACCTTCTATCGCTTCCTTCAGGATCTCGATGAGAACTGGGATCAGAAGAAGGACGATCTGATCGCGCATTTGCAGGAACTGTATAAGGCAGTCTTCACACAGAGCCATCTGAAACTGATGATCACCGCTCCGGATGCAGCGCCGTATGAAGTGGCATTTGCCGCGGCGATCCGCAATATTCCGGCGGGCAATGCGAACGAGGCCCGCAAAGAATGGAAGCCCGCCCGCGAAGCGCGCGAGCAGGGCGAGGGCTTTAAGACCGCTGCCCAGATCCAGTACGTGGCACGTACCGGTAAGTTCGACCGCGACGCCTACCCGGAGGTGGCAGACGGAACGATGCAGGTTCTGCGGGGCCTTCTGGGATACGAGTATCTCTGGACACAGATCCGCGTGCTCGGAGGCGCATATGGATGCTTCTTCAACTCAAGCGCGAACGGCAACGTCAGCCTGGCGACCTATCGTGATCCGCAGCTGCGTGCTTCGGATGAGGTGTTTGATAAGCTTCCGGACTATGTGGAGACCATTGACCTGTCCGAACGTGATGAACTGAAGTACATCATCGGCGCGATCGGCGACATTGATTTTCCGAAGACTCCGCTAGATGAGGGCAATACCGCCATGGCGTATGTCGAGACCGGTATGACGGACGAGATCCTTCAGCGCCAGCGCGCCGAGGTGCTCTCGACGAACAGCGAGAAGCTGCGCCAGACGGCGCCTGCGCTTCGCGAAGCTCTGAAGAAACGCTACTTCTGCGTGATCGGAAACGGCGAGACGATTGAGAAGGAAAGAGACCTGTTCACATCGACCGAGCAGCTGTTTGCATGAGAAACGCCGAAGAGATCAAAGGATAGACTTACATGGAAGATAGTAAAAAAACGGAACAGACCCGGTCCGGTTTCGTGACATTGATCGGACGTCCGAATGTGGGGAAATCCACGCTGATGAACCACCTGATCGGGCAGAAGATCGCGATCACATCGAAGAAACCGCAGAC
>DBXX01000056.1:0-2131 GCA_002309675.1 Lachnospiraceae bacterium UBA1201
AAAACCTTTGTTATTCTTCATAATTTTTTCTTCCTTTCAGTATGTGTATTTTGTCACTCCCGATCCCCTACAAACCGGGAGGTTCTTCTGGGATGCATTGTCGCATCTCTTTGATGATTAAGTTATACCACATGGGTTGACCTCCCGCAATACATGTTTTGTAAGTGTATATTTGTTTGTGTGAGCGTGCAAAAGAGGCTTTTTTCTGTTTTGCAAGCGTTGTTTTTTCTCGATTTTCGTGGAGGAGTAAAGGCGAGGGTGGGTAAAATGTTTTGGAGCAGCCACCCTCTTCCGAGGGGGCTGCTCCAAAGTATTTGGGTTGTTGCCCTATTCTCGAAAATATCCCTCGCCCTCTGCGTATCCGCATCGGGCTCAGTCCTATTTCTCGTCCCAAATGTTTCGAGGCAGCATCTCCTCTCGGAGCGCTGCCTCGAAGTATTTGGGTTGTTGCATGTCGCCGCAGGCGACAATGCAACTACATCATTTCGCTGAGGCTCTCGTACAGTGTGAGCATAGGCATCAGACATGCGCCGATGAGTACGCCTACAATGCCGGCCAGCAAGATAATGATCATAGGCTCCATCGCTGTCATGAGGGCAGCAACGGCAGTCTCAACTTCTTCTTCGAAGTAACCGGCACAACGGTCGAGCATTTCCTCGATATTACCGGTATCTTCACCGATCTTCGTCATGTGACAGATCATGACAGGGAACAGACCGCTCTTACGAAGCGGATCGGACATCTGTACACCCTTTTCTACTTCGTCCTTCGCAAAAAGGAGTGCATCCTTATACAGTACGTTAGGCATGTTCTTCGATGTGATCTCGAGCGCATCTACGATCGAAATACCGGAAGAAAGCAGCGTAGACATGGTACGTGCAAAACGTGCAGCCGCGGACTTTGTGATAACCGGTCCGATGAACGGCAGTTTCATACTCGTACGACCGATCACGACCTGACCGGTCGGGGAAGACGCGAACACACGCCATGCTATGACGATAGCAACGATAACCGCGAGAAGAATGATCACATTCTCCTTCATCCAGTCGGACATCGCGACTACGACCTGTGTCAACTTCGGAAGTTCCGTATCGAGATCCTTAAACATATCGGAGAAACTCGGGATAACGAAGTTTAACATGATGATGACTACGACTACAGCAACTACTAATACCACGATCGGGTATACGAGTGCCTTCTTAATGGTTGCCTTGAGTCGGGCATCCTTCTCGAACTGGATCGCCAGACGGTCGAATGAGTTCTCGAGGGAACCGGAAGCTTCACCGGCATCAACCATGTTTACCATCATCGGGGTAAACACATTCGGGTGTTCCTTCAGGCTTCGTGCCAAATTTTCACCCTTTGCTACGTTTGACATTACCTCACGGAGTGATGCCTGCATGATCTTGTTATCACACTGGTCGGCCAACATTCCGAATGCATCGACGATCGATACGCCGGCATTCAAAAGGCTCACCATCTGACGGCAGAAAACCGCCATGGTACGAGGCTTTACGGAGGAGCCGCCCAGGGAAACGTTCTCTGCAAACATAGATTCCTTAACCTGAATAGGAATAAGGCCTTCCAGTTTTAGCGTACGCTCCGCTCTGGATGAATCAGGTGCTTCGATTTTGCCTTTACGTTTGGCGCCTTTTTGATCGACGGCCACATATTGATAGGTGGGCATAGAAGTTTCACCTCCTGAAATTACTTTAAGTTATATCTAACAACCGTCTGTCCTCTCTTCTCTCCTGCGGGCCATCCCTTCCTGCAGCGGCATCCACGTTCCGTTCTCCTCCCGTTCAGAGTTCGGATGGGGCCTTCCGGTCATTATACGATTTTAAACCTCTCCCTGTCCCATGACACGCTTCATCATGGCTGCCGTATCCTGCGCATAGCTGATGGCGATCTCGGAAGTGATACGGTGTCCGGAACACAGTTCGAAGATCGCGTCATCCATGGTAACCATACCCTGACGGCGGCTGGTCTGAACGATCGCGGGGATCATGTGGATCTTCGCCTCACGGATGAGGTTTCGGATCGCGGGCGTTGCATGCATGACTTCGAATGCGGCTACACGGCCGGATCCGTCTGCCAGAGGCATGAGCTGCTGGGAGATAACGCACTCCAA
>DBXX01000056.1:2209-14928 GCA_002309675.1 Lachnospiraceae bacterium UBA1201
ACGAGGTGTCCGGTCTCAGCTGCGGTGATCGCAGTGGAGATCGTATCCAGGTCACGCATCTCACCTACGAGGATAACATCGGGGTCCTGACGAAGAGCTGCACGAAGCGCACTTTCGAAAGAAATAGAGTCCAGACCGATCTCTCTCTGGTTAACCATCGCCTTATTATGCTTATGAAGGTACTCGATCGGGTCCTCCAAAGTAATAACGTGGTGATGATAGGTCTTACTGATCAAGTCGATCAGGGAAGCCAGGGTCGTAGACTTACCCGAACCGGTAGGTCCGGTTACGAGAACCATGCCTCTCTTACGGTTGATCAGGTCGATAACGGATGAGTTCAGGCCCAGAGACTCCGGTCTCGGGATAACATCCGCGATCAGTCGCAGTGCTGCGCCGTAAGCGCCACGCTGCTTATAAACGTTAACACGACATCTTCCAACGGAACGAACGGAATAAGAAAAGTCCGTCTGTCCGGTCTCTGCCAGCTCGTCGCGGCAGGGCTTGGGGATGATCGGTTCGATCATCATCTGTGTGTTCTCCGGCGTAAGCGGAACGGTACCGATCTTAATCAGCTGACCGTTGATACGCAAAATAGGCGGAACACCTGCGGTAATATGAACGTCAGATGCATGACGTTTAGCAGCTAATTTAACGAGATCGGCAACCTCGAGTGCTCCCTGAGGCCGCTGCTGGCCGCTTTCAATTCCTTCTGGCATAATTCCACTCTCCTTATCCTTATTCCGGGCCATATCTTCCGGAAAGGCCCGTCCTGATTCTCTCTATCGATCGAGGCGATCCTTATGCTTCGTATACGATACGACGAAGCTCGCTCATGGATGTGATGCCGGCCTTAACCTTAAGACCACACGCCATCGACAGAGTATTCATGCCCTCTTTCAAAGCTTCTTCTTTGATCTCGTCGGCATTCGCGCCGCGGGCAATGACCGTGCTCAGGTGATGGGTTACTTCCATGATCTCGTAGATACCGATACGTCCGCGATAGCCGGCACGCTCACATGCAGGACAGCCGACAGGCTCGAAAATACGAAGCGGCGTTGCGGGATCTACACCCAGGATCCTCTTATCTTCTTCGGTCGCAAGAACTTCTCTCTTACAATCCGGGCACAGGCGGCGAACCAGACGCTGTGCGATAATACCTACAACAGAGTCCGCGATCAGGTAGTTTTCAACACCCATATCTTCCAGACGTGTTACGGTGCTGGCAGCGGAGTTTGTATGGAGGGTACTAACAACCAAGTGGCCGGTGATAGCGGCCTTAACAGCGATCTCGGCGGTCTCACCGTCTCGAATCTCACCGATCATGATGATATCGGGGTCCTGACGCAAGATAGCACGGAGGGCAGATGCGAATGTAAGATCTACCTTCGGGTTTACGTGAACCTGATTGATACCATCGACGTTTGCCTCGACAGGGTCCTCAACGGTGACGATATTGATATCTTCACGGTTGAGCTCTGAGAGAGCGGTATAAAGTGTGGTGGACTTACCGGAACCGGTAGGACCTGTTACCAGAACGATGCCGTGCGGGTGAGACAGGATACGGTCGAACTTCGCCATCTCTGCATCCTCGAAACCGAGCTGTTTCTTCTCACGGTTCAGGGCTCTCTTATTCTGGAGACGCATTACGATCTTCTCACCGAATACGGTCGGAAGAACGTTAACACGGATATCGTACTCGACACGGTCTACCCATGCGGTGATACGACCGTCCTGAGGTTTACGCTTCTCGGAAATGTCCATGCCGCCGATGATCTTAATACGGGCGACGATAGCCGGAAGCAATTTGATGTCATATTTCATTCGCTCGTAGAGCGCACCATCGATACGGTAGCGGACGCGGACGTTCTCTTCCATCGCCTCAATATGAATATCGGATGCTCTCTGACGGGCCGCCTGCTCGATCATGGTACGAACGAGTACGACGATCGGGGAGTTATCGAGGTTCGCCGAGTCTTCGGTCGCCTCCTCGAGTTCTTTATCAAAGCCACGTTCCTCTGCGTACTGCTTCGCAACGTCCATGGCCTGGGAACTACCGAAGTAACGGTCCAGTGCTGCCAGAACGTCCGTACCTGTACAGATAACGGGCTCGATCTGCATGTTTGTTACGATACCGATATCATCCGCAGCCACGATATCCATAGGATCGGACATCGCCAATCGCAGGATGTTCGGGTTGCGTTCGGAAACCGCAAACGGTATTACATTGTATTTACGGAGCACGTCCGGCTTAACCAAATTCAGGATCTCATCCGGAATGGTCACCGACGAAAGATCGACAAATTTATATCCCAACTGATATTCCAGAGCACGGGCAATACGTTTCTCGCTCGTAATACCGCTCTCTACGAGATATTCACCGATACGTTTGCCCTCTTCTTTCGCTCTGACAAGCGCATCCTTCAATACCTCCGGGGTAATAACGCCCTGCTCGATGAGAATATCACCGATTCGCATACGTTTTCTTGTGTAATCCATATACCCACCATCCTATTTAACAACACTTTTAGGGAAATCCGCACCCCTGCTCCCCCTGTTCCGATCATCCGTTGGGGCGCATTTGGGTACAATTCCCTAAGTTTGTTTATATTTTAATACATTTCAGTGTCGTTGTCAATGTTTTTCGCTTTATTAATTAACCACATGAACCGTCAAAACGGTCACGGCGGAATTATGTTTATCCGTATCCTTAACGGAAACTTTCAAAACGTAGGTGCCGACTTTCTTCGTGGAGAATTTATCCCAACCTTCGACACGGATACGCTGTACCAGCACGTCGCGGCTGTCCTTATCGTCATAAAGCTGATCGATCACGTTGCGGTAATGGAAATACGAGCCCTTCTTCACCGTTACTTCGGTCTGTTTCAGTGTGATGACCGGAATGCCGTTATTGATCGGGGCGGGTTTTTCCTCGTTCGTCTCGATCACAAGCTGGCAGGTCAGGCCCTGGTAACGGATATTGAATACATTCTTACCTTTTACGAACTTCTTACCGACGTCGTCGCACTCCCATCCGTAGATGTCGATGCGCTTACCGTTATCGGTAACGCCCTGAAGCAGGATGTCATTTCCGACTGAGGTCTCGCCGATGTAGCGCTGCGGTCCGATGAATACGGCAACGATCTCATAGATCGTCTCCCCGTTCGGGCCGGTCGCGGTGCGCGGTGCCTCTGTAGTCTCCTCGGGAGTGGTTTCTTCCGGTGTGGTCTGCTCCGGCGTCGTTTCCTCCGGAGTGGTCGCCTCCGGTGTGGTCTCTTCCGGGGTCGTCTGCTCCGGCGTCGTCTCTTCCGGTGTCGTTTCTTCCTTCGTCGTCACGACCTCTGTCGTAACAGCCTCTGTTGTAACCTCTTCGGTCGTTTTTTCCTCGGTAGATGCCTGTGCGGTCTCCTCGGGGGTCTCCGGCGTCTGTGTCTCGTCCGGAACCGCCTGCGTCGGATCCGGCTTATTCTTATCCGGGTCGACTATATTCGATGCGCTTTCCTTCGACAAACTGCGTACACGTGTCACGGTCGTCAGATTACCTCTGCTGTCGCGTACCTGGTACTTCACAGTTACCTCCGTATCGGAGATGTTCTCTGTCGGAGGAATAGCGATGATCTTCTTCGTGATATCGCCGTCACGGTTATCCGTGGCGGTAACGCCTGCCAGAAGGCCTTTCGTGTCCCCTCCGGGAACATAGCTTACCGGGTCGTCGGAAAATGCGATCACCGGCGCTTTTCGGTCATCTGACAGATAAATAAACAAGTAAATAAGACCGAGAACCACTACTATGATCCCCAGCTGCATCGCCTCCCGCTTTAAGCGGTGAACTTTTCTCCATCTCGTCCCAATTTTCATAAGGTCTTTCATCCTCTTGAGGCGAACCGGCCCCCGTGCCGATATGTCGCCTTGCATCCCCGGTCCGCTCCCGCAGACCTTTCTTTCACTCCTAAACCAATACAAGGAAGGCCTGCTAAGCAAACCTTCCTCGCAAAATAACTATACAGCTTATGCGCGTGACAGGTACTCGCCTGTACGTGTGTCGATCTTGATCTTCTCGCCGTTATCTACGAACAACGGAACCAAGACCTGTGCTCCGGTCTCAACGATCGCGGGCTTTGTAGCGCCGGTCGCGGTATTACCCTTAAAGCCGGGCTCGGTCGATGTGATCTCGAGCTCAACAAAGAGAGGCGGCTCGATTGAGAATACTGCGCCATTATGAGACAGCATCTTAACCATCTCGTTTTCCTTTACGAACTTAAGAGCGTCGCCGACCTGGTCGGGTGTCATCTGGATCTGCTCGAACGTATTCACGTCCATGAAGTAATAGAAATCGCCATCGTTATACAGATACTGCATATCTGCACGATCGATCCGGGCTGCCGGAAACTTATCGGTAGGGCGGAACGACTTCTCGACAACGCCGCCGTTCTTGATATTCTTTAATGATGTACGCACGAAAGCTGCGCCCTTACCGGGTTTTACGTGCTGGAAATCAATGATCTGGTACACGTTGTTGTCCATCTCGATCGTAATGCCGTTTCTGAAATCGCCTGCAGAAATCATCTTTAAATCATCCTCCTAGGGTGGTATAAATCGGTTATTCTTTTTAAAACCTAACTATTATTGTAACTTACACGCAGAGAAAAAGCAAGGGTTTTTTTATTTCCTCTTGCGTTTTTCGTAGAAATACAGTAAAAACTTCTCGATCTTACGCTTAAACACGATCTGGATCTCTTCCTTCGGACTGATCGGTTCGGTCAGGATCGAAACGAGCTTCGCACGGTTCGCTCCGTAGATATCCGTCAGCAGCTGATCCCCGACGAACAGTGTATTTTCGCGCTGCGTGCCCATGCGGTGCATCGCCTTTGCATAACTCTTGCGTGAAGGCTTATTCGCCTTCCACACGGCATGGGAATGTACCGCCTTTGCAAACGGCGTCACGCGCTCTTTGCTGTTATTCGATATCAGGCACGTCGAAAAGCCCATCGCATGCAGGCGGTCGAACAGTTCTTTCGCCCGTTCGTCCGCCGGCGCGTCATGGCAGACCAAAGTATTGTCGATATCGTAGATGATCCCGCGATACCCCTTCGCATAGAAATCTTCATAGGGGATCTCATATGCAGACTTATAGCGCATCGTAGGATAAAAACGTCCAAACAGACTCATACTTACTCGCTATCCTTCTTATCCTTTGCCGCGGTCTTTTTCTTCTTCAAGAGTTTCTTTAACTCCTCGGCAAATGTATTCACATCGGTAAATTCACGGTACACCGAAGCAAAACGCACATAGGCGACCTCTTCGAGGTCCTTTAAGTGCTCCATGATCAGCTCGCCGATCTGCGCGCTCGCGATCTCGGTCTCTGCGCGGCGGAAGATCTCATTTTCCACGTCATCCAGAAGTTTCTGGATATCCTGCATGGGAATGGGACGTTTATGGCACGCACGCATAACGCCGGCCTCCATCTTCGAGCGGTCGTACGGTTCGCGGGTGTTATCCTTCTTAACGACCATCAGGGGAAATGTCTCGATCTTCTCGTAGGTCGTGAAGCGGCGGCCGCAGGCCTCGCACGAACGGCGGCGGCGGATCTCTCTTCCGTCCTCACTCGGACGGGAGTCAACTACCTTCGTTGTTTCTACTCCACAGAATGGACAGCGCATATCTTACCTCCTAATCGGTTCCAAACTCGGAAAGCATAAGCCCCGGGTTTCTGTCGAGGACCATATTCACGCTCCATGCGTTCACGAACAGCAAAAGCGGACGGTCCTTCAGGTCTTTGATGCGTTTCATGTCGGATGTTCCGACGATCTTCGCCACATCGTAGTTCTCGTTTTCGATCCAGCGGATGTGCTCATACGGCAGCGGATCCAGGCGGATCTCAACATTATATTCGCTCTTTAAGCGATATTCCAAAACTTCAAACTGTAGCACGCCGACTACGCCGACGATGATCTCTTCCATACCGGTGTTGAACTCCTGGAAGATCTGGATGGCGCCTTCCTGGGCGATCTGCATCACGCCCTTTACGAACTGCTTACGCTTCATCGTATCGATCTGGCGTACCTTCGCGAAATGCTCTGGGGCGAATGTCGGGATGCCGGGGAACTGCACTTTATGTGCGGCGGACGAGGTGAGCGTATCTCCGATGGCGAAGATGCCCGGATCGAACACGCCGATGATGTCACCCGCATAGGCCTCGTCGATGATCTTACGATCCTGCGCCATGAGCTGCTGCGGCTGTGACAGTCGCAGGGGCTTTTTGCCCTGCACATGGTAGACTTCCATGCCCGCGGTGAATTTACCCGAGCAGATGCGCATGAACGCGATACGGTCGCGGTGCGCCTTATTCATGTTCGCCTGGATCTTAAACACAAACGCCGAAAACTTCGGGTCGAACGGATCCACGATATCGTCGCCGTTCTGACGCGGAAGCGGTGAAGATGTCATCTTCAGGAAATGCCTAAGGAAGGTCTCAACGCCGAAATTCGTGAGTGCCGATCCGAAGAACACAGGCGACAGGTCGCCGCGGTTCACACGCTCCTGGTCGAACTCGTCGCAGGCACCGTCCAGAAGCTCTAAGTCTTCCGCCAGTTTCTCTGCGGCCAGATCGCCGATCAGATCCTTTGCAAACTCGACATCCACCTGGTGTGTCTCGACCTCGCGCATACCTGCACGGTTCGCGGTAAATGTCGTGATCTTCTTAATATCTCTTTCATATACGCCCTGGAAGCTCTTACCGCTTCCGATGGGCCAATTGATTGGGCAGGTACGGATGCCCAGCACGCTTTCGATCTCATCCATCAGGTCGAACGGATCGTTCGTCTCACGGTCCATCTTATTGATGAAGGTAAAGATCGGGATGTGCCGCATGACACAGACCTTAAAGAGTTTGATGGTCTGCGGCTCAACGCCCTTCGCTCCGTCGATCACCATGACCGCGGAGTCCGCCGCCATCAGCGTACGGTACGTATCCTCCGAGAAATCCTGGTGTCCGGGCGTATCCAGAATGTTGATGCAATACCCGTCATACTCAAACTGCATGACCGAACTGGTGACGGAAATACCACGTTCCTTTTCGATCTCCATCCAGTCGGATACCGCGTGACGTTCGGTCTTCCGCCCCTTCACGCTTCCGGCCAGGTTGATGGCGCCTCCGTACAACAAAAACTTCTCGGTCAATGTAGTTTTACCGGCATCCGGGTGCGATATGATCGCAAATGTCCGGCGCCGCCGGATCTCTTCTTCCATAGACTCTGTCTGTGACATACAACTGCTCCTAACTGTTTATGATCCCGGGGCGGTGACGCGTCCGGTCTCGGAATGATTATCTGAATATGCAAGCCCCATCGGCTGCATCCTTATCGGGCATATAGGCCGCTTCTACTGCGGACACTCTCCGTAAACATGACCGGCTTGCATGTCCTTTCCGCGTGCCTTAAACATCTCCGAAATGGTCACGACCTGGTAACCTTTCGCCTTCAGATACGGCACGAGGAACTCAACCGCCTCAGCGGTGGCATCGTAAGTTTCGTGCATCAGCACGATCTTACCATCCAAAGAGTCATTTTCGCATGCTTTTGCGATTTTGTCAATCATTTGCTTCGCGGTGGCCTGCGCCCAGTCCATCGAATCCAGGCCGCAGCTGATCAGCGGAACGTCGATCATTTCCCGAAGCGCCTCGTTCACATCGAGGTACGGCGGACGCAGCAAAAACTTCTCACGGCCCGAAATCTCCTTCAGCACGGGAAGCATATACTCCACTTCCGCCTTCATTTCCTCCACCGAAAGTTCCGGCAGGTGCGGGTGTGTCTTCGTGTGGTTCGCGATCTCAAAGCCCAACTCCTGCGCGCGCTCGATCTCCGCCCGCGTGCCTTCGTTGAATGTATTGCCCCAGTAGAAGAAGGTGGCATGCATGCCACTGTCTCTGAGCGCGTTCTGGATGCGGATCGCCGGCGAGGTCTCCGACACCGGATCCACCGGACCGTCGTCAAACGAGAGCGCGACCATCGGTTTCTTCGGGTCGATCCATGTTATATCTGCTTCGTTATTCCAGTTTTCTCTCATTTTATCCTCCAAAGACTGCGGATCGTTTATGTCAAATATAGCATCCGCCATGAATCTGTAAAATAGCCTACCTCTCATAGAATCCTCCGGCATCACAGCCCGATTCTGCCCACCGGGCAGTAAAAACTATTATGAAACACAATATATGGGCGTTAAACCCCTGAATATCCCTTAAAATATACAACATTTTCCCGGCAAAATCAACATAGCAATGTCATTTTTGCCGAGTCTTCCCCGTTTCTCCATCGTTTTTCGCATCATCTGCTCCGTTTTACGCGCTTTCGATCTGCTATATACACATCGGGCCCGGATCTCGCCTTGAGACCCGGGCCCGGATTTACAAATATCGTTCTAAATGTTTCGTCGCTTACTCCACGGGGAAGCAAACTTCCGTGACGAATTCCTCCGGATCCTGCGTCTGCGCCGGTCCGACGTGGTAGATGTTGAACATCGGCCCGCAGATCTTATATCCGTTCGCCTGGATCCATGAAGCTACGGCCGCGTTCGCATCGCCCATCTGCGCATAGCTGCCTTTGATCACGCAGCTAGCCACGCGGACTGCGGGCAAGGTCTGAAACTTCACGTGCTCGGTATCGGCGTAAGTCCCCTTCACCGCCATCGAGACCATGACGTCGACGTCCGCTTCCTTATATTCCGGGTCGTAAAACACGGCCATGGCGTAGCACGGGTCCGCGGGGACGAGCGGCTGCTTACACTCTGCCATCATGCCCCACGCCATGCCCTCGCTCGCGTAGTCCGGCACGATCATACGCACCGTTGCTGCATATCTCTCGGGAATCGTCTTTACATTTACATCAAAACTCATGTTCTGCTCCTCTCTCAGCCTCTTTCGGGCTGTATCCAGAAGCATCCGTTTGTACTCCGTTTCCTGTGCCAACGCCTCCAGTTCGGCCTCGCGGGCGCTCAGGAAGCCGTCGAGTTTTTCCTTATCATCGTAGACCTCTAGGATGCGGACTATATCCGCCAGGGAGAACCCCATTTCCTTCAGTGCCGTGATGCGCCCCATGACGAACAGCTGGTCCTCGCGGTAATACCGGTATCCGGTAAAATCGTCGATCCGGGCGGGTTTTAACAAACCGATATCATCGTAGTGGCGAAGCATTCGGATGCTGACTCTGGACAGTTTTGAAAAATCACCTATTTTCAGCATATTCTTACCTCCATGAAAGTATGTTTCTTGAGCTCACCACTACCATAATCCCTGACACTATGTGAGAGTCAACCCCTTTTTTAACTTTTTTTGCAGGGTCAATTAAACGACTTCTTCAGGTATGCGATCAATGTGTTTGCCATGCGCTTATGCGACTCCGGGCCGGGATGCATGCGGGAGCCGAAGGCATCCGCCGCCGTGTTCGGCAGGCGAAGGAGGTCCACGTTCTTATCCCCGGTGCGGTCCACATACTCGCGCAGGGTGCGCTGCATAAAAGGCATCAGCGCATCGCCCAAGGCGCCGTAACACCAAACCAATCTGGATTTCGGGTTCTTCAGACGAAGCAATGCCAGGAAATCATCCATGGCACGGCAAAAACGCCGAATGCTCATCTCCTCATAGGTTCCGTCCGCATTCAGAAGTTGTGCATAGATCTTCCCGGTCTTCGGGTCGGTGAAGGGTGCACTGTGAAATGCGCCTTCGTCGTTCGTACCCAGATTGACCACGACCACGTCGGGCTGCCAGCTCGAGAAATCGTACTCATCCATGGTTCCCGCAGCCGCATTTTCCGCGCCAGACGCTGCTCCGCAGACCTTCGTGTAGATCTCGGGCAATGCTGACTTAGGATCGTTATCCCAGCCGCAATACGTGCCCCAGCCGCTCTGGCTGATCAGGCGGTAATCCGCGTCTAAAGCCTTCGCTACATAATTTGCATAGTGCTCACACGTTCCGAAGACCATGGGCACCCAATCCATCTCCTCATGGGCTCCGTTCAAGCCCTCGCCGCTGGTGATGCTGTCGCCGACAAACTCGATTTTCATCTTCTTCGGAGGAATGGGCAGGAACATGCCGTCCGCGGAAACACTGTGGATCACGAAACGGCTGGGATCCTCGCCGATGGCCTGCATCTCCTTAAAGATGCGCACCGTCTTAGGAGTCTGCGCGCTCAGCCCGCGGAAGATGCAGATGTCCGAACCGCCGCGTTTCAGCATCATGCGGATCACCTGTTTGCCGTTCACTTCGATGGCTACCCATTGCTCATACTGATCATATTCCGCCTCGATGCGAACCCACAATTCGCTTGCGGCGACGCGGAACTCGATGCCGGAAGCCGACCAGTACAGTTCGATGGGGCCGTCCCCCTTCCAATTAGTACGTCCGTATAAATGCAGAGGGATCTCATCCGGTCCCAATGTTCTCAGTTCGCTCATATCCTATCTCCTGTCCGGTTTCTTTTTCTTCGTTTTCCACCTGTTTTGAGGTTTTCAGCGCCTCAGGTGGAGTTTTCGAGCTTGTGGTTCTTCACTTTTCCATCTGAATCGCAGTTTTCAGCGCCTCAGGAGAGGTTTCTTCAACCCCGTCACACCGGACTCGGGATCTTCCCGGTCAGGTATTTGATGGCTTCCTTCAATCCGTCCACTGAAAGCTTGTAGCTCGGAATCAGGCCTTCGATGGCCGTCACCGCTTCCATCCAGCCGATGGACGACGAGTACGAAACCTTACGGGGATTGAGCCAAACCACTTTCTTATAATTTCGTTTGAACATTTCCAGCCACTCGTAGCCGCTGTAGCCGCCGTTCGGGCCGCGATAGTTGCCGCTGGTGGAATACAGTTCCTCCGGCGCCATCTGCGCGTCGCCGACGATGATGACCTTATAGTCGGAATCCAGGTTTTTGAATACCCAACGGGTCTCGACCCAGTCTCCGGTCATGCACTCCGGCGTCTTATACAACGTGCTGTATAAGCAGTTATGGAAATAGTAAGTCTTTACGTCTTTGAAATGATTTGCTTTGTTTACCGCCTGGAACAGGTTGTTACAAAGCGTGGAAAACGGGATCATGGTCCCGCCCGAGTCAAAGAGCAAAAGCAGTTTCACGGTGTTCTTACGCGGCTTCTGCCATTCAAGTTTCAGATAGCCGCCATTGTTGCACGTCGAGTCGATGGTGCCGTCCAGGTCGAGCTCGGTCTTCGCCTCGTCGATGCGGGACGAAAACTGCCGAAGCTGGCGGAACGCCGCCTGGAACTGGCGGTAGTCGAGCGCCTTATCCCGCCGGAAATCGCGGTAGCGCTCCTCGCCGATGACCATGAAGGCCGACGAAAGTCCGGGCTTACCGCCCATGCGGATGCCGCCCTTCGCCCGTCCGGAATTACCGAAGGCCGATGTGCCGCCGGTACCGATCCAGTGCTTGCCGCCGTCGTGACGCGTGTTCTGCTGCGCCAGACGCTCGCGAAGCTGCTCATTGACCGTTTTCGCATCCCGCTTCTCGCGACGCTTCTGCGCCTCTTCTGCCATGTGCTGCTGCTCTTCTTCGTCGGGGTCATCCCTCTCCAGCCAGCGCATGACGTAGTCCGGAATGTTCTCCGACTTCACGTCCTTGAAGTATTCCTTAAACGCCAGGTCGAATTTGTCGAAGTCCGCCTCGCTCTTCACGAGGATCATCCGCGCCATGTAGTAGAAGTTCGTCAGCGACGCGCCGCAGAGCTGCTTATCCAACGCCTCCATCAGCGTCAGCCATTCGGTCAATGAAACGTGCACTCCTTTTGCTTTCAAAATGTAGAAAAACGGAGTAAACATTTTACCTCCTGTTCGCCTTAATGGTCTCGAGATCTTCGTCCTTCTTTACGATAACGCCCACGAACGGCAGCTTCTTCTGAATCTCCTCCGGGGAGATACCGCCGCGCATCAGGGCGTTCAGCCAGTCCAGAAGCTCTGATGTGCTGGGCTTCTTACGAATGTCGCGCATGCCGCGGATCGAATAGAACGCCTTCATCGCCTCGTCCAGCAGCTGCTCGTCGATGTCGGTGAAATGCGCCGCCACGATGTCGCGCATCAGTTCCTGGTTCGGGAACTCGATATAGTGGAAAATGCAGCGTCGCAGAAACGCGTCCGGCAGCTCCTTTTCCGCATTGGACGTGATGATCACGATCGGGCGGTGCTTCGCCTTCACCGTGCGTCCGGTCTCGTGGATGTAAAACTCCATCTGGTCCAGCTCCCACAAAAGGTCGTTCGGGAACTCCAGGTCCGCCTTATCGATCTCATCGATCAGCAGCACGACCTGCTCGTCGCTTTCGAACGCGTCGCAGAGCTTACCCGGCTTGATATAACGGGCAATGTCATCCACGCCTTCGTTTCCGAACTGGCTGTCGTACAGGCGCTGCACCGTATCGTACATGTACAGGCCGTCCTGTGCCTTCGTGGTAGACTTGATGTTCCAAATGATAAGTGGCTTATTCAGGCTCTTTGCGATGGCCTGCGCCAGCATGGTCTTACCCGTGCCGGGCTCGCCCTTGATCAAGAGCGGCTTCTGAAGAGCGATCGCTACATTGACCGCGGCGAGCAGTTCCTCGCCGGCCACATAGTCTACGCTACCCTGAAAATTCTGAAATTCACTCATAAATTCCTCCGTTAATATATGTTAATATGATTCTTTAATTCACTCCGGTAGTTTTATCACATCTCCTGCACTGCCAAAGACTGCCAAATAGG
>DBXX01000008.1 GCA_002309675.1 Lachnospiraceae bacterium UBA1201
ATGTTCTGCACCAGGATGTGGATGGGCAGCAGGGGCAGGAAGGGGAGGAAAATGCTCGCGATCAGGACCGAGAACATGTTTCCGAAGTTGCCGCTGACGGACATCTTCAGGTATTTGGACATATTGGCAAATGTACGGCGGCCTTCGATGACGCCTTCATCCAGGACGTTCAGATCCTTCTCCAGGAGGATGATGTCGGCGACTTCCTTCGCGATGTCCACGGCGGTGTCGACGGAGATGCCGACGTCGGCCTGCTTCAGCGGCAGGCTGTCGTTGATGCCGTCACCCATGTAGCCGACCGTGTGGCCGTTGGTCTGGAAGGCCTTTACCACGCGCTGCTTTTGGTAGGGTGAAAGCTTCGAATAGATGTGGCAGCGTTCGCAGGATTCGAGCAGTTCTTCGTCGGACATGGCCTCGACCTGCGCGCCGGTGAGCGTGTAGTCCGTGGGGATACCCAGGCGGCCGCAGATGTTGATGGCTACGCCCTCGGTGTCGCCGGTGAGAACCACCGTGCGCACGCCGTTCTGGTGCAGTTTCGCGATCGCGGACTCGGCGGAAGGCTTCGGCGGATCCAGGAAGCCGACGAAACCGATCAGCACCATGTTGCTCTCATCGTCCACGCCAAAATGGTCAATGTCATGGATCTGGTTCTTCTGCGCGACGGCGATCACGCGGATGCCTTCGAGGTTGTTCTCGGTGGCCAGTTTTTGCGCGCCTTCGACGAGCTCGGGGGTAATGGGCTTCACCTCGCCGTCGATCTCGATGAAGCCGCAGATGGAGAGGATCTCCTCCACGGCGCCCTTCGTCACGAGCTGGCGTTTGCCGCTCTTATCGCGGAGCACAACGCTCATGCGCCGGCGGCTGAAGTCGAACGGGATCTCGTCTTCTCGGATGTAGGTCTCTTTAAGGTAGGAGAGGTCCTCTTTTTCCGCGCGGTTGATGATGGCTACGTCCATCAGGTTTTTGAGTCCGGTCTGGAAGTAACTGTTCAGGAAGGCGTGGCGCAGGATGCGCTTATCTTCCCGGCCCAGAACGTCCATGTATTTTTCCAGGACGATCTCGTCCTGGGTCAGTGTACCGGTCTTATCGGTACACAGGATGTCCATTTCGCCGAAGGTCTGGATGGCACCGAGACGCTTCACGATGGTCTGTTTGCGGGACATATTGACCGCGCCCTTTGCCAGGGAGGAGGTCATGATGACGGGGAGCATCTCCGGCATCAGGCCCACGGCAATCGTGATGCCGAACATCAGGGACTCGAGCCAGCTTCCCTTCGTGATGAAGTTCGCGATGAAGATGATCGGAACCATCACGACCATGAATTTGATCAGCAGGGCGCTGATCGAATTGATGTTGCGTTCGAAGCTGCTCTTATCCTGATAGGTGTTGAGGCTTTTCGCCATGCTGCCTAAGTAGGTGCGGTTTCCGGTGGTCAGGATCACGGCCTTCGCGCTGCCGGACACGATGTTGCTGCCCATGAAGCCGATGTTGTCCAACTCCGTGATCTCGGTTCCTTCGGGGTCCGGTCCGGCAAATTTCTCGACCGGCTGGCTTTCGCCCGTGAGCTGTGACATATCGGTGAACAGGTCCTTCGTCTCGATGAACCGAACGTCACCCGGAAGCATGTCGCCGGAGGCGAGTTTTACGACGTCGCCGGGAACGACTTCTTCGATGCTGACCTCCATGACGCTGCCGTTTCGGATCACGTCAATGCGGTTTGTGATCATGTTCTGGAGTTTCTGCGCCGCGCTGTTGGATTTTTCTTCCTGCACGAAGGAGATCACGCCGGAGACCGCGACCACGAACACCAGCATCAAAAAGGTGGCCCAGCTGGGTTTATCCGCAAGGATGACATCGGTGACCAGAGTCACGCCCGCCACGATCAGAAGCACGATGTTGAACGGATTGATGATGGCTGCCCGGACACGCTTAAACAGGCTGTTCGCATTGCCCGTGTCAATGATGTTCCGGCCGTATTCTTCCAGACGTTCGCTCGCTTCGACCTGGTTTAAACCTTCCGGGTCGGTGCTCAGCCGCTGATAAAGTTCTTCGTCGGTGATCTTCGCGATCTCCGCCAACTGTTGCTCGGTAGCTCTCTGTTTATCGATCGATTTTTCTGCCATTAGAAAGTCCTTTCGAATTCTTCAGAATAGTATAAGGGTATTATACTAGAGGCAGGGCGGGAAATCAATCGGATGGATTGTTGAAATGTGTGTTAAATGTAAGAAAAAAGTAAGTTGGATGAGGCTCTACGCAGCCTCGGCGCAGTTGACGCCCTAAGACCAAAATGATATAATTGGCTGTGGTGCCTGCGCGGGCGCCCGCGGGAGCGGGAATGCCGGCGAGGGACCTCAGTCGTTATACATAGGAAAGGAACAGCAACATATGTCAGAGCAACAACGCGGCCTCAGCAGTGAGGAGGTCGCCCGGCTGCAAGAGCAGTACGGAAAAAATGAATTTACAAAAGGTAAGAAAAAAAGCATTTATCGCACCATATTGGAGCAGTTCACCAGCCCGTTGATCCTGTTGCTGATCGTGGCGTCCGTGATCTCGTTCGTGACCGGAGAGGTCGTGGACGGTGCCATCATCATCTTTGTAGTGCTTCTGAATGCGGCCATCGGAACGGCCCAGGAGGTCAGCGCCGAGAAATCGGTCGACAAACTTCGTCAGATGAGCGTGGCCACAGCGGTAGTCATCCGTGACGGTAAGACGGTCGAGATCCCTTCGACCGAACTGGTGGTCGGGGACTACTGTATATTAGAGGCTGGACGCATTGTCCCGGCGGATATGCACCTGACGCAGACGGCGTCTCTGCAGATCAATGAGTCCGCCCTGACCGGCGAGAGCGTTGCGGCAGAAAAAGACGCGACGTTCGACAGCGACGAAAAGACGCCGCTGGGCGACCGCAAGGACTGCGCGTTCATGTCCACCCTGATCGAATACGGCCGCGGTGAGGGCGTGGTCACCGGTATCGGCGACCATACCGAGATCGGTAAGATCTCCCAGATGCTGAATAAGATCACAAAGGACGAAACGCCGCTGCAGAAGAACCTGAATAAGATCAGCATGGTGCTCGGCCTGGCCGGCATCGTTCTGTGCCTGCTCATGTTTTTCACCCAGCTGTTCTTGTATAAAGAGGATGTCATCCAGACCCTGATGATCTCCATCGCATTTGCCGTGGCAGTCATCCCCGAGGGCCTGGCGACCGTAGTCACTATCGTGCTGTCACTCGGTATCAAGAAGATGTCGGAGCGCAACGCCATCGTGAAGCAGATCCACGCCGTGGAGACGCTGGGCGCGGTCAATGTCATCTGTTCGGATAAAACGGGTACCCTGACGCAGAACCGTATGACGGTGGTGAAGTGGTTCTTCCGCAACACGACCATCGAGGCGGATCAGGCGAAGCGGGGCGACGCCCTGTTTGACCAGCTGTTGCGCGGCTTCGTGGCCTGCAACGACGCGACCTACAACCTGAATGAAAAGAGCGGAACGGGTGACCCGACCGAGATCGCGTTCATCAAATACGCTCTGGAAAATGAATACAATTGCGACACCCTGCGTCGGGACATGAAGCGTGTCGACGAGATCCCGTTCGACAGCGACCGTAAGATGATGACGGTTCTGGATGCTACCTGCGATGCGGATGGCCGGGTGAAGGAGAGCACTTCCTTTACGAAAGGCGCGATCGACTCCATTATCGTGCGCTGCGACCGGATCCTGACGGATGAAGGCGTGCGCAAGATCAACAACCAGGATATCGTGACCATCACGCGGACGGCCGAAACGATGTCGTCTTCCGCGCTACGTGTGCTCGCGCTCGCCTACCGCGAGGGTGATGAAAAACCGCAGGAGAAGGATATGATCTTCGTGGGCCTCGGCGCCATGATCGACCCGCCGAAGGAAGGCGTGCGTGAGACCATTGACCAGTGCCACAACGCGGGCATCGAGGTAGCCATGATCACCGGCGACCACAAGATCACCGCGTTCGCGATCGCGCAGGCGCTGAATATCGCGACGGACATTTCGCAGTGCATCTCCGGCGCGGAGATCGACGAAATGGATCCGGAGATCTTCAAAGAAAACATATTGAATTATCGCGTGTTTGCGCGCGTTTCACCGCAGCATAAGGTGCAGATCGTGCAGGCGTTCCGCTCGCACGATAAGATCGTTTCGATGACCGGTGACGGCGTCAACGACGCGCCTTCCCTGAAGGCGGCGAACATCGGCGTTTCCATGGGTATCGGCGGCACGGAGGTCGCGAAGGACGCGGCCGAAATGATCCTGGTCGATGATAACTTCATCACGATCAAAAACGCTGTCATGGAGGGCCGTAACCTCTTCAACAACATTAAGAAGTCCATCATTTTCCTGCTTCGTGCGAACTTCGGCGAGGTCGTGCTGATGGCCTCCGCGATCTTTGCGGGACTTACGGCGCCCATGACCACGATCCAGATCCTCTGGGTGAACCTGCTGACCGACACCGTGCCTTCGCTGGCGTTGGGCGTCGATAAGAGCACGGACGAAGTCATGAACGAGCAACCCCGTGACGTAAAGAAAGGCTTGCTGAATAAGGGCGACTACCTGAGCATCCTGATCCAGGGTGCGATCTGCGGCCTGACCGCTCTGTTCGCCTTCCTGCTTCCGGCGCTGTACGACAACGGCCTCAACGGCTTCATCGGCGCCATCAAGGACTCGGCGCAGGCGACCGAAGGCGCGGCCATGGACCTGATCCGCGAATGCCGCACCTACTGTTTTTCGACCTTGGTGTTCAATGAACTTCTGATGGTCTACGTCTGCAAGAACCTGCGGGCCCGCCGTCTGTTCTCGAAGGACATGTTCAACAACAAGATCCTGAACTTGTCCGTGATCATCGGCTTCGTGCTCCAGCTCGCCGTGCTGTTCGTTGCTCCACTTCGTAACCTGCTGAAGCTGGCGCCGGTCGGTATCAAGGATGTATTCATCATGATCGTCATTGCCCTCGCAGGCATGATCCTGAACTTCATGATCTCGGTTTGGAAAGCCAGACTCGAGAGTCGGGAATAAAATAGTAATGTGAATTTGATAGGATCCGGCGAAAAACGAGAGATCGTTTTTCGCCGGGCCTTTTTTGGTTGGACTTCAACCTCTTGCGGTGGCTGTTGGGGCTGCCGGGGCGCTAGCGAAGCGAACAAAAGGGCGGAAAGCCTGGAAATGTTCGCCTTTTTCGGTTGTTTTGGGCTTCCGGAGGGCCAGCGAAGCGAACAAAAGGGCAGAAAGCCTGGAAATGTTCGCCTTTTTCGGTTGTTTTGGGCTACCGGGGCGCTAGTGAAGCGAACAAAAGGGAAGAAAACAAGGAAATGTTCGCTTTTATGTTTTCAGAGCGTACTTTTTGCCGGGAGGTTCTTGACGCGAAAGGACTATCGTGGTAGTATAGACTATAAGAATAGTCCGCGAGACTATCCTGGCAAACAAATATTGAGAAATATACGGGGAGAATGATCAATGAAACATAAACGTGTGAATAAAGCGATGGCCTGTGTTCTGGCGATGGGGATGACATTTACCGGATGCGGAAAGAATTCGGAGCCGGCTAAAGAAATGACGACTGGTGGCGTCGAAAACACGGCAGGTGGTGTCGAAAACACGGGGGATCCCGTCGGAGTGATGCCCACGAAAGAATCCGAGATGGCGGAGGCGACTCAGGCAACGGCCCCGACAACATCTTCTGAGGAAAACAGATTTGATGTGTTAAAACCAATCGCAGATCAGGACCTCTTTGAGCATGTTAAGGTGAGCCATGACCGGTTGCTGAAATGTGATATCATCGAGGATGAAGAAATGGAACCCCAAAGCTTCCGATTCTCTGTGATGGATAAATTCGGAAACGTCGAGTTTTCCTATACACCTAGCGTGGAAGGTAAATTGTTATACGATACTGTTACGGAGGACGAAGGACTACTGCTTGTTGTGGGAGGAGATTCGGGCGATGGGGAATTTGAAGCCCGAATCGTAAAGTTGGGCAAAGACGGAAGTGTTCAGTTTGAAACACTGCTCGAAGTATATGGAGTAAAGGGCCTCGGCTCATTCGATTATTGCTATGAAGCAGACGGGAATTACTATTTGTTCGGGACCATGAAACGTGTGAATACGGGCATAACGGATGTGTATGCGTTTCAGATCGGTTCGGACGGAACGAGCCTTAACAGAAGAAAGATCAGCGGGGGGGATGATACCGAATTGATTCTCGCGGAACCTGGTGATGACGGTTTCCGCCTATTGGTTGAAACCTGCTCGTGCACGGGCGATTTTAAGGAGATCAATTTCTGGGCTGAAGAGATCAATGCGTCTGTCAACTTGGATAAAGACTTGAATATTCAGAAGATGACAAAAGAAGAGCCGCATGAAGCGCTACTGAAGGAGTCGATCAGTCTGATCGGGGAGAAAGCGGGAACCCCTGTATTTAGCAATGATCCGTTTTTACAGGCTTACGATCTCAAAGATCCGACCCTTTTCATCGACTATGGGGATCATTATCTCATCCGCGGCAGGAGGGAGATCGGAAGAATCTATCCCAAAGGTTCGAATTATGAAGAGGCTTGGGATATAGTATACGAGACCGTTTACGCCGTTTATGATATCGATGGAAACATAGTGTTTAGGGAAGCGATCGATCCTTCTTTGGAGTTTGAGAAGCCATTGTCCAGATGCTTACCCGGCAGATTGCCTGTGCGCAAGCATAATTCGGAAGCGTGGTATTGTGATAAGTTTGTGTTAGGTGAGGAGGCAGCGGACGCGCTAATGTCGAAAGGGGATGAAAGCCTGTCTGACAGTTCCTCTAAGTCGATCGATGTAACGCCCGAGGGTTTTTATGAACGTACCGGAGGGAGGTTGTTTATTGCTTCGAGATCCATCGGTAACGCCGGGTTTCACCCCGGTCTGTACTATGTGAATGGTACTGAAAAATGGTGTTCCACTTTGGGGAGTGTAGCCGTATATGATGTTAACGATGATGGTAAGGATGAAGTTTTACTTCTTTCCTATGGTCCGACCTATGGCTTCTTTACAGTTACATTGACATGCATTACGGATCACGATAGCATTTCTTTAACGCTCTACGGCCCCGGATGGAATTTCAATGCCGATGAAAACGGAAGGCTTCGCATAGGAGATGGTTATATAGACATTCTGGATTTGCTCGGGAAAAAAAGATTGATGGTGCATGAAGAAGTGATCTATGAAACCATCGACGGAGAAAAGAAGGAGTATCTGCGTGCTGTGTTGGGAGAAACATTTTGAAGTGACAGCCGTAACGGAACTAACATTGGTAACCGGACTGGGGGGACTCTATGAATTTTGCTCTGGCATTGGCCGGATAAAAGCAGGCATGGGGATGTCGTAAAGACATCCCCATGCCTGCTTTTATATTTCATCGGATATGGATTTATCATTTATAGCCTCGGCAAAGGCTCCAAGAATCCGCAATGCACGGTGTTGGTTTTCAGGCGACAGAGAGCGATATAGAAACAGCACGTCCTCATCTTCCGAGGCATCCGGGTCCTTCGAACCATTCACGATGTAATCCGTGGAAACCATAAGCGCGGAGGAGAGTTTACGGAGCGTGGTCACGGTCATGTTTTTGCGCCCCTTTTCGATGTCCGCCAGGAATTGCACGGAGATGTCAGCCATCTCGGCGAGATGTTCTCGGGTCAATCCGCGTTCTTTACGTAGCTTAAATATTCGTTTTCCGGTTTCTTCATAAGGATAGTTCATAAGTGGCCTCTCGGAGCAGGCGGACTTGTATCCGCCGATGTGCCTGCAACACCGACGGTGTTAATTGTCCATAATATTCCTATAGATATAATATAAAGCCAACTAAAGAAATAAAAAATCATCTAAAGATGTTGACAAAACACAACTATAGTTATATAATTGTGTCAAATAGAAGAATATTTCTAAAAATTCTATAAAATTTCACGGTTTGCGCTAAACTGATGAAAAAATCAAAGACATTGGAGGCGAGTAGAATGGACGAAAATACACATTTTGATTTTTCAAATGATCGAGACATAGCGGATGAGGTGTTTGAGCAACACAGTACGAGTTACCCGCAGGATGCACAGCCCCAGGTTCCACAGGGAGAACCGATGTATTCGTCGGCACAGCCACAGCAGCATCAGCCGCTGTATCAGCAACAACAGGGTTACCAACGGCCGCAGGGGAATCCTCAGCAAGGTTACCAACAGCCGCAGGGGAATCCTCAGCAAGGTTATCAGCAGCCACAGGGATATCCTCAGCAAGGCTACCAGCAGCCGCAGGGATATCCTCAGCAACAGTATTATCCTCAGCAGCAAGGCTATCAGCAACCGCAGATGATGCGAAACGGTCAGATGGGTCAGACAAAGTTTTGCCAGAATTGCGGGGCCGTGATCCCGGCGGCGGCTGTTGTATGTACCAGTTGCGGATGCCAGACAGGGCAAATGAGTTCACCGAACATCGTTATTCAGAATTCGAATACGAACACGAATATGAATGTTGTAGGTGGCGGATATGGACGCCCGAGAGATAAATGGGTGGCATTTTTGCTTTGCTTTTTCCTTGGCTATTTTGGAGCTCATAAGTTTTATGAGGGAAAGACCGGAATGGGGATCTTATATATCTTTACGTTTGGTCTGTTTGGAATAGGTTGGTTCGTGGATTTCATTTCCTTACTTTTGAAACCCAATCCGTATTATGTATAACAATTTGAATTTTGTAATTGTAAAGGTCCGGAGTTCTTTGCGAGCTCCGGCCTTTTTAAGAATGATGCCTGAAATATATAATCTCAAAGCGAAAAAAAGGTTGAAAGCAGGAATTTGTTCGCTTTTTGAGTTGCTTGCTTGAACTACTCTTACGCGCAAAAAGGTGAAAACAGGCAATATGCGCATAAGCAATCCCGGTGAAGGATGTAAACCTGCTCTAAAAAGACGAAAAGGGGATTTTACAATACCTTTCCGGGCCTTTGTGTGGTATATTGTTAGCAAGAGGATCTTAGACGCGGGCAGGCCTCGCGCCATACGGAGGGCATGAATGAACGGCGTACGTTTATTGAAATATGGTACAACCAATACATACCTCATAGAAGGCCGGGACGGCTACCTGTTGCTGGACACAGGGTGGGCCGGGACGCTCCCTGCGTTTTACCGGGCGCTGGGGGAAATGAAGGTCGCGGCGCAGGAGATCCGCTACGTGCTGGTGACACACTACCATCCGGATCATATGGGGATCGTGCAGGATATCGTGAATACGGGTGCGCAGCTCGGGATCGTGGATGTGCAGAGGGAGTTCGTGCATGGGTGCGATGCGATTTTCGCGAAGGAGCCGAGGGTGCCGTTTGCGCCGATTGAGGAGAGCCGTGCGCAGGTCATCTCATGCGCGGAGAGTCGGGCGTTCCTGCGGGAATTCGGCATCGAAGGAGAGATCCTTCACTCGCCGGGGCATAGTGATGATAGTATTTCACTGTGGTTGGATCAGGGCGACTTGTTCGTCGGTGACCTGAACCCATTGTATGAGAGGGAGATGCACCTTGGGACGCAGATCGATGCGACCTGGAAAATGCTGCTCGCGAAGAAACCGAAGACGGTATACTATGGGCATGCGAAGCCGGCAGAGTTAGAAGCGGACGAAGCCGCGGAAGCATCCGGAAGAACGAACCTCGAGTCGACAACCACGCAGGCAACAGATAAGACGGATCCGCGCCTGTACACCCTCGTGGGCAGGATCATGAAATATATCGACAAGGGAATGAACCTGCAGAAGATCGTGAAGAAGACCGGTGCTGATGCGACCTTCGTGGAGGATGTCGCGCGGATGTATCTGACGCACACGAACGTCGGTGTGCAGGGGATCCTGGACCGAATTGAGATCAAGGGAAAGTAAGGGCAGACAGTGGGAGCGGCGAGTGAACTTGGTTTTACGCGGCCGGCCCTGAAACAGAGGAAGAAAATGGAAAATATATATGAACGGTGTACGCTGTGTCCGAGAATGTGCGGCGTGGATCGAACGAAGACGGTGGGGGCGTGCGGCATGCCGGCGCAGATATACATTGGGCGAGTGGGGTTGCATCCATGGGAAGAACCCTGTATTTCGTATAAAAGTGGGGCTGGGACGGTGTTTTTCTCCGGCTGCAACCTGCACTGTGTGTATTGCCAGAATCAAGCGATCAGTAATGAACTGCGCGGGCGGGCCATCACGACGCAGGAGCTGGCGGATGCGTTCCTTAAACTGCAGGAACAGGGGGCGGACTGCATTGACCTCGTGACACCGACACACTATGTGCCGGACATTTTGCAGGCACTGGATATGGTGCGGAATAGGCTGACCATCCCGGTCGTCTACAACACCGGGGGCTATGAGAATGTGGAGACCATCCGCATGCTGGATGGTTACGTGGATGTCTATCTGCCGGACATTAAGTATTATGAGAGCGAGACAGCGTTGCGGTATTCGCACGCGGCCGACTATTTTGAGAAAGCGAGCGCGGCCGTGACCGAGATGGTGCGGCAGACGGGAAGCCCGGTCTATAACGGGGACGGGGGCATGGTGCGCGGGACGGTGATCCGCCACCTGGTTCTGCCCGGACATCGTAAGGAGTCGATGCAGATCCTGGACTGGATCCGCGCACATTTTGAGTCGGAGCAGGTACGGATCAGCCTGATGAGCCAGTATACGCCGCTTCCGAGCCTGCCGGAAGGCTTTTCGGAGCTGAAACGCCGCATCACGAGTTTTGAATACAACAGCGTGGTCGACTACGCGGCGCAGCTGGGGCTGGAGGGCTACATGCAGGAAAAAAGCTCAGCCCGGGAAACGTATATACCGGAGTTTTATGAAGGGAAATCCATCTTAAATCCCGATTGACAGGACAGAACTATCATGATAAAATCAATTATATCATTGAAATATCTGAAAAAATGTGCGGGGGGGGTGAAGCTGGACAGTCAATTCGAACATCACTGTTTCTCGATAAATATCAATTTCAAGGAGAAACGAAATGAAAAAGAAGCGAGTGGCACTGTTAATGTGCTTTGTTCTTGTGTTGGGATGTTTGACAGGATGCGCAGAACCGAGACCAAGTTATCAGGGAACGGGGCGATCTATTGCGATTAATGGTTACAAGAGTGAAATGACAACGGTGAATTTTAGGTTTTATGACTACCATAACTATCGCCTTGTTAATCTTTCGAATGATACGTATCCGTTACCGGGGTCTTTAAACACGACCGAGATTACTTTTATTGATAATGATTTGAATGAGTATACTATTCGTGTTAACCGCCCCTTGCATGATGCTCCGGATTGTTTGTGGTATATTTGTACGGTCAGGGAGAGAATGGAAAGAACTCAGACATGTATGAAAAGAATTAAGAGAGAAAATATAAGTGGATAATTCCATAGTGCTGCCCCTTCTCCTTTGTGAGAAGGGGCAGTTGGAGAGATTATGAAATCAAGAAAAGCATTTATAACTATAGTGATTGGCCTTAGCCTTATTGTGGTTTTTTTTACTGTGTATATTCTTACGAGAACCCAAAATGACCGCATTCCGGTTGGAAAATATAGGATCAAAGATAATGATAAATATCCGGATGCATACATAGAGGTTACTGAACATACGATTCAATATTTTAATATTGACTTAAATGAATACTATCAGGAGATGCAGATGTTAAGTTATCGTCGTGTGGTTGATAATGATCCGGGGTATTATGGAGTTATTTCAGATGAGCAACTGAGAATACTTACAGATCTTAATTCTGTATATGTGGATCGACCATTTGATTATTCGAGATTTGAAGCAATAAAAACGGGAACTAACATATATACATACAGAATGACATATCATGATAATTTTCTCGGCGTCGGGCTTCGTTATTATACGAATATACATCAGTTGGAAGCAAAGCGTAACGATATTGTACTTCTGTTTGAAAAGGAATAATAAGACTCTATGATTACATGTGACAAATTAAGTCGAAAATTCAAAGATGCTTCGGGGGAACTATGGACGGTGCGTGATTGATGAAGAAGATAATTATAGCAATTGCATGCGGGATTGCAGTGCTTCTCCTGCTAGTTGTTTTTGTTTTTACTCAGACCGGAAAAAATGGAATGAAACTAGGTAGATACAATATTGTTGATAATGATAAGTACCCGGATGCATATCTTGAAGTAACAGAAACAACACTCCAGTTTTTTAATATAGATCTGAATGAGTACTATCAGGCAGAGCAGATGAGGGAGTATCGAATGGTTTTGGACAATGACCCCGAGTGGTATGGCGCTGTATCCGATGAGGAGTTAACCGAACTAACGGATCTAAATGCGGTTTACGTAGAGCGGGCATTCGATTATTCGAATTGTACTATAACAAAAGTCGGTACGAATGTGTATAGGTATTTTACATATTATCACGACAATTTCCTCGGGTTTGGGACTCGATACAATACTAAGACAGGGGAAATAGAGATAAAAAGAAGCGATGTTGTTCTCAGATTTGAGAAGGAATAATAACCAGTCCAGAGAATGATCATTGATTAATGATATAACAGATAAGGTGAGCTATTTGATGAAAAAGTCCTTGATTGTGATCGGCATCGGCAGTTTCGCCGTTATTAGCCTGTTGATCGTCTATTTCCTTACTCGAATAGGTGGAGAAGGGTTACCTATAGGAAGATACAATATAGTAGACAATGATCGATTTCCTGAAGCCTATATCCAAGTAATGGATACTACTGTACAGTTTTTTAATATAGATCTAAATGAGTATTTTCAAGAAAAGCAGATGACGACGTATCGGAGAGTTTTGGATAATGATCCGGACTGGTACGGAACCGTGTCGGATGATGAACTTCGCAATATGACTGACTTGAATGCGGTATTTGTAGAAAAGGCATATGATTACACTAAACATAGTGCGGAGAAAATCGGGACGAATATAGTAGCATATCTTATGTTATATCATGATAATTTTTTGGGGCTTGCTATTCATTACAATACGAAAACGGGGCATTTGGATGTAATGCGCAGTGGGATTACTATAGCATTTGAAAAGGAAAAATAAGAAAACTCTATGATTACATGTGACAAATTAAGTCGAAAATTCGAAGATGCTTCAGGCGAACTATGGGCCGTGCGCGATGTTTCGCTGACGGTTCCAGATGGAACATTTTTGAGCGTTGTCGGGAGATCGGGTAGTGGAAAGTCCACATTGCTGAAGATGTTGGGAGGATTGCTTTCTCCTACGGAAGGAGTCGTCCGAATCGGAGAAACATCGCTCTATGAGATGAAAGAAGATGAAAGAGCCGATTATCGCTGCCATACGATCGGCTTTATTTTTCAAGACTATTTTTTGGAAGAACTGTACACAGTCTACCAGAATTTAGAGATCGTAATGATGATCGCGAAGGTTCCGGATGCGGAACGAAAAGAGAGGATCGAGCGGGCGCTCACACAGGTTGGGATGCTTCATAAGAAGGATTCGAAAGTGAAGGTTTTATCCGGCGGTGAAAAGCAAAGGGTATGCATTGCCAGGGCCATTGTGAATGAGCCGCAGGTCCTGTTTGCCGATGAACCATGCGGAAACCTGGACTATGAAAATGGCCAGACCATTATGCGACTACTTCGGGAGCAATGCGAACAGGGTAAGACGGTGATATTGATTACCCACAATCGTGAGGATGCCATGGCGACAGATCGGATCGTGACGTTGCAGGATGGAAGAATAGAGAGCGATGAAGACCAGAGACATTCTTAGGCTGATAACGAACGAAGCAAAATACGGAAAACGAGAGTGGGTATTATCCTATATGATGCAGACCTTGCTGATGGTCTGTGTCCTAATTTGTATGGTCTTTTTTACCCGACTTCCTAAAACGGGCGATATCTTGCTGCATGCTGCGTTTGATAGTGAAGAATTTGGATTTCAGTTATCAGGTTATACAAGGTCAGACCTGGATGAACTGACAAAAATGGGATTTGAAGACATTAATTTCGATATGAGAGAACCGGTCGGCTACCTGAAAAACTTGGAACATATCTGGTGGTACAAATTCCGTGCGGTTATTCAGGGAAATGATATATGGAACCAGGAGATAGATGGATATCTGATGATCCTCCTGTTCTGCCGCATCGTTTTTGCTGTGATCGGTATCCTCCTATGGGTCATTCTGCTCAATTCCGTTTCGAATTCCTTCCGCATTAAGCTTAAGGAGCGCGAGCGGTTCGTTCAGATGATGTATCGATTGGGGTGCACTAAAAGAACCATTTTTTTCTTGTACTATGCGTTCTTTGCGCTTCGGGCATTGTTGGTTTTTTTCACAGCAGTAGTGTTGTCCGGCATCACAATGCATCTGCTTAACGGATACATGGAAAACGTCATGTATCTGAAGGTAGATATGCCGATAATTCCCGGGGTTCTCATTGCTGTGATGGTATTGCTTCAATTGATGCTTATGAGACGGACAATGCGCAAGGCATGGAGGGAAAGCAATGAAGAGGATTGATCGAATTCGAACGGCTGCGAGGAACCTTCGAGCCGGAAAACGAAGTACGATCCACATGGTGATCGGCATCACAGTGGTCATGCTTTTTATTCTGGCTTACATTTTGGTGCTGCAGGTATTTATGGGATACCAACGAAACAGTGAAGAAAAGAAGAGGGCATTGTGTTATCGTTTTCTGAATATAGAAGAAGGGACAGGACTGGATGAACTGATACAGAGAGCCGAAGAAGGCATGCGAAGGATCCATGATCCTTCGGGTGTTCAGGCGAGCATACTGACGAGCATTCAACCGGCTGGAAGTGCTGCGTCAAAAGAAACTATGACGTCTACCGACGATATGGATTATATGCAGTTCATTATGTACATGCTGCGTAGAGGTGACTATTACACTGCGGGGAATATTTCGCTGAAGATGGATCAAACGACCTATGAGGCAGAAACATTTACGCATTGGAATCGACCGCGCTATAAAGATATCATGAATGTTAATTCTCTATTCCGGTTGGGCCTTTATGATCCGGATTTTGGGGTCTTTCCTGAGCGTATCTTCAGCGATGAGGATGAAACGTGGATCTACGGAAGTCTGCCTGAGGCTCCGGGCGATGTGGTATTGGACGAATACTTATTGGAGGTGTACAACATAGGGCCCATTTCAGAGGATTTGATCGGAAAAAACCTGACGATCTGTAATAAGCAGGCCGGGCGGGATATTCTTTCGGACTACCGAATCAGTGGGATCGTGAAAAACCGGGCATCGGATCTGCGAGAAAGTGATGAAGCTTATGATCTTCATTCGGAGCACATATACGTTTATTTGCGTGAAGAGGACAGGCAGCAGTTCGAGGTAGCGAATGGTACTCTGCGGTATTATTATCCCTCCTATGAAGCACTCACGACGAATATCGATAATATTGGCGCAATTATGATGGGTAGGGTGGAATGGACCGAGCTCGATGATGGCGCGGGCATGCTTTCCGATGTCACTTTGGAGGTGGCATCGTATCACTGGCTGTTGTCGCAGGCGGGACGTTTTCTGGTTTTGCTGGGTAGTGTTGCTATCCTCGCTGCACTAAGTGCCGCCGGCTATCTGCTGGCCTTTTATCGCAATCGAAGTCGGCGTTTCTATACCATGCTGGACGCGATCGGGATGAGAAAACAGGATCGTGTGCGGATCTGCCGGACAGAAATCTTTCTGATCCTGGGAATAGCTACACTCGCCACGGTGTATCTGTTGCTGTTGTTTTGGTTTGTATTCCGCTATGTGATTTACAATGCTATGCATTTTACTCCTGCATTTCCGGCGTGGCCAATCCTCGTGACGCTTCTCTTGATTTGGGTGATCATATGGTTATTGTCACTTCCTTTTGCCAGATTTAAGCCAGTGGAGATCGGTGGAGTATGATGCTAACCGAGAGACTTCGTAAAACGTATTAGGACTTCCGCAGGGGCAAATAGGACTTGTGTTAGATAGTCCTACATGTTATAATGAGAGAAATAAATCGTGTATTACGTGCGAAGGAGGTATCATCAATGGGATTGTTTTCTAAGTTGTTCGGTGCTAAGGCCGAAAAAGAAGCTATGGACGTTTTGAAAAACATTACGCAGGCGGCTGTGGACGCGCAGAAGGAACAGAATGCGCAGGGTGCACAGACTGCACAGAACGTGAGCGCTGCAAGCAGCGCGAGTGCAGCACCTTCGTATGCAGCCGAGGAAGAACCTTCCGGTTTTTCGTGGGGCCCGACTATGCCGGCGCAGGAGAACCAGTATAATTTCCCCGGAACCTATGAGGAGTATTTCGACAGCATTTTCCTGAAGGAATACCCGCAGCTGCGTGTGGAGAAGGAAGTTTACGGGTACAATAAGAACCTGGCGTATACGTTCTACAACGGTGATAAGAGAGTGCTGGTTGTCGAAATCATTGGCCGAAAGAGTGCTCCTGAGAAGCGCCGCAATGACTGCCGTAAGAACGGCGTGGCTTATCTGCGTTATTATCACAACTACCATGGCTGGTGGAATGTGAAGCAGTACGTGATCGAGCGTACCAACAAAGCACTCGGTATCTGATCGGGTCGGAGACGGCGCAGCGGTGATCAGACTGCGCTTAAAATGAATGTGTTCAGATCGGAATAAAGAACGCCTAGCGCCCGCGGTGGGCCCGGCGTGGATGCACAGTAGGATTTCGCGGGCAATCCATCCACGTACGGTCCGGTACATTCAGGAATTTTCCTGAATTTAACTTCTTCTTGATTCCGTTTGAAGGGGAGTGGAAATTCCCCGAAAAACCGCTGCAGGTATAGCGCCTGCGGCGTTTTTTTGGTACAATGGTCTTGTGATAAACAGTATGAATGAAACAATACATTTACACGTTTTGGGAAGGACATCGCAATATGTCGATCATGGATAAACTCTCGCAAAAAGAAAGCTGGGAGCTCTTTTATGAATATAAGATGTCGCTCATGTGTGCCGATCTGTTTCGAAAGCAGCTGCGAGAGTTTATGGACTGCGAGGCGTACCTGCCGGTGACGGACCGACTGGCGCGGGGCGAGGCGTGGCCGCTGCCGAAGCGTTCTGTCATAACGAAGATGAGCACGCAGAAAAAGCGGACGGTCTACACCTATCCGCCTGCGGAAAACATGGTGCTGAAACTGCTGACCTATCTGCTGCTGCGCAAGTATGACGACTGCTTTGCGCCGGGGCTGTTTTCGTTCCGCCCGGGGCGCAGCGCGAAGGATGCCATCCGCTACCTGCAGCGGGATCGGGATCTGTCGCAGATGTACTCCTATAAGGTGGACGTGAGCAACTATTTCAATTCGATCCCGGTGGAGCGGATTCTGTCGCGTGTGCGGCAGATCGCAGCCGATGATCCGAAACTCTGCGACTTTCTGGAGCAGTTGCTGTGCGAGCCGGACGCGCTCCTGGAGGACGGCCGGCATATCACGGAGCCGAAGGGCATCATGGCGGGCACGCCGATCGCGGCCTTTCTGGCCAATGTCTACCTCATGGATCTGGACGCGCTGTTTTTCGAGAAGGGCGTCCTCTATGCGCGTTACTCCGACGATATCATCCTGTTTGCGAAAACGAAGGAGGAGGTTGAGGCGCACGCGGACTTCATTCGCCGATATCTCAATGAGCACGGCCTGAGCGTCAATCCCGCGAAAGAATGCTTCCGGGATCCTGCGGACGGCTTTACATTTCTGGGATTTTTCGTGCGCGGGGAGGAGATAGACATTGCCCCGGTATCCGTGGAAAAACTGAAGGCGAAGATGCGCCGCAAGACACGGGCGCTTAAACGCTGGGCGAACCGCAACGAGCTCGAAGGCAGGACGGCCGCAAAGGCGTTTATCCGCGTATTCAACCGCAAACTGATGGAGAGTTCCGGGGATCATGACCTGACCTGGAGTTTCTGGTATTTCTCCGTGATCACCACGACGCAGGGACTGCAGGAGATCGATCGCTACGCACAGGATTGCGTGCGGTACCTGATCACCGGGAAGCGCACGAAAGCACGCTATAATGCCCGATACGAAACGCTGAAGGAACTGGGCTATAAGAGTTTGGTGCATGCGTATTATGAGGAGCGGGCAGATGAGTAAACGAAGCATGAGACCGAACCACAATTACAAAAAAACAAAGCTTGCGTGCTATCTTGGGTTTGTGACGCAGGCTATTTCGGCGAATTTTCTGCCGCTGCTTTTCCTTACGATGCACCGGTCGTATGGCTTATCTTATGCGGATCTGGCTCTGATCCCGCTAGCTTTTTTCCTGACGCAGCTAGTCGTGGACCTGCTGTGCGCTAAGTTTGTAGATCGGATCGGTTATCGGATCTGCATCGTGATCTCGCAGATCCTGTCGGGCGTGGGACTGCTGGGGCTGGCTTTTATTCCGGATCTGAGCCCGCATCCGTTTTTCGGGATCCTGGCGTGCGTGATCACATATGCAATCGGAAGCGGGCTGCTCGAAGTTTTGGGAAGCCCGATCATCGAGGCCTGTCCGTTCGAGGATAAGGCCGGCATGATGAGTTTGCTGCATTCTTTCTATTGTTGGGGCTGCGTGGGTACGATCCTGGGGTCGACGGTTTTTTTCCTGCTGTTCGGAACGGAGAACTGGCGCATCCTGGCATGTATATGGGCGGTCGTTCCGCTGTACAATATATATAATTTTGCGACCTGTCCCATCGAACCTATAGTTAGAGAAGGCGAAAGCATGACGATCGCCAATCTTCTGAAAACGAAGCTGTTCTGGCTGTTTATCGTGCTCATGGTGTGCGCGGGAGCTTCGGAGATATCCATGTCGCAGTGGGCATCCGCATTTGCCGAATCCTCACTGGGCGTGAATAAAGCCGTGGGCGACCTGCTGGGACCCTGCGGGTTTGCAGTGCTCATGGGGCTGAGCCGCGTGTGGTATGCCAAATACGGGGAGCGTGTAGAACTGACGGGGTTCATGATCGCCTCGGGCGCGCTGTGTCTGGGCAGTTACCTGCTGGCGGCGCTGGCGAAATGGCCCGTCATGGGACTGGTTGGATGTATGTTGTGCGGATTTTCGGTAGGAATCATGTGGCCGGGCTCCTTAAGCATTTCTTCGGCGCGGCTGCAAAAGGGCGGCACGGCCATGTTTGCGCTCCTGGCGCTGTCCGGCGATCTGGGCGGTGCGGTCGGTCCCGCGATCGTGGGCTATGTATCGAACCGGGCAGGGGAAAACATCCGTGCAGGCATCCTGGCGGGGATCTTTTTCCCCATTCTCCTGGCATTGACCGCCTGGTTCGTCCGAAGGGCAGCAACGACGAAGCGGTCGTAAAAACATTCCGGAGCCGACGTCTCCCGGAAAGACACATAAGAGAGTAAGTGTGATAATAACATTGTAAGTTTTCCCAATTCATGGTAAGATGTTCCATGTACGGCGCGACCGGCGCCGGAAACAAAGATGCCGGATCACCGGATCTTTGGAAGGGTAATAGAATACGGAGTACCAAGTCATGGTTTTTAATTCGATTTGTGAAGAGATGAAAGCGGATGCGTTAAACCTTCCGCCGGATCGGAACGTAAAGGTGTTCATGCGACATTCCGTTCGTTTCGACCACCCGGCGGACGGAGATTACTCAAAGCTGACGCTGACACCGGAGGGCATCGAGATCGCACGCGAGATCGGCAGAAGTTTAGACCGTCCCATAGGCAGAATCGAAGCCAGTCCTGTGGACCGCTGCCTGCAGACGGCACAGGAGATCGCTCGCGGCGCGGGGATCGGGGATCCTCAGGTGGTCGTGGACCAGGTCTATACGGGCGGCATGGGATCGGAGAAAGCGTGGTTTCAGAAGCAGATCGGATGGTATGAATATTTCTATTCTCTGGAGCGCGGGATCTTAGATAAGACCTGCGGAAATACACTGCTGGAGATGGCCGGCCCCGTTTTGGACCGCATCTTCCGAAATCAGGGGGAACCGGGAGAACTGGACATCATCTGTTCGCATGATGCGCACGTGGTTACGCTTGCGAGCGCTCTGTTTGGTTTCAAGACCGGACTTTTCGGTGAAGACTGGTGCCGCTATACCGAGGGCATTTTCTTCTACGGAACCCGTGAAGACTTCACGGCAGTATGGCGCGGAGAGGTACGCCGCTTTAAAAATTGGAACATGAAAGGATATCGAAACATGGATGTAGTATGTTTGGACATGGAGGGCGTTTTAGTCCCCGAGATTTGGATCGCATTTGCCGAGGAATCCGGAATTCCGGAGCTTAAGAAGACCACGAGGGACGAACCCGATTACGATAAATTGATGAAGTGGAGGATCGGCGTTCTGAAGGAGCACGGTCTGGGCCTGAAGGAGATCCAGGACACGATCTCCCGGATCGATCCGCTGCCGGGTGCGAAGGAGTTTTTGGACGCGCTGCGCGCAGAGGCGCAGGTCATCATTATCAGTGATACATTTACCCAGTTTGCGATGCCGCTGATGAAGAAGCTGGGCTATCCGACGCTGTTCTGCAACACGCTCGAGGTGGCGGAAGACGGCGAGATCACGGGCTTCAAGATGCGCTGCCAGCAGTCGAAACTGACCACGGTCCGCGCCCTGCAGTCCATGGGCTTCGACACGATCGCGGCCGGCGACAGCTTCAACGATCTGGCCATGATCCGCGCGAGCCGCGCAGGCTTTTTGTTCCGCTCCACGGAGCAGATCAAGAAGGATAATCCGGACCTTCAGGCATTTGAGGAGTTCGACGACTTCCTGGCTGCGATCCGGGCAGAACTGCGGTAAATAGCGGAAACATAATACGAAATGAAACGCTGTCGTTCCATCGAGGTGCGACGGCGTTATTTTTTGAGACAGGCTATGAAAGGCCACTGTTTTTGACGTTGCGGATTGACTTGCCTGTTCATCTGGTGGTATACTAAAGACAACACACGGGGGTGTACATGTGCGACTACAATTCAATGATGGGAGGATGAGAAAGATGGCAATGAATTGTCCTAAATGCGGATCTGCGGTTCCGGATGGTGCGGGCTTTTGTACCGTTTGCGGAACGAAAGTCGAGGTAGCGAGCGGATTGAACGGAACCCCGTCTGCGCAGTCGATCTTAGCGTCGGTAGATCCGACGAGTAGTTTGAATGGGGGTGGCCCTGGTAGGATCGAACACGTTAGTTACGTTTCGTCGACGGGAGCTACCGGGTTTGTCGACCCGTCGGAGCGGGCGATATGCTCTTTGAAGAACGGCTATGGACTGAACTTGGTAGCGGGCGAAGGATGGAAATCCGAGGATTCCGTTATTACCAATAAGAGACTGTACTACTATGGCGATCAGGGTGTGATCAGTAAGGTGAAGCAGGAAGAGATCGTAAACATAGAGGATATTACCGGAGTATCGATCACATATTTCCGGCCTTGGATATTCGTTATTCTGGGTGCCCTGCTCGCCGTTGCCGGTTTGATGCTCAAAGAGACGCTGCTTAAGTTGGTATTCCTTTTCTCTGGGATTTTTTTCGTTCTGCTTTTTGCAGTTCTCAGCAAGTCTTTCCTGAAGATCGAATATGCCGGTGGATCTATTCACTTCAGCGTAAAGAAGTATGGACTGAATAATGTCCGTATTTTTCAACGCTGCATTTTTACACAAAAAGACAAACTGAAATAATTCGGCCGCGGAGCCGAAGATATTAGTCGGGGGCTCATCGAAAGGTGAGCCTTCGCGCATGAGAAGCATTTTCCGATACGTGACGGTACCGAGTCTCGAAATAGGCTCATGCGTATTGACACACGGCGTCGTAAATGATAGAATATGTGCAGGAAAATGAAACGGCAAAACGGGCATGATCGGGGAGGAAACGTCATGGTTCGGGATGCGAACTAGTATCATGGGAGGTGTGTTTGTATGAGTGAAAACACTGAGCAGGAGAAAACCAGTAAAGAAAAAGACCCTAAGATCAAGGAACTCTATCTGATCGAGATCGAATCGAAGGGTATCCGGATCGCGAGCATCGTCAGCATCATTCTGGCGATCATCATGTTCATCCTGGAGATCGTACTTCAGGGTAAGCAGAATTTCGGCATGTATGCCTTAGTCGGATCATTCTGTACCGTAAGCTTTTACTACTACGGCCTTCGGACGAAGCGCCTGCCGTACACGCTTACAGGTCTGATCTGGGGCGCGCTCACCGTCTTCTTTATCGTGATGTACATTCTTGACATGGTGGATCACGGCGGAACGCTGTAAGTTTCGGACTGACAGTCGCGCAGATGACTTATATATGACCGCCCGGACGGAGACCGGTGAAGGCTTCCGCCCGGGCGTCGTGTTTTTGAAAGAGAGGGGTTTTATGGAGATCGGGGCAATGATGACCTTTGAGGCGAACGGTTTAACGACCGTTTTGCGGTGTGTGGACGGTGAAACGTTCCGGAAAACATTTGCCGAAAAGCGGGCCGGGATGAAGCGTGGCTGCTTTCTGGCGCCGCCCGAGGACAATGATTACGATCAGCAGGAGAATTATCTGACGGACGATGGGGACGCGGGCTTTTCGATCACCGCTGACGGCTGGCTGGTGTCGCTGTTTTCGACTCGCCCGCGGCGCGGTTTTGTCAAATGTGTCGCGCCGCTTTTGCGGGAGCGGGTCGTGCGTCTGGGCTGCATCTGCACGCGGGAACCGGGACGGGAGGCGAGAGAACCTCTGGTCGAGACCTATCAGAGGGAACTCGGCTTTCACGTGGCGGCGCGGACATTGGATGACCACGCAGTTATGTGCGAATACTACGGCGAGGAGTTTATCAGCCGTTTTATGAAGGATTTCGGAATCCCATATCATGTGTTTATGACGCGCAAAGAACCGCCTGCGCCTGCGCCGGTATTTGACGATTTTTTTGAGGCGGAAGCGTACGTTTTGTCACTGTGATGTGGCGGCGGCCACGTTGACAACGAAGGGCTTTCGTGCTAGAATAACCGGCGTATCACAAGGCTACGGTTCGTAGCGGAAAAGAGGCATCACTATGGCAGAAGAAAAAGTTAAACAAGTAATTTCAACGAGGTCGCTTACGATCATCGGGCTGATGACGGCGGTGTGCTGCGTGCTGGGTCCCATCTCGGTTCCGATCGGAGCGGTTCCGGTGTCGCTCGGTGTTCTGGCCGTCCTGCTGACCGTGTATGTGCTGGGCACGTTTAAGGGCACGGTGGCAACGCTTGTCTATATTTTGCTCGGAACGGTCGGACTTCCTGTTTTTTCAGGATATCAGGGCGGCTTGCAGAAGATTTCCGGTCCAACCGGCGGCTATATCATCGGCTTCATCTTTCTGGCGCTGATTGCGGGAGTATTCATTGACCGCTTCTCATATAAGAAATGTTACATGCATGTAGTCGGCATGGTTTTGGGTCTGGCGGTCTGCTACCTGTTCGGCACAGTTTGGTTTGTATTCGTGACGAAGATGAACTTCATCGCGGCCCTCGGGGTGTGCGTCGTTCCTTTCCTTTTGTTCGATGCGCTGAAGATCGCGTTCTGCTTCACGATGGGTATCGGAATACGTAAAGCGCTGACGGCGGCGCATTTGGCAGATTACTATAAATGATACAAAGCACAGAGAAATCCGAAGTATCATTTACAGAGGATTTAAGGACATAATATGACAATACGAAGAGCAATTGAAACGGATATTCCCCGCATCCTGGAGCTACTGGTTCAGGTAAATAATGTGCATCAGGTCCGGAGGCCGGACCTGTTTTTGGCGGATAAAACGAAGTACAACGCACAACAGCTTCGTGATATTCTGAAATCGGATGAGACGCCCGTCTTCGTCGCGGCGGATGATGCCGGGACCGTGCAGGGCTATGGATTCTGCGTGTTCCAGTCGCACATCGGGAACAACAACCAGCCGGATCATATCACGCTTTATATTGACGATATTTGTGTGGATCAGGCGGTCCGCGGGCAGCACATTGGCCGCGCGATCTATGAATACATCGCAGCTTTTGCACGTGAAAACGGCTGCTACAACATCACACTGAACGTGTGGGAGGGCAATGACGCGGCGCGCGCGTTTTACGAGAGTCTCGGAATGGGCGTGCAGAAGACGGGGATGGAGATGATCTTATGAAGATATACATCATTCGTCACGGGCAGACGCAGTACAACCTGCTCGGACGGCTGCAGGGGCGGCTGGATATCCCGCTGAATGAGAACGGCTTGGCACTTGCGCATGTGGCCGGACAGGGGCTTAAAGACGTGCATTTTGATGCCGTGATCTCGAGCCCGCTGACGCGTGCGATGCAGACGGCGAAGATCGTTCTCGAAGAGAACCTTGCGACCGACTGCGAGATCGAGATCGACCCTGCGATCCAGGAGATCAATTTCGGCGTCTGGGAAGGCCTGACTTGCAAAGGTGAGGACTGCGAGGTTCCGAAGGAAGAATTCGGGCGGTTTATGTATGATACGTTTCAGTTCGTTCCGCCGGAGGGCGGCGAGACGGCACGCGAGGTCTGCGAGCGCACGGGGGCTTTCCTTAAGAAACTGATGGCGCGCGAGGATCTGCGTGATGCGAACGTCCTGCTTTCGACACATGGCTGCGCGACCCGCGGCCTGCTGAACTCTGTATATAAAGATCCGACGGATTTCTGGCACGGCAAGGTGCCGCCGAACTGCTCGGTCAATGTTGTGGAAGTTTATAACGGACGTGCGTTTTTAGTCGCTTCGGATGTGCTTCCGGGGCAACCGGTCGAGGACATCTACGCGCGCACACGTATGTTAATAGGAACGGATGCACTGCTTCGCCTTCGCGATGCGCGGGTGGCGGTGTTCGGCCTGGGCGGCGTCGGCGGCTATGCAGTCGAGGCATTGGCGCGCGCGGGCGTCGGTACGCTTCATCTGGTGGATCATGACACCGTGAGCGCAACGAACCTGAACCGCCAGATATTGGCCACAACCGACTGGATCGGCAAGCCGAAGACAGAAGCGGCGTGCGCGAGGGTGAAGCAGATCTCCCCGGATGTGCGGGTCTGCACCTATGAAAAGTTCTTCCTTCCGGAGACAGAGGGGGATTTTCCGTTCGATCAGTTTGATTATATCGTGGACGCGATCGACACGGTGAGCGGGAAGCTGCGCCTGGCAGAGATCGCTAAAGAGCGCGGCATTCCGATCATCAGCGCGATGGGCGCGGGCAATAAATTAAGCGCACAGGGCTTTCGTGTGGCGGACATCAGCCAGACCCGGACTTGCCCGTTGGCGCGCGTCATGCGTCGCGAACTGAAAAAGCGCGGCATCGATCACCTGAAGGTCGTGTATTCGGAAGAAACGGCGATGACGCCGCAGGATCCGAACGGGGGAAATGCCTCCGCCGAAGATGCGGAAAACACGTCTGGCAGCGGTAAGAAAACACGTGTAAAACAGGCACCGGGAAGCATTTCCTATGTTCCGGGAACCGTAGGCCTGATGATGGCCGGCGAGGTGATCCGGGATCTGGTCGGAGAAATCGAAAGCCTTAATTGAGGAATGGTTTCGAAACCTTCCGGGGACCCGGAAAATAATCCGAAAAAAATGCGAAAAAAGGTGTTGACAAACGAGGGCGGTTTTGATATGATTATCAATGCCGCTGATAAAAAGGCGACAAACGCTTGACAAACGAGTGAAACCGTTATATCATAGTTAGGCACTGCTTAAGGAGAGATATCGAAGCGGTCATAACGAGGCG
>DBXX01000070.1:0-8660 GCA_002309675.1 Lachnospiraceae bacterium UBA1201
GTATCGATGAACGCCTTTCATCAGGCCTCTATTTCTTTCACCAGTCAGAATATCGGCGCGGGGCAGAAGCACCGTGTGCGTCCCATCCTATGGACTACCGAGGTGTGTGTGATCGTCGTGGGCGCCGTGCTCGGCTATGCAGCTCTTTTCTTCGGACGCCCGCTTTTGGGGATCTACACCGGAAATCCGGACATCGTCGATGCCGGTATGGTCCGACTGTGGATGATCATGACGACCTATATGCTTTGCGGTATGATGGATGTCTGCGTCGGATCCATACGCGGCATGGGCTATTCGGTCATGCCGACCATTGTATCCCTGATCGGGGCCTGTTTCCTGCGTCTGGTATGGCTGTGGACGGTCTTCCCGATGCCGGATTTCCATAATGCGAGCATGATCTACATTACCTATCCGATCTCATGGGCCATCACTTTCAGTGTACACTTGATCTGCTTCCTCGTGCTCAGTAAAAAGTACAAAGAAAACTAAAAAATTGACTTGACATCCCTTGGGCAATGTGTTAACATAACGTAAGTCATCTTTAAGATGACCCGGTAACATACCGAAAAAACATATGGTTGCTTCTGTAGCGCAGCTGGTAGCGCGTCGCATTCGTAATGCGCAGGTCGGGGGTTCGAGTCCCCCCAGGAGCTTATTGATAGTAGCGATGGAGATTTCTCGTCGCTACTATCTTACGTTTTAGAGGTATTTGTCGGAGCCGTACATCATATAGAGGAATGTCCGCGTGAGACGGAAATTTGCTTTTTCACGGTGGACATCGGAATGGAGGACATTATGAAGAGATTGGACAAAAAATTAAAAGTAGGCGTTTTGGGCGCAACAGGTATGGTAGGCCAGCGTTTTATCTCGATCCTGGCAGAGCATCCCTGGTTTGAGGTCGTTGCAGTTGCAGCGAGCCCGCGTTCCGCCGGTAAGACATATGAAGAGGCTGTAGGCGATCGTTGGAAGATGGACACCCCGATGCCGGAGGCAGTAAAGAAACTGGTCGTTCTGAATGTAGACGAAGTCGAGAAGGTCGCATCGCAGGTCGATATGGTATTCAGCGCATACGAAGGCACGAAGGAAGCCATTGCCGCTGCAGAGGAAGCTTATGCTAAGACCGAGACACCCGTTGTTTCCAATAACAGCGCACACCGCTGGACACCGGATGTTCCGATGGTGGTTCCGGAGATCAACCCCGAGCATTTCGAGGTGATCGATGCGCAGAAGAAGCGTCTGGGAACGAAGTACGGTTTCATCGCTGTTAAGCCGAACTGCTCCATCCAGAGCTATGCTCCGGTATTGACTGCTTGGAAGGAGTTCGAGCCCTACGAAGTAGTTGCTACGACTTATCAGGCGATCTCCGGCGCAGGTAAGACCTTTAAGGACTGGCCCGAGATGGTGGGCAATATCATCCCGTATATCGGCGGTGAGGAAGAGAAGAGCGAGAAGGAGCCCCTGCGTCTGTGGGGCCAGGTAAAGGACGGTGTGATCGTACCGGCTACCAGCCCTGTGATCACCTGCCAGTGCATCCGTGTTCCGGTACTGAACGGTCATACCGCTGCAGTCTTTGTTAAGTTTAAGAAGAAGGTTACGAAAGAGCAGCTCATCGAGAAGCTCCTCGCATTTTCCGGCGAGCCTCAGAAACTCGAGCTTCCCAGCGCTCCGAAGCAGTTCATCCAGTATCTGGAAGAGGATAATCGTCCGCAGGTCGCTCTCGATGTTGACTACGAGAACGGCATGGGCGTAAGTGTCGGCCGCCTGCGCGAAGATACCGTCTATGACTGGAAGTTTGTCGGCCTATCCCATAATACACTTCGAGGTGCTGCCGGCGGTGCCGTACTCTGCGCGGAGATGTTGGTCGCAAAGAACTATATTTGTGCGAAAAGCGAAAGAAAAAAGTAATAAACGTAGGCCCGTAGTCTGATATAATACAGTTGCGGGTAGAAAAAACGGATGTTTTTACGATATCGTTTTCTAAAAGCGGAAACCGGTCCTTCGGATTTCGCTTTTAGTGTATAAAAGATCACGGATCGTAAGAACAGACGAAATAGAAAATCTGCCGCGGGGAAGGAGGGAGCTTCATGGATACGGTATATACGATATGCTTAGTAGTAGGTTTTGCGATACCGTTGATCACGCTGATCCTTGGCGGAATATTTGATGCTTCCGTGGACTCAGACGCAGACGGACCGGATGTAGGTTTCGATTTTGGTTTCGATATCGGTGATATCTCGATCGCACTTTTGCCTGCTTCGCTCCACAGCATCTGTGTAGGCCTTATGTTGTTCGGTGCCATGGGTAAGATCCTGGGCGACTCCATGAAAACATGGATGGTCGTACTTATCGGAGTGGCAGTCGGATATCTCGGCGCTGTCATCATTCAGAGTTTGATACGCACCTTGCGTAAGGTGGAACACACCACAGTTAACCGCGAAGATCTGGTAGGTTGTGACGGCCATGTGGTCAATACGATCATAGCCGGCGGCTTCGGTTCGGTCAGTGTGACGACATTTGACGGCATCACGACGAACTATCCCGCAAAGGCCGATAATCCTACGCAGGTGATCCGTCAAGGATCGACCGTGACCATCGTTCGGGTCGAAAAGAACGAGGTCATCGTCCGCCCGAAAGATATGGCGGAAAAATATCGCCTTGGGGACGAATAAAGACGATCCCTTAATCACGAATGATCCGATCATACGTCGGACACTATAAACAGGAGGAATAAAATGTTAACATTAACAGGTTTTGAGATCCCGAAGGCATGGATCATTGGCATTATTGTTGCCATTGGTATCATCTTGATCTTTTCCATCATCTTCTCCATGTGGAGAAAAGTTCCGCAGGATAAGGCTGCGGTAGTTACCGGTCTTCATAAGCGTATCATCACCGGTGGCGGTGGTCTGGTCATCCCCGTTCTCGAACGTGTGGACACCATTTCCCTCGGTAATATCCAGTTGGATGTTACCACCGATGAGAGTATGTCTTCACAGGGCGTACCGATCGCTGTAGTTGGTACCGCGGTTATTAAGGTTAAGAACGAAGCGAACGCGATCTTCAACGCGATCGAGCAGTTCACCGGTAGAAACGAGACAGAGATCGAGCGTTCCATTCGTGATACCGCTACGAACGTACTCGAAGGTAAACTTCGTGAAATCGTATCCACGATGACCGTCGAAGAGATCTATCGTGATCGTGAAACATTTTCCGCAAAGGTACAGGAAGTTGTTGGTACCGAGCTCATGGAGATGGGCCTCGAAGTAAAGGTATTCACCATTAAGGATATCAATGACTCCAACGGATATATCCAGGCACTCGGTGTTAAGCAGATCGTTGAGAAGAAGAAAGACGCTGAGATCGCGAAGGCAGAAGCAAACCGCGAAGCACAGATCGAGACTTCCAAGGCGAGAAGAGCCGGTGAGCAGGCCAGATTGCAGGCTGAGACTGAGATCAGTGAAGCTGCTAAGGCGAAAGCCGTTCAGGAAGCTGCTTACATGCAGGAACAGCAGGCTGCTAAGGCAAAGGCTGACTCCGCATACGATATTCAGAAGAATATCACCGAGAAGGAAGTCGTTGCTGCAGCTCTCGACGTAGAACTCATGCGTCAGGAGCGTCAGAAGGACATCGAAGCTGCTCAGGTACAGATTCAGATCGCTAAGGAGCAGAAGAACATCGAACTGGCTGCTAAGCAGGCAGAGCGCAAGAAGGAAAGCCTTCGTGCTGAAGTTGTTGAGCCCGCATTGGCCGACAAAGAAAAAGCACAGACCATCGCAGATGCCGAGAAGTATCGTAAGATCGCAGAGGCAGAAGCAGAGGCAGAGGCTCGTAAGAAATTCGCAGAAGCAGAGGCAGAAGCAAAGCGCATTAAGGCGGTTGCAGAAGCTGAGGCTATTAAGACCACCGGTCAGGCAGAAGCAGACGTTATCAGCCAGCGTGGTATGGCGGAAGCTGCAGCGATCCGTGCAAAAGGTATCGCAGAAGCTGAGGCAATGTCCAAAAAGGCTATGGCTTATCAGCAGTACACCGGAGCAGCGGTTGCCGAAATGCTCATCCGTGTTCTTCCTGACGTTGCAGGTAAGATCGCTGAGCCTTTGAGCCAGATCGATAAGATCATGATCATGGACAGCGGCAACGGTAACGGTGTTACCAGTGTTGCGGGCAATGTTACCGGCGTTATGGCGCAGGTATTCGAGTCCATGAAGGAAGTTACCGGCGTAGACCTCGCTGACCTGGTAAAGGCAAAGGGTTATGACGCGCAGGTTAACCGTAACGTGACCATCAACGCTTCACCGGAAGTGGTAAATGCTGTTAAGGCTGCTGCTACGGTTGAGAAGGTAACGGTTGATCCGACTACGGATGTTGAATAATCAGTTAACTGTAGAATAATGATTTAAAAACACATCCGCGAATTCGTTCGTGGATGTGTTCTTTTAAAGGATTTATAGAGTTTTTAAACCTTTTCGTAAAAATTTTCGATTTGGGTATTGATTTTACGAAAAAAGTGTGCTAAACTTCGATACAGTTGTTATAGTGAGTATGTTAAGTGGGCTGCAAAGCCCACTTTTCTATTTGCTAAAACAGCCTATGAGCATATGTTGAACAGATCACAAAAGAGGGATTTCAAATGAAAAAATCCGAAGACATCGTTGCATTGGCCGAAGAGCTGGTAGCGCCGGTCATTGCCGAGAACCATTTTGAACTGGTGGATGTTGAGTATGTAAAGGAAGCCGGGAACTACTACCTGCGCTATTACATCGACAAAGAAGGCGGGATCACGATCGATGACTGCGAGACAGTCAGCCGTTATGTCAGCGATAAACTCGACGAAACGGACCCAATCGAGGATAATTACATCTTGGAAGTGAGTTCGCCCGGCCTGGGACGACCGCTAGTGAAACCGAAGGATTTTGCGAGAAATATCGGTAAGGATGTAGAGATCAAACTTTATAAACCGGTTTCGCTCCATGAGACTTCGCAGGATGAAGAGCCCGCTACGAAGAAGAAAAAGGCGGCGCCCAAAACCAAAGATTTTACGGGAACCCTGGTTTCCTATGATGAGGAAACCGTGACGATAGCGCTTTCGGATACCGAACAGCGGACATTTTCCAGAAAAGAGATCGCACTTATACGTCAGGCGATCGATTTCTAAAACGAAGACAGCACTAAGAAGATAGAGGAGGACTTTAAAAAAATGAGAAAGGCTGCAAAGGATACCAAAGAAAACAAGGACAGCAGAGAGCTGATCGAGGCTCTCGAGCAACTGGAGAAAGAGAAAGGCTTTAAGAAGGAAGTCATTCTGGACGCAGTTGAGCAGTCCCTGCTCGGCGTTTGCCGTAAGAATTTCGGCAAGGCGGACAATGTTTTCGTAACGATCGACCGCGAGACCGGCGAGCTTCGCGTTTGGGTGGAGAAGACGGTCGTTGAGACCGTTGCCGATCCGACCTGTGAGATCTCGCTCGAGGCTGCAAAGGAAAAGGATCCCGGCGTTGAACTCGGTGATATTTTCCGCGACCAGAAGGAGTCGAAGAATTTTAGCCGTATCGTTGCCGGCGAAGCGAAGAATGTCATCATTCAGAAGCTTCGTGAGGAAGAGAGAAAGAACCTTTTCGAGATGTACTACGAGAAGGAGAAGGATCTCATCACAGGTATCGTTCAGCACTATGTGAAAGATAAAGAGGATGTCAACATCAATCTCGGTAAGATCGAGACGAACCTGAAGGCATCCGAGATACCGAAGGGTGAGGTTTATCGCCCGGGTCAGAGAATCAAACTTTATGTCGTTGAAGTAAAGGACGCATCCCGCGGACCGCGTGTAACGGTTTCCCGTTCCCATCCGGAGCTCGTTAAGCGCCTGTTTGAGAACGAAGTTACCGAGATCCGTGACGGCATTGTTGAGATCAAGGCGATCAGCCGTGAGGCAGGTTCCCGTACGAAGATGGCAGTTTGGTCGAACGATCCGAACGTAGATCCGATCGGCGCATGCATCGGTATGAAGCGTGCACGTATCGACGCCGTGGTCAATGAGCTCAACGGCGAGAAGATCGATATCATCAACTGGAACGAGAACCCCGCGCTCCTGATCGAGAACGCACTGAGCCCCGCAAAGGTCATCGGTGTTTGGGCAGATGAGGAAGAGCGCGACGCCATCGTCATCGTTCCGGATTACCAGCTCTCATTGGCCATCGGTAAAGAAGGTCAGAACGCCCGTCTGGCTGCCCGCCTGACCGGTTACAAGATCGACATCAAGTCCGAGACCCAGGCGAAGGAAAGCGGTCTGTTCGAAGAACTCGGCTACGACGGCGAAGAGTACGAGGGCTACAGCGAATTTGAAGAGGGCGAAGAAGGCGCTGAGGAATACTACGACGAAGATGAGGATTATGAAGAGGCTGAAGAGGCTTCTGAGGAGACCTCCGAAAACGAAGAGGAATGATCATTGCAGATCATAAAGAGGTGAGAAAGCATTCGTGACAAAACAAACTGTTAAGAAAGTCCCGTTACGCCTTTGTGTAGGCTGCGGGGAAATGAAACCGAAAAAGGAAATGATACGGGTGGTGCTGACGCCGGAAGGAGAGATCGTTCTGGATTCGACCGGTAAGAAAAACGGTCGCGGCGCATACATATGCAAGAATCCGGAATGTCTGAAGGCAGCCCATAAGAATAAAGGCTTAAACCGCTCCCTGAAGACGAACATTTCCGAAGAGATCTTCTCGGTTTTGGAAAAGGAGATGGATACGCTTGGATAAAAAGATATTGTCGATGCTCGGCATCGCGAAGAAGGCCGGAAAGGTCGCATCGGGGGAATTCCTCTGTGAGGAATCGATCCGAAACGGCAAGGCAAAGGTCGTCATCGTGTCCGAAGAAGCGTCCGATAACACGAAGAAGCGGTTCCGCGATAAAACCACTTATTATCAGGTACCTCTTTATGAACGATTTGACATGGAAACACTTGGAAAAGCGATCGGGAGTGAAACGCGTGCGGTCATTAGCGTAAATGATGCAGGCATTGCCCGTACGATCATCAATTATTTCACAAACGATAAGCAGTAACGGAGGAGATATATGGCAGAGATCAACGACAAAGAGAAAAAAGAAATAAAGAAGCCGGCAGCGGCTCCGGCCGAGGAGGCTAAAACCGCTTCCGCAGCGGAAGGCGAGGCGAAGAAGAAGCGTTATGCTACGGTCGTTCGTCCGCAGCACAGCACGACAAAATATGCTACGGTCGTTCGCCCGCAGAATATGAAGTCGGATGTTGCAAAGAGCACCCGCCCTACAGCAAAGAAGGTAGTGGAGAAGCCGGAAGAGCCCGTGAAGGCGCCGAAGGCAGCTCCGGTGGCAGAAACGATCGCTACAGAGGCTAAGCCCGAGAAGGTTGCTGTTAAGCCTAAGACAGAGGCAGCTCCTGCGCCTGCTGCAGAAGCACCTGTTGCTGTTCAGGAGCCTGTAGCTGCTGAGACGAAGGAGACAAAACCGGTTAAAGAGAAGAAAGAAACGAAGGAAGCTACGCAGCCTGTGAAGACCGGAGAACTGGCCAATGAGATCCGCAGTGCGGACCAGGTCATCGTGGCGAAGATCGAGATCCCGGTAGATACACCGAAGACGAAGCCAGTTCGTCCTGCACGTGGCGAGGCGAGACCGGTTCGCGGTGAGGGTCGCCCCAGACAGGAAGGCGGTAATTTCCGCAGAGACGGTCAGGGTCGTCCTGCTGCCCAGGGCCAGGGACAGCGTTCCGGAGGCTTCTCCGGACAGGGCCGTCCCGAGGGCGCTTTTGACAGAAACGGTGCACGCAGAGGTCCCGCAAACGGTGCTCCCGGTCAGGGCGGACGTCCGCAGGGAAATCGTTTCGGACAGGGAAATCAGGGTGGACGCCCCGATTACCGCAATGCAGGTTTCGGTAAGGAAGAAGGCTTCAATAAGGATAAAGACGCCGATTACGAGAATAACAACAACCGCAAGCCCGCAGCCCGCAAGAGTTCCTCTTCTTCGGGCGGCATGGGATTCGGCCAGACGAAGACCGAGATGCGCGGCGGAAAGGCGACGAATAAGAAAGAGCGTGAGACACGCGAGAAGAGCAAGCAGTATGGAAACGGCATCCGCAAAGAGGAGAATATCAAGAACCTCAGCAAGTTAAAGGGAGCCGCTCCGAAGAAGCCGGAACACGAAAAAGAAGAAGAGAAGATCAAGTCGATCCTGGTCGGCGATTCCATTACCGTCAGCGATCTGGCTGAGAAGATGAAGATCCAGCCGGCAGCATTGATCAAGAAGATGTTCTTAAAGGGTAAGGTATACACGATCAACAGCGACCTGACATTCGAGCAGGCCGAAGAGATCGCGATCGATTACGAGATCCTTTGCGAGCATGAAGAGAAGGTCGACATCATCGAAGAGATGCTGCGCGATACCGAGGATCCGGCTGATACGCTGGTTACACGTCCTCCTGTAGTCTGCGTTATGGGTCACGTTGACCATGGTAAGACTTCCCTTTTGGACTGCATTCGTAATACGAACGTCATTGCCCGCGAGGCAGGCGGTATCACCCAGCATATCGGTGCATACATGGTAGGTATCAACAACCGTATGATCACCTTCTTAGATACGCCCGGACACGAAGCATTCACCGCTATGCGTATGCGTGGTGCAAAATCTACGGATATCGCGAT
>DBXX01000070.1:8726-23856 GCA_002309675.1 Lachnospiraceae bacterium UBA1201
ATCATCGTAGCGATCAATAAGATCGATAAACCCAGCGCCAATATCGAGCGTGTTAAGCAGGAACTTAGTGAATATGAATTGGTTCCCGAGGATTGGGGCGGCAGCACCATCTTCGTACCGGTTTCCGCAAAGACCGGCCAGGGCATCGACGAACTGCTGGAGATGATTCTCCTTGTTGCCGATGTGAAGGAACTGAAGGCGAACCCGAACCGTAACGTTCGCGGTCTCGTTATCGAGGCAAAACTGGATAAAGGTAAGGGCCCTGTTGCGACCATTCTGGTCCAGAAGGGTACCCTGCATGTCGGCGACAACATCACCGTCGGATCCTGCTATGGTAAGGTTCGTGCGATGATGGATGAAAAGGGCCGCAAGATCGAGGCTGCGACGCCTTCGACCCCAGTCGAGATCCTCGGTCTGAATGACGTACCGAATGCCGGTGAGATCGTGATATCCACGACCACCGATAAAGAGGCAAGACATTTTGCAGAGACATTCATTGCCCAGAATAAGGTGAAACTGCTCGACAACACGAAGATGCAGCTGACCCTCGACGGTCTGTACTCGCAGATCCAGGCGGGCAATGTTAAGGAACTCAACCTCATCATCAAGGCTGACGTTCAGGGTTCCGTTGAGGCTGTTAAGCAGTCTCTGATGAAGCTTTCCAACGAGGAAGTTGTGGTAAAGGTCATCCACAGCGGTGTCGGTGCCATCAACGAATCCGACGTTTCCCTGGCTTCTGCATCGAACGCGATCATCATCGGTTTCAACGTTCGTCCGGATGTCATGGCGAAGTCCGTTGCCGACCGTGAGAAGGTCGACATCAAGCTGTACAGCATTATCTACCAGGCAATCGCAGACGTAGAAGCTGCCATGAAGGGCATGCTCGAGCCGGTCTACGAGGAGAAGGTCATCGGCCACGGCGAGATCCGTGCGCTGTTCAAGGCTTCCGGTATCGGCGTGATCGCAGGTTCGTACGTAAAGAGCGGTTCGTTCACACGTGGCTGCAAGATCCGCATTTTCCGCGGAGAAGAGAAGATCTACGAGGGCGAGCTGGCTTCTCTGAAGCGTATGAAGGACGACGTGAAGGAGGTCAAGGAAGGCTTCGAATGCGGTATGGTATTTGAGAAGTTTAACGATGTGGCTGTCGAGGATACCATCGAAGGCTACATCATGGTAGAAGTACCGAGATAGTTATCCAAAACGGGCTTTCGCGTATGGCGAAAGCCTGCTTTGCAAAGCGAGATGCTTTGCGGAAAGAGAGAGACATTTGAGAAGAAACAGTAATAAAACTACCCGTATCAACGGGGAAGTGATGAAAGAACTGAGCAATATCATCCGCAGTGAGATCAAAGATCCGCGCATCAGCCCTTTGACGAGCGTGACCGCGGTCGAGGTCACACCGGACCTGAAATATTGCAAGGCGTACATTAGTGTGCTTGGTGACGAGAATGCATTAAAGGAGACGATGGCAGGCTTAAAGAGCGCTGCGCCCTTTGTGCGCACCCGTCTGGCACATACGGTAAACTTACGCAATACACCGGAGATCCGTTTTATCGCGGACACATCCATCGCTTACGGTGTCAATATGTCCCACAAGATCGAAGAGGTCATGGCGCAGATGCCCGACCGCTCCGACGAGGAAGAGACTCCTTCGGATGAAGAGTGATATGGAATACCAGGGGATCATCAACATTTACAAAGAGAAGGGCTTTACCTCCCATGATGTCGTTGCGAAAATGCGCGGCATCCTGCATACACGAAAGATCGGCCACACCGGAACATTGGATCCGGATGCGGTCGGTGTTTTGCCTGCCTGCGTCGGGGAGGCGACGAAACTCTGTGAGCTTCTGACGGACCACGATAAAGTCTACGAAGCCGTGATGCGTCTGGGAATCGTGACGGACACCCAGGACATGACGGGGAGTGTTTTACGCCATTCGGATGAGGATATCTGCCGGGAACTGTCGGATGATGAGGTCAATGCCGCCTGTATGGCGTTTACAGGCCCGTACGCGCAGATTCCGCCAATGTACAGTGCGTTAAAGGTAAACGGCCAAAAACTCGTAGATCTGGCCCGTAAAGGCATTGAGGTGGAACGTCAGGCACGTCTGGTATCAATCTATAAGCTGGAAGTTTTAGAGCGGGACGGCGTGTTAGTGAAACTGCGCGTGCATTGCTCGAAGGGAACATACATCCGGACCCTGATTCACGATATCGGCGAGAAACTCGGTGTCGGTGCCTGCATGCAGTCACTGACGCGTGTTCGCGTTGCGCAGTTTTCCATCGTGAATGCGGTGACTCTGAAACAGTTGGAGGATGCCGTGAATAGCGAGGCGGGTGCGGAGCATTTGTTTTTGACCGTGGAGCATTTCTACGACGGACATGCGGCGTACCGTATTCTTCCGGAATTTGCGCGCTTTTTGGAGAACGGGAATGTCATCGCCGCGGATCGCATGGAATGCATTCGCCCGGGTGACGAAGATCCCGTGCTTTTATATGATACAAACGGTCGTTTTTGCGCGACCTATCGTGCGGATATATCAAATACGGACGGCACAGTCATATACCGTCCTGTAAAGATCTTTCATGTCCGCACGCAAGACAGCAAGAGGTAATCAATGGAGATCATCGAAGGAAAGAAAACGCAGGTGCTTCCGGCAACACAGACCGTGGTGACGGTCGGTAAGTTTGACGGCCTGCATCTGGGACATCAAAAGATATTCCGGACATTACTGGAAGAAAAAGAGAAGACCGGGATACCCGCGGTCGTCTTTACGTTTTCGAGTTCCCCGTATGAGAAACTCGGGAACGGACGGCAGAAGCGGATCATTTCCGAGTCGCAGAAACGCCGCCGCCTGGCAGAAATGGGCATCGACTATCTCATGGAATGTCCGTTTTCCGATAAGATCATGAAAATGTCGCCGCAGGAGTTCGTGGACGAATTTGTGCTCCGCAGGATGCATGCGAAGGCTGTCTGTGTGGGCAATGATTTCCGGTTCGGATACCATCGCGCCGGAGATCCGGGTTTTCTTCGCGTTTACGGCGAGGAAAAAGGCTATACCGTTCAGGTATTGGATAAAGAGTATTACAACGATGAGGCGATCAGTAGCACGCGCATCCGCGAAGACCTGTTAAAAGGCCGCATCGAAGAAGTGAATACGATGCTCGGCTATCGCTACGGTTTTGTCGGCGAGGTCATGCATGGCAGAAAAATAGGCAGGACCATGAATATGCCGACCATTAACCAGTTCCCGGAGAAGGATGTCATCCTTCCACCGTTCGGGGTCTATGCTTCGCAAGTCACATTGCCGGATAACAGTAAATGGGCCGGGGTCACGAACATCGGCATCCGCCCGACCTTCCGGGATGACAACGACCGGAAAGTGATCACGGCGGAGACTCATCTGATCGGCTTTAGCGGAGACCTCTACGGACAGATCGCTGTCGTGGAATTACTGAAGATGCTGCGTCCCGAAAAACGTTTTTCATCGGTCGATGAGCTCATGGCGCAGATGCATCAGGACATGGAAAATGCTAGGCTTTTTGCAGAATGTTGACAAGTCACACACAATTTGCTATAATTACTTTGTAACACTTTTGTAACATTTTCCCGGAGGTTTTTGATTTGAAAGATCATTTCATTCCTTTCGTTTCGAAACATCGTAAGCTTTTGGCGTCCGGCCTTTGGTTGGGGACCATGGTTGCTTTGCTTTTGATTACGATCTTTTCGGGACGTGGCGATGCAGATGACTCCGGCAGGATCTACGGATCTGCGACTACTTACAAGGTAGAAGACCTGGAGAAAAATTATCACGCAAGCCTGGATAAAGGTTATATATCACAGTCCCAATACGATCGCATCTGCTCCTTGCTGGACGGCCTTTCCCCGGATGATGAGGTTTCGGTTGCTTTTCTGGAGGACATTTTAGCTTCGGTCGCTGTTGAGGAGGACTTTTCGATTGCACCCGATTCTCAGAATGACTGGTCACAGGCAGTAGCGAGTCTTTTTGAGACAGACCCCGATTCTTTGAATAACGATCCGACTTCGGAACTGACACAGGCCGAGACCACTACGGAAGAAGCCACCACACAGGAGCCGACTACGCAGGAGCCGACCACAGAAGCTCCTAAGGCGATCGGTCCGAACGGCGAGCGGCTTTCCGAGATCGTTGCGACCTTCGTAGGTCCGCGCAGATACATCGGGGATGTTTCCGAGGCTTCCGACATCCAGGTACAGGGTGTGACGGAAGACGGTGAGTTCATTGTCCTGCCCGAGTGGGAAAGCGCTGAGATCGGCAAGGTATATGAAGCGGGAATAAACGTGTTCTATATCCGTTATCAGGGATTGGATACCGTGCTCGACTTCACGCCTGCAGATCCACGCGAAAGCGTGATGGATGGCTTTAATAATCTCGGCGTAGTCATCGCAAAGAACTATTTGAATGTACGTAACGCTCCGAGCACGAAAAAAGGTAAGATCGTCGGTAAACTGTATAAGTACAGCGGCGTTGATCTTCTGGAGCCTTCCGCAGACGGCAAATGGTTTCACATCATTTCCAACGAAGTCGACGGCTGGATCAATGCAGAATTTGTTGCCATCGGTGAAGAAGCGAGACAACTGGCGATCAATAACTGCTTCCCCGGTATCAAAGTTACCGCGAAACTTTTGAACGTTCGTTCGGGACCTTCGAAAAAGCATGAGATCATCACCCAGATCTCGAAAGGATCCGTGTTTGTAGTTACCGGTTTCGAGGGAGAGTGGATCAAGATCGATCTCGGTTCCGAAGATGAAGGCTACGTCCACAGTGAGTTTACGGATTGGCTGTATATGTTGCCTGAGGCCGTTGAATATACGGAGCCGGAGATGAATCCGGTCCGCAAGCAGCTCATCGATTTCGCCATGGAGTACCTCGGCGGTACCTATAAGTACGGCGGAACGAAACTGGGTGTAGCCGTAGACTGCTCCGGTTTCACGATGCGTGTATTCGAACACTTCGGGTATGAATTGTCCCGTACGGCAGCTTACCAGATGAAGAACAACGGTGTTCCGGTCGATTATAAAGACATGAAACCCGGTGATCTGATCTTCTTCTGGAGTAATAAACGTAATTGTGTCGGCCATGTCGGCATCTACATCGGAAACGGTAAGATGATCCACGCGGCGAGTGAGAAGCGAGGCATCGTTATCGACCGATATGATTACATGACGCCGATCGGCGCGAGAAATATCATCGGCGAATGATGCATGTATCTGAAGCACATTTTCCGAACTGAATAAGAACGATTTCAGGATCCGGTGGAAACATCGGATCCTGTTTTTTGAGTACTCTTATACTTGTATCTTTCGGCATGTTTTGGTATAATGTTTGATGTGGGACTTTGTTCCATTATTTTGCGTGCAAAACTGCAAAATGAAACGAGTTTTTGTTTAGCATTCAACCCGGAAGAGGAGGTCATTACATTGGCTGTTAGTAATAATCGAGCCGGAAATTCATCGTCGGGCAGCAAAGGCCGTACGGGAACGCAGCGTTCAGTCCGCAGCACCCCGGAACGCAACAGCGAACCGTCGTCACGTCCGGAAAGGAACATGACGAAAAACGCGGATGTCACGCTGCGAAATGAAATTCTGGTTTTGCTGATGTTTGCTTTATCGATTCTCTTATTCTTGAGTAATTTCAAGCTTTGCGGACCGATCGGCGAGCTCTTAAAGAATCTCACGTTCGGCCTGTTCGGAATCATCGGCTACATCGTACCGGTTTTGATCATCATTGCCACGGTCTATTACATCATCAAGCGTAAGGAAACATCGATTTCCGTAGGTAAGATCGTATGTATGGCGACCATGGTCGTTTCGGTGTGCACATTTACCGAACTGTTACGTCATTCCGGTGCGGATTCGGACATGTCCATCGGTTCGATCTACAAAACCGCGATGGAAGGTAAGGGCGGCGGACTGATCGGTTGTATCCTGGTGAAGATCCTGGTTCCGATCTTCGGTATCATCGCATCCTATGTCATCGATATCGTGATCTTCCTGATCGCTGTTGTTTTACTTACGCGTTTTTCGATTACGGAAGCGATAAAGGAGCGTTCGTCTTCAGTAGCCCGTCATGCGAACCGCGACCTCGAGGTGAGACGCGAGCGTAAGAAGATACGTGAACAAGAACGCGAGGCTATGCAGCAGATCAAACTGGATCAGGAACGCATCGATTCCGAACGTCGTCTGGAGATCGCACGTAAGGAACAGCAGGCGCGCGCCGGACTCACCGGCTTACCCGTTCCGGGAGGAAACAGCGCAGATACTGCCGTAACGAAGGACGGAAAGGTCCAGAACCCTGTATATAACGAAGTTAAGAAAACGAAGACCGGAAGCTTTTCGGTCACATATAACAACCAGACGAAGATCGTTTCCATGGATCCGGATGAGGACATCCCTCCGATCGAAACGATCCACGGCGATATCGAAGAGCCTGTGGTACGCAACGTTTCGTCCGACGCAACCCAAACGATCGGCCGTCCGATGCGCGCACCCGGGACCGGAAGTGTTACGGAACCTGCGACCGTTCGAAATGCCGTGGCTGCCGCAGCGAGCGCTGCAATGGGAAGAAAAGACCTCCCTTCAAACGGAAGTACTCCTTCCACAGGCAGTTCTGCCACAAACACCCGACCGTCCGGCGGTAATAATATTACCGCGGATGCATTGACCCGTTCTCTGGGCGACGATCCGGATGTTAAGACTATCGTTACCTCTTCCGGCCGTGTGATCACGCATGAAGTCGGACAGGGCGGTCAGAGTAAGGTACCTTCGATGAAACGCGAAGGCGAGGCGACGATCTTCGAAGAGGTTTCCGCTGCGCTGGCTCCGGTAAAACCTTATATCGAGCCGAAGGAATATGTATTTCCCCCGATATCGTTGCTGAATAAAGGTGTCGGTAAGGGCGGACGCAATATGGACAATGAACTCCGTGAAAACGCGTTGAAGCTACAACAGACGCTGCAGAACTTCGGCGTCGGAGTTACCGTTACGAATGTAAGCTGCGGACCTACGGTCACACGGTATGAGCTTTCGCCGGAACAGGGCGTTAAGGTCAGCCAGATCGTGCGTTTGCAGGACGATATCAAACTGAACCTCGCCGCGCCGGACATCCGTATTGAGGCGCCGATCCCCGGAAAGGCAGCGATCGGTATCGAGATCCCGAACCGTGAGAGTGCATCCGTTATGCTTCGCGACCTTTTGGACACGGATGATTTCCGCAATGCAACCTCTAAATTGTCGTTCGGCGCAGGTAAGGATATCGGCGGCCAGAATATTATCTCGGATATCGGTAAGATGCCCCACCTTTTGATCGCGGGTGCGACCGGTTCCGGTAAATCGGTCTGCATCAATACGATCATCATGAGTATCCTCTATAAGGCGAAACCGTCGGAAGTTAAACTCATCCTGATCGACCCGAAGGTCGTAGAACTTTCGGTTTATAATGGCATCCCGCACCTGATGATTCCTGTCGTTACAGATCCGAAGAAGGCATCCGGAGCCCTGTCCTGGGCAGTTTCCGAGATGACCCAGCGTTATAAGAAATTCGCCGATCTGTCCGTCCGCGATCTGAAGGGCTATAATGAAAAGATCGCCGAGCAGGCGAAGGCTGAGCCGGATAAACCGGGACTCAGACCGCTGCCACAGATCGTTATCATCGTCGATGAGCTTGCCGACCTGATGATGGTCGCACCTGGCGAGGTGGAGGATTCCATCTGCCGTCTGGCTCAGATGGCACGTGCAGCCGGCCTGCATTTGATCCTGGCGACCCAGCGTCCCTCGGTCAATGTCATTACCGGCGTCATCAAAGCAAACGTGCCTTCCCGTATCGCATTTTCCGTTTCCTCCGGTGTGGACTCCCGTACGATCCTCGATATGATCGGCGCGGAGAAACTCTTGGGACGCGGCGATATGCTTTACTATCCGGCAGGCATCCAGAAGCCGCTGCGTGTACAGGGTGCCTTCGTTTCAGATAAGGAAGTCTCGGCGGTCGTTGAGTTCCTGACGAAGCAGAAGAATGTCATCGGCGGAGCGACGGAAGAGGCCGACGAGATCACCCAGCACATCGAAGCCTCCGCATCCGGTAAGGATAAGATGGCGGAAAGCGATTCCGATGCGCAGGAAGACGATCGTTTCGCACTGGATCCTTTATTCCGCGAAGCAGGTTTGCTGCTTGCAGGAAAAGAAAAAAGTTCCATCGGCATGCTGCAGCGTGCATTCCGCATCGGTTTCAACCGTGCGGCACGTATCATGGATCAGCTGGCGGAAGCCGGACTGGTCGGTGAAGAAGAAGGAACGAAGCCACGTCGTGTCATGATGACGGAAGCGGAGTTTGAGCAGTATTGCGACGAGAATAATATTTCACGCTAGAATGGAGATAAAACATGAAGACCGATATTGAGATCGCACAGGAAGTCGAGCTTTCACCGATCACGGAAGTTGCACAAAAAACACTTGGGATCGATCCCGACGATCTGGAACTCTACGGAAAATACAAGGCGAAGTTTTCGGATGTCCTCGAGAAGAAAGTATCCCGAAAGAAGAACGGTAAGCTGATCCTGGTGACGGCGATCAATCCGACCCCTGCCGGCGAGGGTAAAACGACCGTTACGGTCGGCCTCGGACAGGCGCTCGGACGTCTGAAGAAGAAGTCCCTCATCTGTCTGCGCGAGCCCTCACTGGGGCCGTGCTTCGGTATTAAGGGCGGCGCTGCCGGCGGCGGTTACTCCCAGGTAGTTCCCATGGAAGACCTGAACCTGCATTTTACCGGTGATTTCCACGCGATCACATCGGCCAATAACTTACTGGCGGCATTGCTCGATAACCACATCCAGCAGGGCAATGCGCTCGGAATTGACCCTAGACAGATCACCTGGAAGCGTTGCGAGGACATGAATGACCGTGCGCTTCGTAACATCGTCATCGGTCTCGGTTCCCGCACGGACGGTGTTCCGCGTGAGGATCACTTTGTCATCACGGTTGCGACGGAGATCATGGCCGTCCTCTGCCTGGCTTCCGACATGGAAGACCTGAAGGCAAGACTTTCACGTATCATCGTCGGATATAAGTATGACCAGACTCCGGTAACGGCAGCTGATCTGCAGGCGGTAGGCGCGATGGCTGCGCTTTTGAAGGATGCGATCAAACCGAACCTGATCCAGACGCTGGAGCATACGCCCGCGATCGTTCACGGCGGTCCGTTCGCGAACATTGCCCACGGATGTAATTCCGTACGTGCTACGAAGCTGGGCCTGAAGTTGGCGGACTATGTAGTGACGGAAGCCGGTTTCGGAGCAGATCTGGGCGCCGAGAAGTTTTTGGATATCAAATGCCGCGTAGCCGGTCTTAAGCCGGATGCAGTCGTTCTCGTAGCGACCGCGCGTGCACTCAAATACAACGGCGGAGCGCCGAAGGATCAGCTTAACCAGGAGAACATCCCTGCGCTGAAGGCAGGTATCGAAAACCTCGGAAAGCATATCGAGAATATCCAGAAGTATGGGGTTCCGATCGTAGTTGCACTGAATGCTTTTGTTTCCGATACGGAAGCAGAGTATAAGATCATCGAGGAGTATTGCCGTGAACGCGGTTGCGCATTCTCCCTGGCTCGTGTTTGGGAGAAAGGCGGAGCCGGCGGTGAGGATCTGGCGAAGACCGTGCTTAAAACGATCAAAGAGAAGCCGAGCGAGTATAAGCCACTCTATGAACTGGACCGTCCGATCCGTGAGAAGATCGAGACGATCTGTAAGGAGATCTACGGAGCGAAGGAAGTTACCTATGCGGCCGCAGCTTCGAAGATGATCGATAAATTCGAGAAGATGGGCTTTGGGAATCTGCCCATCTGCATAGCGAAAAACCAATATTCCCTGTCGGATGACCCTACGCTTCTGGGACGTCCGAAAGATTTTACCGTTAATATCCGCGAGGTTTATGTCAATGCCGGCGCCGGCTTCATCGTTGCGCTGACCGGCACGATCATGACCATGCCCGGACTTCCGAAAACGCCGGCGGCATTTTCCATCGACGTAAACGAAGAAGGACGAATCACCGGATTGTTCTAAAATGACCGTTTGATCGAGTAGGCGTGATTATTCCCACCTACTCGATTCCGTTAAAAATCAGAAAGGACCGATCCTCGATGCAATTCGCAAATGTTATCATTGACCGAAAAGTAAAAGAACTCGACCGGTACTTTCAGTATGTGATCCCGGACAGTTTGCAAAATGAAGTTCATATCGGCAGTGTAGTTGCGGTTCCCTTCGGTAACGGGAAGACGCCCATACGCGGGTATGTATGCGAGATCACGGATACACCGGAATTTGCGGTCGAAAAAACAAAACCGATCGCCGAGGTGCTTCCGCAGAGACTGATGGTCGATGACGAAATGCTTGCCATGGCACACTGGATGCGAAACCGTTACGGCGTTACATTGAGTAAGGCTCTCCAGACGGTCATGCCCGTTAAAGCCACGGTCAATGTGAGAAAAAGCGTGCATTATGAGGCTGCGGTCACCAGAGAGCAGTTGGAAGCGATTTTGGACGGCATTCGGACGAAGAAAAACATGCAGGCGCGTGTACGTTTGCTGGAAGCGCTGATTCAGGAGGGCAGACTGAGCTCGGAACGTGTCTCGAAGGAACTCAATGTGTCCGCTTCTACGACGAAACCGCTACTGGATCTGGGTATCATCCGTAAGGTGGAAGAAGGCTATGCCTTCGGTGATTTCGGTGACATGAGTGCCGGACACAGCCAGGAGGACATCACGCCTAACGAAGAGCAGAGAAACGCGATCGAGGAGATCTGGGAGGAGCATATGCGCGGCGCGAACCGCACATGTTTGCTTTACGGTATCACCGGCAGCGGAAAGACGCTTATATACATGGAGTTGATCGAACGCATCATCCAGAGCGGGAAGCAAGCCATTCTGCTGGTGCCGGAGATCGCATTGACCTATCAGATGGTCAAACGCTTTTACGATCGTTTCCGCGATCGTGTTGCCATTTTGAATTCGCGGATGTCGCAGGGAGAACGCTACGAGCAATACCTGCGTTGCAAAGAGGGGCAGGTGGATGTCTGCATCGGCCCGCGTTCCGCGCTGTTTTCCCCGCTTCCCGATATCGGCATCATTATCGTCGATGAGGAGCATGAGGACAGCTACAAAAACGAAAATAATCCCAAATACGATACACGCGATCTCGTTACTTATCGCGCGCAGGTCTCCGGGGCACTTACGATCTTCGGATCTGCCACGCCCAGCGTGGAAAGCTATTATTCTGCGAAACAGGGCCTGTATAAACTGGTGACACTGACCCATCGGGGCAATGCTGAAAGCCACCTGGCGAAAACGCACATCGTAGACATGCGTGCGGAGATGAAATCGGGAAATTCCTCCATTTTGAGTCGCACCTTGCACGAGATGATAAGCGACCGGTTATCCAAGGGCGAACAGGTCATGCTGTTTTTAAACCGCCGGGGTTTCTCGAATTCATTGTCCTGTTATTCCTGCGGATATGTCGAGAAATGTCCGAAGTGCGACATCGCGCTGACATATCACCAGGATGATTTCCTGCGTTGCCATTATTGCGGTTATATGCGGAAGGCGACGCATATATGTCCGTCCTGTAAGGCCGGACGGATGACGCCCATGGGGATCGGAACGCAAAAGGCGATGTTGCTGGTACAGAACGCATTTCCCGAAGCGAAGATCCTGCGCATGGATCAGGACACGACAGCGAAGAAGGATGCGCATAAGCAGATCCTGTCCGCATTTGCGAACCATGAAGCCGATATCCTGATTGGTACACAGATGATCGTGAAGGGGCATGATTTTCCGAATGTTACACTGGTCGGGATCCTGCTCGCAGATCGTTCGCTCAACATGCCGATCTATCGCGCGGCTGAAAAAACGTTTCAGCTGCTTACGCAGGCGGCGGGACGTTCCGGACGCGGAAAACTGGCCGGCGACGTTGTGATCCAGACCTATCGGCCGGAACATTTTTCCATTCAGTCTGCGGCGGATCAGAATTACGATGTATTTTTCGAGCGCGAGATCCAGTACCGCAGAAATGCGGGCTATCCGCCTTCGATGTGTCTTTTAGCTATTCGCCTGCACAGTCCTTCTGAGGTATGGGCGGAACGCGTGGGAGCCGAGATCGCGCATTTTATCAACGAGAGCTTCGTCAGATCCTGCGAGGATCCTAAGCTTATGCCTTCGGTTTACGGCCCGACATTGGACGGCCTTCCGAAGATCAACTATGTATACCGCAGGCGTGTTCTGGTAAAGGCTTCATCGACCTTTGTGCTTACGCAGATCCGCGATGCCATGCTTAAGAAGTTCGCATATCCTGTGCTTAACGACGCGAAGGATCTCGATGTCGTGGTCATGCAGAAGGAAGAACAAAACTATTTCAAAAATCATAGTCAAAAGGTATTGTTGGAATTCGATATCACGGGAACGTGATACAGATCCTATATATAAAAATATTACGAATGCATAGATGAAACGGAGGTATATATGGCAATTCGCAAAATACGAGAGTTCGGGGACAGTGTTCTCCGAAAACAGTGCAAAGAAGTGAAAGAGGTGACAGGACGTGTCCGCACGCTGATCGAGGATATGATCGATACCATGTATGAAGCGAACGGCGTAGGTCTGGCAGCTCCTCAGGTCGGTGTAATGAAGCGCATCGTAGTGATCGATGTCGGAGACGGACCGATCGTCTTTATCAATCCGAAGATCCTGGAGAAAGACGGGGAGCAGTTCGGAACAGAAGGCTGCCTGAGCTTACCCGGTAAGATGGCGTATGTGCGTCGTCCGAATCATGTCAAGGCATGTGCTTACGATATCGATATGAACTATTTCGAGATCGAAGGGGAGGAACTCCTGGCACGCGCGATCTGCCACGAACTGGATCATCTGGACGGTGTGCTTTATATTGACCGTATGGAAGGGGAACTTCTGGACAATACATACGTACCCGAGGAAGAATGATCATAGATATAGATTTTGATAAAACAGGGAGAAATAAGGATGAGGATCGTTTTTATGGGAACACCGGATTTCGCGGTCGCTTCGCTAGATGCTCTGATCAAGAATCCGTTTTTAAATGTCGTAGCGGTGTTTACCCAGCCGGATAAATATCGCGGAAGAAAGGCACAGGTCACATATTCGCCGGTGAAGGAAAAGGCCATGGAATTCAATATTCCGGTCTACACGCCGGTGAAGATCCGCGAACAGGTGAATATCGATATCCTGAAGGAGATCGCACCGGACATCATCGTCGTGGCGGCGTTCGGTCAGATCCTGCCGAAGGAGATCCTGGAGCTGCCGAAATACGGTTGCGTAAATGTACACGCTTCCTTGCTTCCAAAATATCGCGGGGCAGCGCCGATCCAGAAGGTCATTCTGGACGGGGAGGAGGAGACCGGCGTTACCATCATGCAGATGGCGCAGGGGCTCGACACCGGGGATATGCTGGCGCGTGTGAAGACGAAGATCTTACCGACCGATACGGGCGAATCGCTGCATGATCGCCTGGCAGAGCTTTCGGGACCGCTTCTGATCCGTACCCTCGATGCCATCGAGGCGGGTGAGATACATCCCGAACCGCAGGATGATAAAAAGAGCTGCTATGCCGGTATGATCCATAAGGAGGACGGTCTTTTGGATTTCACGGAATCGGCTGCTGCACTGGAGCGTATGATTCGCGCATATTATCCCTGGCCGGGTGCTTACACGTATGTAAATGGCCAGCAATTGAACATTATTAAAGCAAAGATCCTTCCGGGCAATACGATCAAAAAACCGGGAACGGTTACATCCGCTACTCCCGAAGGCATCAATATTCAGACCGGTGACGGCATCCTGACTGTCACCGAACTCAAACTTCAGGGAAAGAAAGCGATGTCGGTACGTGATTTCTTAAACGGAAACCGGCAGATCATAAGCGGTACGGTGTTCACGCCGCAGCCGTAATTACATAGATCTACGTATGCATTTCGCTGCGGGATCCGGAGAGTGACTATGAACGAACAGGTCAATGCGGTCGATCTTCGCGCAGTAGCGCTGGATATCGTTACCGAGGTATTGGAAAATGGCGGATTTTTAAATCGCCTGCTTAGGCAGGTGCTGGATAAGTATGCCTATTTGGATCGTCGCGACCGGGCTTTCCTGTCCAGACTCTGCATCGGCACGGTGGAGCGAAAGATCACGCTGGATGCATGCATTGACCATATATCGTCGCTTCCGGTCCGGAAGATGAAACCCTTTATCCGGAATCTGCTCCGCATCAGCGCCTACCAGATTTACGAGATGAACGGAGTGCGGGATTACACGATCTGTGACGAAGCGGTGAAGATCGCGAAGAAACGCAAGTTTACACAGCTAACAGGCTTTGTGAACGGCATATTGCGTTCCCTGATCCGTGAGCGTGATTTGATCACGGAGGCAGGCGCTCCGAAGCCGGGTGAACCCAAAACGGCATCCGCATTTTACAGAAAACTGCTCCCGAAGGCACCGGATCACGTGATCTACAGCCTTCCCGATCATTTCTACGATCTTTTGAAGAATGCATACCCGAAACAGGCGGAGACGATCTTCGAAGCGTTTATGCAGCATGGAGAACTTCCGACAAGTGTTCATTTGCTTCGTACGAACCGAGGATTTGATGCAGACCGGATCGATGATTTGATCGCACGAGGTATCCTGGAGGTCCATCCTTGCGAAAACCGTTCCGCCTCTATGGCAGAGATGTTCGTATGTCCGAAGCTGGATGTTCTGATGGCAGAACCCGCGTATCGTGACGGTTTCTTCATGGTCCAGGATATCAGTTCCGCCATGGTGGGCAGGCTGCTTCCGCTTAAGGCAGGAGATCGTGTCCTCGAACTGTGCGCCAGTCCGGGCGGTAAGACGTTTCACGCGGCAGACCGGCTTAGAAGGTTAACTCCGGAAAGTGCCGTTATGGAGCCCGTGATCGCCTGCGATCTGAGTATGGAGAAGGTCGCAAAGATCGAAGAAAACCGTGCATTCTATCATATGGACGACATGGTCACGACTTTTGTCTGGGATGCGACCCGCCCCGATCTTATAGATCATTTGGGCTG
>DBXX01000070.1:23921-24909 GCA_002309675.1 Lachnospiraceae bacterium UBA1201
ACCTTCGGATCTCGATGACCTCGTTAAACTTCAGAGTCAGATCCTGAAGCAGGCGGCTTCCTATGTGAAGCCGGGCGGCACATTGCTCTACAGCACCTGCACCTTAAACCCCGCGGAAAATGTTACCCAGATGCAGCGCTTCTGCGAACGTTTTCCGTTTACTCCGGATCCTTCGGCAGCGCAGGAACTCTACGAAGCGCTCGGTGGTTGCGGGTATGGCGGGTTCCCCGATCCCTATGGGATCACCTTGCTTCCGGGCGAATATCCGGGTGAGGGCTTCTACCTGTGCAGGTTAAAGAAAAACCGCTCTTTTTGACAAATGTATTACATTCTGTTACAAAAGTATGAAATCCTGTTTCAATACTGTTAAAGTTTGTTACAGCAGTGTTATGTTTTCTCAGGAAATGTTGATTTTCCGATATTCTCTTGCTAGAATCGAATCGCAGCAGGGGAAAGCCGGGTATTTGGCGTAAAGAAAGAAGGAGGCCTTTGGAATGAAACCGGACATATTGTCCCTTAGTCTTGATGAGATCCGGGATCTCGTCGAAGAACTGGGAGAACCGAAGTTTCGTGCGGATCAGCTCTACCGCTGGTTACATGTAAGCAAAGCCACATCTTTCGAAGAGATGACGAACCTCCCGGCGAAACTGAAGGAGAAACTGGCGGAGCGATACATCGTAGATCCGATCCGCCTCGTTACATATCAGGAGAGTGCACTCGACGGCACACGTAAATATCTGTTCGCCCTGCCGGACGGAAACTTGATCGAGAGCGTTCGAATGATCTATCATCACGGGATCTCGGTATGTATCTCCACACAAGTCGGTTGCCGTATGGGCTGCGTATTCTGCGCATCCACACTGGATGGACTGGAGCGAAACCTCACGGTCGGCGAGATGCTCGGCCAGGTCTACGCCATCATCCGCCAGACGAAGGAGCGTGTCAGCAATCTGGTGCTCATGGGATGCGGTGAACCGATGGATAACTA
>DBXX01000070.1:25000-30133 GCA_002309675.1 Lachnospiraceae bacterium UBA1201
AACCTGCAGATCACATTGGCCATATCCCTGCATGCGGCGGACGACGAAAAACGTAAGGCATTAATGCCGGTCGCACGTGTCTACAGCTTAGATCAGCTGCTTGCGGCATGCAGAGAATACTTCGATGAAAACAAGCGCCGGATCACCTTTGAATACAGTCTGGTACGTGGGGAAAATGACTCTCCGGAGTACGCAGAGCGGCTCGGAAGGCTGCTGAACCGATACTTCGATCATGCCCATGTAAACCTGATACCGGTCAATCCCATCAAGGAACGAAGCTTCGCTTCCACAGAGCTGAATGCTGTATATGCATTTCAAAAAAAACTTGAAAAATTTCAAATAAATGCTACTATTAGAAGAGAAATGGGACGGGATATCGACGGCGCCTGCGGGCAGTTGAGACGTCGTTATTCCGGGAAAAATCCGTCGTCCGATTCGGTAGGAGAGTAGTCGGAAACGGTACGAGAAGAGATAAGGAAAATACGTCAGGTCGTAAAAAACCTGCATAAGGGAGGAGGTGGTTTGTATGCGTTCCTTCGGCATGACCGATGTCGGAAAGGCACGTTCCATGAACCAGGACATGTTTTTTTGTTCCGATTCGTCGGTAGGTTCATTAAAGAACCTGTATATCGTCGCAGACGGCATGGGCGGACATAACGCCGGTGACTTTGCGTCACGGTATACGATCGAAAACATCGTGCGCCTTCTGGAAAGCTCGACAAACCCCTTCCTGATCTCTAAGATAGATACAAGCATCCATCAGGTGAACCGCATGCTGGTACGCCAGGCGGATGAGAACCTCGAGATGTGGGGCATGGGAACTACGCTGGTCCTGGCAACCATCGAGGATAATGTATTATATGTGGCAAATGTCGGAGACAGCCGTCTCTACGTAGCCAGCCACGAAATGTGTCAGATCACCCGCGACCATTCCTACGTTGAAGAAATGGTCTCCATGGGTAAGATGACACGAGACTCGGATGAATACCGATTAAGAAAGAATATCATTACCCGTGCCATCGGAAGCCCTTCGGGCGTTACGGTCGATTATTTTGAGATCGAACTATCGCATGGCAATCAGGTGATCCTGTGTTCCGACGGACTGACCAACATGGTCAGTGACGATGAGATCTTCCAGGTTCTGTCCCGGGAGATTTCGCTTCGTTCGAAATGTGAACAGTTGATCGGGGCTGCGAACCGCAACGGCGGACAGGATAACATAAGTGTGGTCATTATTGACCCTGAGATTTAAGAGGTGAGTTAAATGTTAAAAGAGGGTATGTTTTTAGGCGACCGATATGAAATATTGGAAAAGATCGGCGTCGGCGGAATGGCGGAGGTTTATAAAGCCAAATGCCATAAGCTCAACCGTTTGGTCGCTATCAAAGTCCTCAAAAAGGAATTCTGTGATGACGAGAACTTCGTTGCCCGCTTTAAGGCCGAGGCACAGGCTGCAGCCGGTTTATCCCATCCGAATGTCGTAAGTATCTTCGACGTCGGTGACGAAGGCGAGCTGCACTATATCGTTATGGAACTCGTGGAAGGTATTACCCTGAAGGAGTATATCCAGAAGAAGGGTAAGCTGGAGATCCGCGAGGCGATCGGCATCACGATCCAGATCGTGCAAGGTATCGGCGCAGCGCATGAGCGTCACATCGTACATCGTGACATCAAGCCGCAGAACGTCATTATCTCTAAAGAAGGTAAGGTTAAAGTAACCGACTTCGGTATCGCGAAGGCGGCTTCTTCGAATACCATTAATTCCGATGCCGTAGGTTCGGTCTATTATTTCTCGCCCGAGCAGGCACGCGGTGGCTATTCCGATGAGCGCAGCGATATTTATTCGCTGGGTATTTCCCTCTATGAGATGCTGACCGGTAAGGTACCGTTTGACGGGGATTCGACCGTATCCATCGCACTGGCCCACCTGAATAATGAGATGATCCCGCCGAGACAGCTGGATCCGCTGATCCCTATCAGTCTCGAAAAGATCATATTGAAAGCGACGCAGAAGAAACCCGAGCGTCGTTATAACTCCGTGACTGAACTGATCACGGACCTGCGTAAAGCCCTCCTGATGCCGGACGAGGATTTTGTTACGATTCCCGGTCAGGCAGTCGAGGATGAGACCAGCCCGACCGTTATCATGTCGGACAATGATCTCATGCAGATCAAGCAGATGAAGAATACCAGCATCGTTATCAATGACAACGAGACCGAGGAGACGCCTGAGAAACCTGCAGCCGGCGCTGCAAAAGGAAATGATGTCATCTCAATTCCCGAAGACGATGATGAAGACGATGACGACGATAACGGAGCGATCTTCGATAAGGTGATCCTGATCCTCGGAATCATTCTGTCCGTACTCATTTTGTGCGTGGCATTCTACTTCCTGGCGAAAACCATGAACTGGTTTGGTAAGAAGGATACACCTACCATCGAGACGACTGTAGCTCCCCATACGTCTGTCGAATCAACGAGCGTGAAAGAAACGACATTGGCCGCTGACCAGGTTCGTATGCCGAAGGTAGTCGGAATGAAGGCGGATGAAGCAGATAAACTTCTGAAGTCGAAGAACCTCGGATACCAGCATTCGAAAGAAGAATACAGTGAGACCTATGATAAGGGCGTAGTTATCGCGCAGAGTTTTGAGGCAGATTCTATCGTCGACAAACACAGCACAGTCCACCTGACCATCAGTAAGGGCAGTTCGATGGTCGTAGTTCCGCAGAACCTGATCGGTGAGGACGAGGTTGACGTTATAAAGACACTGAAAGCTCTGGGCCTGGAAGTCAGCCCGATCTACGAGACCAGTGAAAAATATAAAAAGGGCGCCGTTATCCAGACTGCGCCGAGCAGCGGTGGTAAACTGAAGGCCGGCGACCGCATCACCGTATATATCAGTTCCGGTGAGAAGATCGACGAGTTTTATTGCCCGTCCCTGATCGGAAAAGATATCGAAACATTGGATGAATTCCTGTCGGAGAACCAGATGGTACTCGGGGATGTTACCGAAGAATATAACGAATATTACAGTGAAGGACTGGTTGTCGATCAGTCCATCCCGGTAAATGAGAAGATCAAAGCCGGAACGAAGATCAACGTTAAGGTCAGCAAAGGCAGCGAGTATGTCGAGATGCCGGATCTTTCCGGAAAGACGCGGGATGAGGCGCAGAAGATCTTAGTCGAGATGCATCTGAAACTCAGAGGAGCGACCTATGAGTACAGCGATGACGTTGAGAAGGGAAAGATCATTTCCCAGTCGGTAAAAGAAGGCCGTAAGGTGAAGTTCGACACGGAGATCGAAGTAGTCATCAGTGACGGTGTAGCATTGGTAAAACTTCCGGATACCCTGATCGGACGTAAACTCGAGGATGTTAAGAAGGAACTCGAAGCCCTCGATCTGAAGGTCGAAGTATCCGAAAAAGAAACAAACGAAGTCATGGAAGGCTACGTTTATTCAGCGAACTATCGCGGCGGCGTAGAGGTTCCTTATACGACGACGATCTCGCTCGTTGTAGCGAAGATGCCGCCGACTGAGCCGCCTACAGAACCGCCGACACAGGCACCTACGGATCCGCCGACACAGGCGCCGACGGATCCGCCGACCGAGGCTCCTACAGAAGCTCCGACCGAAGCACCTACAAAGGCTCCGGCGACCACACAGGCGCCTACGCAGGCGCCGACCGAGGCACCTACGAAGCCCGCGAAGGAGGAAACACCGGAATCCGCGGCCGCTTCTAAGGAAGCCTGATCTATGCAGGGCAGGATCATTAAGGGCGTGGGCGGTTTATACCTCGTCGCGCCGAATGACGAAAAAGACATCAAATTATATACTTGTACTGCGCGTGGTTTGTTCCGTTACCAGAAGATCAAACCGGCGATCGGAGATTATGTAGAGATCGAAGAGGATACGGGCGACGGAAAGCCCGACCGTGCCAGCATCGTGAAGATATTGCCGCGAACGAATCTGCTTTTGCGGCCTACTGTCGCAAATGTCGATCAGGCGATGCTTATCATGGCGTGTACACACCCGGAGCCGAATTATAATCTGGTTGATCGTTTCCTGATCTCGCTGAAGATGCGTGAAGTGCCGATCCTGCTGTGCTTTAACAAATGCGAGCTGATCGATGAAGCGGCGATGGAACACTGCCGCAGGATCTATGAAAACAGTGGGTGTCAGGTGCTCTTCATGAGCGCACTTACGGGCTATGGAATCCGTGAGGCCGCAGTATGCCTTAAAGGAAAGACTACAGCGCTCGCGGGACCTTCCGGTGTCGGAAAATCTTCCTTCGTTAACGCGGTATTTCCCGAGGCGAAGTCGCAGACCGGCAGCCTCTCGGAGAAGATCTCCCGCGGTAAGCATACGACCCGGCACAGTGAACTGATGCGCATCGCGGAAGATACGTTTCTTTGCGATACACCTGGCTTTTCCAGCCTTTTTCTCGAGGAGACGGACTGTGAGACCCTGCGCGATTATTATCCTGAATTTGAGCCGTTTGAGAGCGGCTGCCGTTTCCCCGGTTGCATGCATGTGAAGGAACGCGACTGCAAAGTGAAAGAAGCGGTGACCCGGGGAGATATTGCCCCGGAGCGTTATGAAAATTATGTTTTGATCTACGAAGAACTGAAACGAAATAAAAAGTATTAGAAAGCGAGACTTGCGATGGATATCCTGTCACCTTCCATATTGGCTGCCGATTATGCGATACTCGGCGACCAGATCCGCCAGGCAAAAGAAAACGGAGCGAAGTATCTGCACATTGATGTTATGGACGGAGCTTTCGTTCCGAGCATTTCCATCGGTTTTCCTGTTATTTCGTCATTAAGGAAATCGTTTGACGATATCGTGTTCGACGTGCATCTTATGATCGAGGAGCCGATCCGCTATGTGGAGCGTTTTGCGAAGAGCGGAGCGGACATCATCACCATACATGCGGAGGCCTGCAGTGATGTAAAACAGACACTTGCAGCGATCCACGCACAGGGGGTAAAAGCCGGTATCTCCGTGAAGCCGGGAACGCCGGTGGAGGAGATCTATCCATACCTGCCCATGCTGGACATGGTGCTCGTAATGACGGTAGAGCCGGGCTTCGGCGGACAGAAACTCATTCCGCAGACCCTGGATAAAGT
>DBXX01000070.1:30170-70899 GCA_002309675.1 Lachnospiraceae bacterium UBA1201
GGGATCACCGTAAACACCATAAAAGAAGCAAAGAAAGCCGGGGCCAATGTATTTGTTGCCGGCACCGCGGTATTTCGCGGAGATATAAAAACCAATATAGAAGCATTGTTCGAGGCATTGAAGTTACAATAGGGCTTACAAAAAGCCCGGGAGGTGCGATATGACCGGTCTAAAAGCACTTAGGGAAAACGAAGAAGCTTACAAAGAGATGCTCAACGACGGCATCATTGCTTACGGAAACCTGGATCGCATGAAGATGCTGTTCCAGAAGCAGGAGACGGGAAAACCGCTGGTGATCGCTTTCATCGGGGGTAGCATTACGCAGGGGTTTGCTGCGTCATTGCCCACCACCTGCTATGCTTACCGTGTCTACGACTGGTTCTGCAACCGTTTCCCGGATACGCAGGTATCCTACGTGAATGCAGGAATCGGAGCGACGGATTCGTACTTCGGCGTGGCACGTGTAGCGGATGATGTTCTCGCATATCGGCCGGACTTCATCTTATTCGAGTATTCGGTGAATGATCCGGACAATGAATTCTACAAAGAGACCTACGAAGGCCTGATACGCCGCCTTCTGAAAGCGCCCGGTTTTCCGGCCGTGATGGCGCTTAATAATGTTGTATATGCCGATGGCTCGGGTTCGCAGCGCGTTCACAACGAGATCACGAAAGCTTACGGGATCCCGACGGTCAGCATCCGCGAATCGGTTTACCGTCGCATCCTCGACGGGCAGATCAGTATGTCGGAGATCACCTCTGACGGGCTGCATCCAAACGATGCTGGGCATAAGCTGGTGGCAGATGTGATCTGCAACCTGTTGCGGTTCATTGACCGCTCGGACGGCATCGCGGTGCCGGTGACGGAGAACCGCTTTGAAGGTTGTGTGCGCCTGACAAATAATGACATAGAACCGATGCAGTGCTACGGCTTTTCGCGGGATGAGACCCGGCAGGAGAACTGTACCGACATCTTTAAGAACGGCTGGTATGGTTCCCTGGAAGGCAGTTTCATGACCTTCCGCATCAAATGTACGGGGATCGGCATCCAGTACCGGAAAACGAAGGATCTGCCGGCCCAGGTCGTACGTGTTACCCTGGATCACGATCCGGCGACCGTCCGCATCCTCGATGCAAACTTTGACGAGACCTGGGGAGACTTGGCCTGCCTCGAATGTTGCTATGAAGATCTGCCGAATGAAGAGCATGAGCTTTCACTTGAGATCATCGAAGCGCACGAGGATGATGTGAAACCGTTTTATGTCCTAAGCCTGATCGTAGTCTGAAGGAGATCCTATGTCCATTCAATATTGTGAAAAATGCATGTCCTTCTTCCTTCATACGCCGAATACGACCTACGTTATCGGCATCGTGAACGGTAAGTATCTCGGACATATCTACTATGGAAAGAAAATACAGAATCAGAACCTGCGTCACCTGATGGGCGTGAAGGCGGATCCGTCCGCCGACAACATCAATCCCGGTGACACGGGCATTTTCTATGATAATTTTCCGTTCGAATATAATTTCCGTGGAATCGGTGATTTCCGTGAATGTGCTCTGGATGTACATACCATGCAGGGCCATCATGGTGCTTTATGTGAATATCGTTCCCACAGGATATTTAAAGGAAAACCCACGCTAAAGAGCCTTCCGGCCACCTTTGGCAGCGTAGCGGAATGCGAGACTCTGGAGATCGAGCTGTTCGATCCCGTGATCTCCCTGACATTGACCCTTTCTTATACCGTATTCGCGGACAATGATGCGATCTGCCGCCATGTGCGCGTTCGCAACAGCGGAAGTGAGCCGGTCTACCTGGACCGCGTGCTTTCCGCACACTTATATCTGCCGGAGAATGCTTATGATGTGATCACCCTCCATGGCAGCTGGGGACGGGAACGGGGCATCTGCCGCCGGCCTGTATCGTATGGCATCAGCCGCGCATATTCCTCCCGTGGTGTTTCCAGCCATCAGGCGCAGCCTTTTATCGCCGTGATGTCACCGAATACCGATCAGACAGCAGGCGAGGTCTATGCGATGAACCTGGTGTATTCCGGCAACTTCATCGCCCAGACGGATGGTCTGGTCAATGACGACGTGATCCTGCAGATCGGTATCAATCCTGACGATTTCTGTTGGAAACTGGAGCCCGGGGAATACTTTACCACACCGGAGGCCGTCATGGTCTATTCGGCGCAGGGCCTCGGCGGAATGACCCGTACCTTCCATGACCTGTACCGCAAACATCTGATACGCGGAAAATACAAAGATTGCAAGCGACCGGTCCTGCTCAACAACTGGGAAGCGACCTATTTTGATTTCAATACGGAGAAACTGCTGGATATTGCCCGCAGCGCATCACAGCGTGGCATCGAGATGCTCGTTATGGATGACGGCTGGTTTGGCAATCGTTTCGACGACCACCGCGCCTTAGGTGACTGGGTGGTAAATGAAGAGAAACTGCCGGGCGGACTTCCTTATCTGGTTTCCGAGGTAAATAAACTCGGAATGAAATTCGGCATTTGGTTTGAGCCTGAGATGGTATGTCCGGATTCCGATCTGTTCCGTGCGCATCCCGATTGGGCCATTCAGGTCCCGAACCGCACCAATACGACGCTTCGTTGGCAATACGTTCTGGATATCACCAGACCGGAAGTTTTGGAATATGTATGGAACCGCTTGTACAGTGTTTTATCGAGTGCGAACATCGAATATGTGAAGTGGGACATGAACCGGGCCCTTACGAACATCGGAAGTCAGGATCTTCCGGCGGACCGGATCGGTGAGTTTTACCACCGTTATACACTGGCCGTTTATGAATTACAAGGCCGTTTGACCTCGGAATTCCCGAAGCTGCTTTTGGAGAACTGCTCCAGTGGCGGAGGCCGTTTCGACCCCGGCATGCTGTATTACAGTCCGCAGATCTGGTGCTCGGACGATACCGACGCGATCGAGCGATTGAAGATCCAGGAGGGCACGGCACTCATTTACCCGTTATCCTCGATCGGCGCCCATGTTTCAGTCTGCCCGAACCATCTGACCGGGCGCAGCGTTCCGTTTGAGACACGCGGTCACATCGCGATGCTGGGCACTTTCGGTTACGAACTCGACATCACGAAACTGTCTGAGGAGGATCTGGAGATGATCCCGAAGCAGGTCGAGATGTACCATGAAAGCAACGATCTGGTGCGCGGAGGCGATTACTACCGACTCGCTTCCTACGCGGAAAATCATTTTGTTGACGCCTATATTGTCGTTTCTAAAGATAAGTCGCGCGCACTTCTGACCATGGTCGCGGTTACGTACCGCATCAACCACCGTGCATTTTTGCTTCGACTTCAGGGACTGGATCCGAACGCGAATTATTATATTCCCGCGATGGACAGTCATTTTACGGGCGATGCACTCATGAATGCCGGCATTTTTATCCCGAGTCCGTGGGCGGGTGGCGATTATCGTTCCTTCGTCTGGAAGATCGAAAGAGAAGATTAAACCGCTGAGGCGGAATCAAATATAAGGAGAATGATTATGATACTAGTTAACTCGGTATTTGGAACAACAAAAAAAGGAGAAGAGATCCGTAACTATGTGATGACGAATAAGAAGGGTATGGCCCTTACGGTCAGCAATTACGGCGCATTGCTCATCAGCCTTGCAGTTCCCGATAAGAAGGGAAAATGTGCCGACGTAGTTCTCGGTCTCAAGACACTCGAAGATTATTACAAGAATTCCTGCTTCCTCGGTGCGACTGTAGGACGCCACGCGAACCGCATCGGCGGTGCGAAGTTCACGATCAACGGAACGACCTATGAACTCGAAAAGAACGACAATAAGATCAACAATCTTCACAGCGGTAAAAAAGGTTATCAGAACCGTGTATGGAAAGTGACCGGTACGCATGTGGATGATGAGAGCGCTTCCGTTACCATGACCCTGCATAGCCCGGATGGAGATCAGGGCTATCCCGGAAATGTCGACATTTCTCTCACTTACACGCTGAAGGAAGATGGCTCCGTTATGATCGGTTATTATGCAGTTCCGGATCAGGATACCATCATCAACCTGACGAACCACAGTTACTTCAACCTCGCCGGCCATGACAGCGGCGACGTTCTGGATCAGATCGTTTGGATCGATTCCGACGCGGTGACCGAGACCGACTCCAAGTCGATCCCGAACGGTAATCTGGTGGCTGTTGCGAACACACCGATGGATTTTAACACACCGAAGGCGATCGGCCGCGATATCAACCAGAACTATTATATGCTTAAGGACGCAGGCGGTTACGATCACAACTACGTTCTTAAAAATCCGGGCGGCATCCACAAAGTCGCTTTCATGTACGATCCGAAGAGCGGCCGAAAGATGGAAATTTACACCGACCTTCCCGGCATGCAGTTCTACACCGGTAACTATGTCGGAAAGAATAAGGTGACCGGTAAGAGCGGCAGCGTTTATGTAAAGCGCGCCGGCGCATGTTTTGAGACTCAGTATTTCCCGGATGCGGTAAATCACGAGAACTTCGTTTCCCCTGTGATCCGTAAGGGCAATGCCTACACATCGACCACGATCTACAAGTTTTCTGTAGAAGGATAATTAAACGAAAGGACTGTTCTTATGGAGTGCAAGGAAGCATTGTCGTTGATTGACATGTACAATGAAGATAAGCTGCGCGGTACCCAGAAGGAGCAGTTCCTTTTGCATGTAAAAAACTGCTCCTCGTGTTACGAGGAGCTCGACATCAAATTCATCGTCACGCGCGGCCTGAAAGGACTGGATTCGAAGGAACCGACGGATTTCAACTTTTCCGGGATGCTTCATTCGAAGATCGAAAAGGAGATGGGTCACATCAAACGCCACCACAGCGTTTTACAGACCGTCCTTCTGTTCATTCTGATCGTTCTGACCGCGCTGATGGTGATTCTGTTATGATGAACGACTTCTTTTGAGGATAATGCTTTGGATAAGATACTTTTGATCGACGGATACAGTATCATCAATCGCGCGTTTTACGGCCTGCCGATGCTTACAAATGCACAAGGTGAGCCGACGAACGGCGTCTATGGTTTTTTGAATATTCTCTTTAAACTGCTCGATGAGGAACAGCCGACCCATCTGGCGGTCGCTTTTGATGTAAAGGCACCGACGTTCCGTCATGAGATCTATAAAGAGTATAAGGGCACGCGTAAGCCGATGCCGCAGGAACTGACTATGCAGGTGCCCATGCTGCAGGAAGTACTTCATGCCATGAACGTGCCTTGTGTTTCCAAAGCCGGCCTGGAGGCCGATGATATCATCGGTACATTGTCCCGGAAACTGGGCGACCGTATGCAGGTCGTGATCGTATCCGGAGACCGGGACCTTCTGCAGCTCGCGACCGACACGGTCCTGGTCCGCATCCCGAAGACTCATAAGGGGAAGACCGAGATATTCAATTACTATGCGAAGGATGTCCTGGCTGAATACGGCGTGACGCCGACAGAATTCATTGACCTGAAGGCACTGCAGGGCGACACCTCCGATAACATTCCCGGCTTGCCGGGCGTCGGTCCGAAGACAGCGACCGAACTGATCGTCAAATATCACACCGTGGAAAATGCGGAGGCACATATTGACGAGATCACGAAAAAGAGCGTGCGTGAATCCTTTGAGCAGAACCGCGAACTGGCGCATCTGTCGAAGATCCTCGCAACGATCAATGTAAATGCCGAACTTGAATTCAACGTAGATGACGCGATCATCGACGATCTATATACGCCGCAGGCTTATGAGCTGATAAAGCGGCACAACTTCAAATCCCTGTTTAATCGTTTTGCCGAAGGCGGCAAGGCTTTGCAGGCGTCCGCAAAAGAAGAGAAGGCGGACGAAGAGAAGATCAATTATACGTTTGTTTCCTCGGTTGAGGAGGCGACCGCGATCCTCTCGAAGGCCGCGAAGCAGTCTGCAGTCGGAATGTCCTTCTGCGTCAGCAGTGATCCGCAGGACCGCCAGTGGTTCGGCGTCAGTGTTGCGTACGAAAATGAATCATACTACTTGACGATCTCGAATCCGTTTGAGGCGATGCTTCTGCATGAGCCGGTACGGATGGTATTTGAGAATACGAAGGTCTACGTTTACGATCTGAAGAAGACTCTGCACCTGCTGGCGGACACAACGCAGAAGAGTGTCGAGGAGTTTTTGTCGCCGCTTAAGATGCGCGCGAAGGATGTTTCTGTGATGGTGTATCTTCTGAGCCCGCTGTCGCCGCCGGAGGATGCATTTTCCTGTGCGGCTTCGTATCTGAACGAGACCCATCAGACACCTGCCGAGATCCTCGGCAAGAGTAAGGTGCAGGATGTCTACCTCGTTATGGAGGAGAAACTGGGAGCGTCCTATGCTGCGGAAGCAAGCTTAAATCTGCGCCTCGGAAAGAAGATGGAGCAGTTGATGGAAGAACGCGGAGAGCGTACACTCTACGATGAAGTGGAACTGCCTCTGGTCTACGGCCTGTTCCGTATGGAGCGTTATGGTATTTGCGTGGATGCGGCGGCTCTTCGCGAGTATTCGGTCGTTCTCGGTGAGAGCATCCGGAACCTCGAGGAAGATATCGTCCGTCTGGGCGGTGAGGAAGCGAAAGGTGTGAACCTGAACTCCCCGAAACAGCTGGGCGAATTCCTGTTTGAAACACTGAAACTGCCGGGCGGAAAGAAGACGAAGAGCGGTTATTCTACCGCGGCAGATGTACTTGATAAATTAGCTCCGGACTACGAGATCGTACGCATGATCTTGAAGTACCGGCAACTTACGAAACTGAAGTCGACCTATGCTGATGCATTGCCCGGCTATGTACGTGAGGACGGCAGGATCCACGGAACCTTTAACCAGACCGTGACGGCAACCGGCCGTATCAGCAGCGCGGATCCGAACCTGCAGAATATCCCGGTGCGCAACGAACTCGGAAAGCAGATCCGCAAGCTGTTCGTTCCCGCGCCCGGTTATATCTTCGTGGATGCCGACTATTCGCAGATCGAACTGCGTATCCTCGCACACATGTCGGAGGATGAGAACCTGATCGCAGCTTATCATCAGGATAAGGATATCCACGCGATCACGGCGGCTTCGGTCTTCCATGTTCCGCTTTCCGAGGTTACCCCACAGATGCGCCGAAATGCGAAGGCAGTCAATTTCGGTATCGTCTACGGCATCAGCGCGTTCGGACTGAGCGAAGACCTGTCCATCACGCGTAAAGAGGCGGAGCAGTATATCGAACGTTATTTTGCCACCTACCCGAAGGTCAAGGAGCTTCTGGACCGCCTCGTTGCGGACGCGGAGCGCCTCGGCTACTCCACGACATTGCTCGGACGTATCCGGCCCATTCCGGAATTAAAGGCATCCCAGTATATGACACGTGAGTTCGGCAAGCGTGTTGCGATGAATGCGCCCATTCAGGGAACGGCGGCAGATATCATAAAGATCGCGATGAATGCGGTCAATGCGGAACTGGTGTGCCGCAAACTGAATTCGCGCATCGTTTTGCAAGTTCACGACGAACTCCTGATCGAAGCAAAGCAGGAGGAAGTCGAGGAGGTTAAAGAACTGCTGGTTTCCTGCATGAAGAACGCAATGCACCTTTCGGTCGACCTGGAAGTTTCCGTTGCGACGGGGGAGAATTGGAATGATGCAAAATAAGAAGATCGTCATCGGCGTGACCGGCGGCGTCGGTTCCGGAAAAACGGCCGTCTGTAATACGATCGCCGAAGAAGTAAATGCGAAACTTTTGATCGCGGATGACATGGCGAATCAGCTCATGTTACCCGGCGGGCTTACCTATCGTGCACTGATCGATGCGTTTGGTAACGACATCGTACGCAAGGAAGACGGACACATTGACCGTAAACTGCTGGCAGACCGCGTGTTCGCGAGCGGCGGATCGACCGAAACGATCAATAAGATCGTTCATCCCATCGTGATCGAACAGATCAAAAAGGAGATCGCCGCTTTCCGTTATTCGACCGAAGATAACGATAATACTTCGGAGTTTCTGGTGATCGAGGCGGCCCTGCTTTTGGATACCGATATCCCTGAACTGTGCGATCGTATGTGGTATGTATTTGCGCCGGAGAGCGTGCGCATTTCCCGCTTGGTGGAATCGCGCGGATACAGCGTGGAGAAGTGTCATGCGATCATCGATAAACAGCGTAGCACGGGAGAATTCTTCGCGGCGGCGACGGATGTCATCCCGACAGGCTACGGTTTTAAAGTGACGGCCGAACACATTCGTCGCCTGCTCGGTAAGCTTAAGGGTTGAAGTTTGCTCCGAATGCTACTATAATGGCATGGTACATTCAAACATAAATTGAGTCTGCACCCGCAGACCATAGACAAGGAATAAGTAACTATGAAACTGACAAGTATCGCCAGCGGAAGCAGCGGCAACTGCACGCTGATCAGCGGAGGCGGCACGAGCATCCTGGTGGATGCCGGCATCTCCTGTAAGCGCATCAAGGAAAGTCTCGAGGCGCTCGGAGTCTCCCCCGAAACACTGGCAGGACTTATGATCACCCATGAACATTCCGATCATACGAGCGGACTCTTCATATTCGAGAAGCGCTTTCACGTGCCGATCTACGCGCCACAGGAGACTCTCGACGAGATCCGGCGTATGGATAAAAAAGGGGAGATCGATCCGGAGCTTTACCATCCGATCCAGGCGGACGAATGGCTGGCCATCGGAGATCTTTCGGTTCTGGCGTTCAATAATCTGCACGACGCCGCCTGTCCGGTCGCTTACCGTGTAGAATGTGCGGATCGTGCGGTTGCGGTATGTACCGACCTGGGAAATTATACCGGCTATACGGTACGCAATCTGCTGGGGCTGGATGCACTTCTTATCGAGAGCAACCACGATCTGAACATGCTTCAGGTCGGACCTTATCCTTATCAGCTTAAACGCCGCGTGATGAGCGATTACGGCCATCTGGCCAATGAACGCTGCGGCCAGCTACTATGCGAGATCGCAAACCCGCGTCTCAAATACGTGGTATTAGGCCATTTGAGCCAGGAAAACAACATCCCGCAGCTCGCACTCGACACGGTACGGGCCGAAGTAAACGAAGGCATTGATCCGGCATTGGCCGAACAGTTATATATTCTGGTCGCGAAACGTGACGAGATGACAGAAACCATAGAGTTTTAAGAGAGGTATGAACATGAAAAAAGCGATAATCACGGTAGTCGGTAAGGATACGGTCGGCATTATTGCCCGTGTGTGCAGCTATCTGGCAGAGAACACCGTCAACATTCTGGATATTTCCCAGACCATCGTTGACGGATATTTCAACATGATGATGATCGTGGACATCTCCGCGTCGGAGAAGAAGATCAGCACGATGGTGACTGAGCTTGAGGGCGTCGGCAACGACCTCGGCGTAGTGATCCATATGCAGTTGGAAGAGATCTTTACGAAAATGCACAGAATCTAGGAGCGTTTTATGATCAATATATTTGAAGTCAATGAAACCAATAATATGATCGAGCATGAGTGCCTCGATGTCCGCACCATTACGATCGGCATCAATCTGCTCGATTGCGTGCGCTTTGACGTTAAGTCGACCTGTGACGCTATCTACGAGAAGATCACGCGCATCGCAAAGGATCTCGTTTCCACGGGCAATGAGATCGGTAAGGAGTACGGTGTTCCCATCGTGAATAAGCGTATTTCCGTGACTCCGATCGCGCTGGTCGGTTCTTCGATCTGTAAGACCACGGAGGATTTCGTCGAGATCGCGAAGACCTTAAACCGTGCTGCGATTCAGGTCGGCGTGAATTTCATCGGCGGTTATTCCGCGCTGTGCAGCAAGGGTATGACGAAGTCCGATGAACTGTTGATCCGTTCCATCCCGCAGGCGCTGGCGCAGACCGAGTATGTCTGCAGTTCGGTCAATGTCGGTTCGACGAAGACCGGTATGAATATGGACGCGATCCGTTTGCTCGGAACCATTGTGAAAGAGACCGCAGAACTTACGAAAGAGCAGGATTCCTTAGGCTGCGCGAAGCTCGTTGTATTCTGTAATGCACCGGATGACAACCCGTTCATGGCAGGCGCCTTTCACGGCGTGACCGAAGCTGATGCCATCATCAATGTCGGCGTTTCCGGCCCGGGTGTTGTTAAGGCGGCTCTGACGCAGTGCCGCGGCGCGAATTTTGAAGTGCTTTGCGAGACCATAAAGAAGACCGCATTTAAAATCACACGTGTCGGCCAGCTCGTTGCGCAGGAAGCATCCCGCAGACTGGGCATCCCGTTTGGCATCATCGACCTGTCCCTGGCACCGACGCCCGCCGTCGGCGACAGTGTTGCCGAGATTCTCGAAGAGATCGGTTTAGAGAAGGTCGGAGCGCCCGGAACGACGGCAGCCCTGGCTCTTTTGAACGATCAGGTGAAGAAGGGCGGCGTTATGGCGTCTTCCTATGTCGGCGGACTTTCCGGCGCATTCATTCCGGTCAGCGAGGATCATGGTATGATCGAGGCTGCGCAGTGCGGTGCATTGACCCTGGAAAAACTTGAGGCGATGACCTGCGTATGCTCCGTGGGTCTGGATATGATCGCCATTCCCGGCGATACCACTGCAGCGACGATCTCCGGTATCATCGCGGATGAGGCGGCCATCGGTATGGTGAACCAGAAGACCACGGCGGTTCGCATTATCCCCGTAGTCGGTAAGGGCGTAGGTGATACCGTTGAATTCGGCGGACTTTTGGGCTATGCGCCGGTTATGCCGGTCAATCAGTACTCCTGTGAGAAGTTCATTTCCCGCGAAGGACGTATTCCCGCGCCGATCCACAGTTTCAAAAACTAAGCAAAAAGAGGACCCGATATGATACAGATCCGCGAAATCCCTTATGCAAAAGACCGGATGGCGGCCGCACGCGACAGTGTGGCCGGTATTGTCGCGGAATTCAATCCGTATCACACCGGACACGAATATCTGATCCGTAAGGTGCGCGAGATCACCGGCTGCCGCTATGTCATCATTGTGATGAGCGGTAACTTTACACAATATGGCGCGCCTGCGATCGTCGATAAATATACCCGCACGAAGATGTGCCTTTCAGGCGAATCTCATGCCGACATGGTGTTTGAGATCCCCGCGGTCTATGCAACTGCGAGCGCCGAGGGCTTCGCGCATGCCGCCGTTTCCCTTCTCGAGGGACTCGGAATCGTCGATTATCTTTGCTTCGGAAGCGAGGTGATCGACACCGATGCTATGCAGGAAGTTACACAGATGATGGTCGATGAACCGCAGGAGGTGCGGGCGAAACTACGTTCTTACTTAGAGAGCGGAAAATCTTTCCCGGCTGCCTATGACTGTGCGGTCTATGATTATTTCGCGGCAAAGGACGGGGCCGGGAAGGCGGACAGCATCCGGTCTATGCTTCGCAACCCGAATGCGACGCTCGGACTGCAGTATTGTAAAGCATTGGCCGCACTCAAATCGAAAATGAAGCCGGTTGCGATCAAGAGGATCGGAGCAGGGCATAACCAAGCATCCGCCTTTGACGAGACCTATGCGAGCGGGTCGTATTTGCGTGAGTTACTAGCTGCCGGAGGAATGGCGAAGGATCTGGAAGGCTTTTTCTCCAAACCTGCGGCCGAAATCTTAGCGAAAACATTGGAGCAGTATGGACCTACCTGCGAGGAAGAACTGCTTCCGTACCATAAAAAGATGCTTCTGGATGTCCGGTATCGTAACTTAAGTTACGAGGCTCCGTACAACAGCGTCGAGCCGACATTGCTTCGGCATCTGGTAAATCGCAGCGCAGAAGCGGCAGACTGCCGGTCTTATGCGGATTTCATTCTTTCGATGAAGTCGAAGAATCTGACGTACACACGCATATCCCGCTTGCTGTTCCGTCTGGTGACAGGCATCGGGACGGAGCATCCTCCGTATCCCGTGTACTACCTGCGACTGCTTGGCTTCCGCGACGAAGACACGAAGCTGCTTAGGCCGCGGATCAAAGAGTCCGCGACCCTGCCGATCATTACGAAGGTGGCAGACTATGAAAGTGCATCTGAAGGCTTCCAGCCGTCCGAACGCGGCGCCTGCCTCGCGATGTTTAAGACCGACCTGTATACATCCGAATTCTACTATCAGTTGCAAAACAGCAGCGGTGAGATCAACGAATTCACCTACGGAGTTATCCGCATATAAAACCCACCCCGGGAGTGCCAAAGAGTGCACGCCCGGGGTGATTTTTTTGAGCAACTCTGTTTTCGCCGAGTCTGGATTTCTTAGATACGATCGACGGCGGACAGGTTCGACTCGCTGTGAAAAACTAACCGCGAAAATCGAAGCCGGAGCTCGGGTACCGCCTCGACTTCGGCCGTTTCCTGATGAAAACGACCTCAGCGAGCTCAAAAAACGACCTCGGAGATCGTTTTTGCCCCGGCTCCGGCATCTCCTTCGCGGAGTTTTTCATCAGCTCGCTCACATGTCCGTCTTACGATCGCATTAACGAAAATAATAACGGCGGAAACATGAGTTGCCGCCAAGAAATACTTCGGGCGTGAATTATTGTACTTACAGGGCAGGTATATGCGGGATCAGAGAGAAGTGAATTCGTTGATTGGAAGAAGGAGAAGAAAAAAGTTTGAGAATCAAAATAACAGTATTGACAGAGATGGGTGGCTGTGCTAGAATCGTTTGCGGTTAGCATAGGCTAACAAACTGAGGAAAAGATAATTTCCTAGAGGTATGAAAGGAGTAGTTTTATGATGAAATTGGTTTTGATCCGGCATGGCGAGAGCGAGTGGAATAAGCTAAACTTATTTACCGGCTGGATGGATGTCGATCTGAGTGATAAGGGAAAGGAAGAGGCGAAGAAGGCCGGACAGGTCCTGAAAGCAGAGGGTTATGATTTTGATATCTGCTTTACCTCGTATTTGAAGCGGGCGATCCATACGCTGAATACAGTGTTGGATGAGATGGACCGTGCGTGGCTTCCGGTCGTTAAGACATGGAAGTTAAATGAGCGGCATTACGGTGCGCTTCAGGGTCTGAATAAGTCGGAGACAGCGGAGAAATACGGAGAGGATCAGGTGAAGATCTGGAGACGTTCGTTTGACGTAAAACCGCCTGCGCTCGATGCTTCGGATGATCGCTCCGCATTGCACCAGGCGATGTATCGTGACATTGATCCGTCTTTGCTTCCGGCAAATGAAAGTCTCGAGACGACGATAAAGCGCGTCGTTCCGTACTTCGAAGAGGTGATCAAACCTGAAATGAAGGCAGGTAAGCGTGTTGTTATCGCCGCTCATGGTAATTCGCTTCGTGCATTGGTGAAATACTTCGATAACCTCAGCAACGAGGACATCATCAATGTCAACATCCCGACAGCCGTCCCGCTGGTCTATGAGTTCGATGATGATTTCAAGGTATTAGATCATTACTACCTGGGAGATCAGGAAGAACTGAAAGCGAAGATGGAAGCCGTAGCGAAACAAGGCGCAAAACAGGCGAATACTGTTTCCGAAAAGTAATTTTTTTTGACTGGCGGTTAGCCCAAACTAACCGCTTTTATTCTTTGAAAGAGGAGAAAAATGAAAAAAAGAGGTTTATTATCATGGGTGCTGGAGTTTGCCGGAAGAAAAAAGGCATTCTTCGGCGGAAGCGTGGTACTGGCTGTATTGGGGGTGGCTGCATCTTTTGTACCGTATCTTATCATTTCGAAGATCGTAGAAGAGCTTCTTTCCGGGAACCGGAATTGGAACGATTATTTAACTCTGGTGATCTGGATGGGAGTCTTCTGGGTGATTCGAATGACTTTACACTCACTGTCGACATCCTTGTCTCATGTGGCGACGTTTACCGTGCTCGGCGGGATCCGAAAGCAGCTTTGCACGAAACTATCGAAGATCCCGCTCGGTTCGGTCTTAGATGACAACAGTGGAAGTTACAAGAACATCATCGTAGAGCGCGTCGACTCCATGGAGACGACGCTGGCACATATCGTTCCGGAATTCACTGCAAACCTTCTGCTGCCGATCGTGATGTTCATCTACCTTTTGACCCTGGACTGGCGGCTCGGCCTCAGTAATCTGCTCGGTGCATTCATCGGACTGATCTTTATGGCTGTGATGATGTATAAAAGCCGCGGAGGATATGAATTGTCCGTCCGCAAGACGAAGAAACTGAACGATACGGCGGTAGAATACATCAATGGTATCGAAGTGATCAAGGCGTTCGGAAAGACCGGCGGATCTTATGAGAAGTTTGTTGTGGCTGCGAGAGAAGGCGCAGATGTATTTATCGAATGGATGCGCAGATGTATATGGCCGCAGTGCGGTACGTTGTCCTTCCTGCCTGCAACCTTCCTGGGCGTACTCCCGGTCGGCCTGCTTCTGGTCAAGGGCGGCTCATTGACGCCGCAAGGTTTTATTACAGGTGTCATTCTTTCGGCAGGTCTGATCACTCCCTTAGTTGTTGCATTCTCCTATATGGACGACATTTTGAAGATGCGGACCATCTTCGGCGAAGTCACGGAGATCCTCGAAAGAAAAGATATGGAAAGGCCCGCTACATTGACCGAGAAACCGCAGGGCGCCGATATCGAGCTGAAGGATGTGCGTTTCACATATAAGGATCAGGAAGTCCTTCATGGGATCAATATGAAGATCCGACAGGGTGAGGTGACCGCGATCGTCGGACCATCCGGCTCCGGTAAGAGTACGATCGCAAGATTGATCGATTCTTTATGGGATGTGGATTCCGGTTCGATCACATTCGGAGGCGTGGATATCCGGAAATTGCCGCTGGATTATTACATGGGAAATATCGCTTATGTAGCGCAGGATAATTATCTGTTTGACCTTACGATCAAAGAGAATATTCGTCTGGGACGCGCGGGTGCTTCCGATGAGGATGTTTATAATGCGGCGAGAGCCACCGGCTGTCATGAGTTCATCCTGGGCCTGGAAAACGGATACGACACGGTCGTCGGCGGAGCGGGCGGTCATCTGTCGGGCGGGGAGCGCCAGAGGATCTGCATTGCCCGTGCCATGCTGAAGGATGCTCCGGTCGTTATTCTCGACGAGGCTACCGCATACACGGATCCGGAAAATGAAGCGCTGGTTCAGGCAGGTGTAGCGAAACTCGTTAAGGGCAGAACGCTGATCGTGATCGCACACCGTCTTTCGACGATCGTTGATGCGGATCAGATCTTCGTGATCAAAGACGGTAAGGTAGAGGCTGTCGGCACGCAGGAAGAACTCCTTGCATCCTGTGACCTGTATAAGAAAATGTGGGAAGCACATAGCATTGCAAAAGATGAAGATAAGGAGGTGACCGTAAATGCTTAAGATGGTAAAAAAGTTCTTCGCTTTCTGCAGTCAGAAGAACCGGAACAAATTTTACAAATCTGCGGCTCTCGGCGTAATCGAGGCCATGTTTACCGCCATGCGTATCCCGGCGGCCTTCTTTGCGATCCGAGCCGTACTCATGAACGACATCACTACAAAATCGATACTGATCGTCATCGGACTGATGCTCATCAGCACGCTCGGGAAAATGACTGTCAACCGCTTTTCTTCGATGCTTCAGACGGAAGCCGGTTATGATACCTGCGCGCTGAAGCGTATCGAGATCGGTGAGCATTTGCGATACCTTCCGATGGGATACTTCAACGACACAAGCCTGGGTCACATTACTTCGGTAGCAACGAATACGATGGAACAGGTCGGGGATATCGCGACCCGTGCGATCATGATGGTGCTGCAGGGCAGTATCACGACGGTCGTCGTTATCTTGTTTATGCTCCTTTTTGATTACCGCATTGGCCTGACAGCATTAGCCGGCCTGGGCATTTTCCTCCTGGTCAATCAGTGGACGAACCGTTCGGTCGCAAAGGTCGCAAATGAGAAATTAGTAGCCGACCGGGATATGGTCGGAGTCATCCTCGAATACATTCAGGGTATCTCCGAGATCCGTAACTACAACATCGTCAGCAAGAATCAGTCCAGACTCAATAAGGCGATCGATCGAAAGAAGAAAGCCGACATCACGGCAGAGCTGGCGGCGATCCCGGCGGTCGGCGTGCAGATGCTGATCAGTAAGCTTTCCGGAGTTGCGATCGCAGGAGTTTCACTCTGGTTCTATTTCGACGGAAGTATGCAGCTGGAATATACGATCACGATGCTTCTGTGCTCGTTTATGATTTTTGAATCGATGGACTTGGCAGGTGTCTATACAGCGCTTCTTAAGATCATCGGTAAGGGTGTGGATCTGGCCAATGAGATCCTGAAGACCGAACAGATGGACATCGACGGAGAACGCATTGTTCCGAAAAACAGAGATATCCACCTGGAGCATGTCTCTTTCGCATATGAGAACCGAAAGATCATAGACGATGTGACGCTCGACATCAAGGAAAATACGACCACCGCGATCGTAGGTCCGTCCGGCGGAGGTAAGACCACGATCACTTCGCTGATCGCCCGCTTCTGGGATGCTCAGGAGGGCGCGGTCACCCTCGGCGGAAGAAACGTGAAAGAGTACAGTTTTGACTCGCTGATGGAGCAGTTCAGTTTTGTGTTCCAGAGAGTCTATCTGTTTGAGGATACGATCGCGAACAACATTCGCTTCGGTCGTCCCGAGGCGTCGATGGAGGAAGTGATCGAGGCGGCGAAAAAGGCTGCCTGTCATGACTTTATCATGGAACTTCCGAATGGTTATGACACTGTTGTCGGCGAGGGAGGCGCGACATTGTCCGGAGGAGAGAAGCAGCGGATCGCGATCGCGCGTGCCATCATGAAAGACGCTCCGATCATCATCCTCGATGAGGCAACTGCAAATATCGACCCCGAAAACGAAAAGGAACTGACCCAGGCGATCGAGAACCTGACGAAACAGAAGACGATCATTATGATCGCGCATCGTCTGAAGACGGTCAGAAATGCCGACCAGATCCTCGTTGTGGATAAGGGACGGATCGTTCAGCAGGGAAGACATAAGGATTTGATGAAGCAGGAGGGCATCTACAAGAACTTCATCATAGGAAGAAAGCAGGCGGTGAGCTGGAAACTCGGATAAGATAGTCCTGATCCCTTCGATTGTGCTTTGAAAAATACAACGGAATACTTGCACGATTCGGCGAAATCCATTATAATTGTTTACGTATATAAGGATCAAAATTCCTTTGTTGGTGCAAAGACGCATACCAATGAGCCGGGGTACGCGTTTGTATCCTGAAATAAAGTGAAGGAGATAACCGAATTATGAGTTTTATTGATTCCATAAAAGAACGTGCCCGGAAAGATAAGAAGACCATCGTTCTTCCCGAGTCCATGGATCCCCGTGTGTGGGAAGCAGCCGAGAAGATCATTAAAGAGGATATCGCTAACCTGATCATCCTGGGTACTCCGGATGAGGTCGAGACCTACAGCCGCGGCATTGACCGCTCGAAGATCACGATCATCGATCCGCATACTTCACCGGTACTTCCACTGTATGTTTCAAAGCTGGTCGAACTTCGTAAGAATAAGGGTATGACCCCTGAACTTGCGAAGCAGCTGATGATCGAAGACTATATGTACTATGCCTGCATGATGGTTAAGATGGGCCACGCCGACGGTGTTGTCAGCGGCGCCTGTCATTCCAGCGCGAATACGCTGCGTCCGTCGTTGCAGATTCTGAAGACGAAGCCCGGCGTGAAGCTGGTTTCCGCCTTTTTCCTGATGATCGTGCCGGACTGCGAATACGGACTGAACGGTACGTTCGTATTTGCAGACTGCGGTATCGAGCAGGATCCCGATGCAGAGAAGCTGGCGGCGATCGCCATCTCATCGGCGGATACATTCTCCCTGCTGACCGGTGAGGAGCCTGTCGTAGCGATGCTTTCGCACTCCACGAAGGGCAGCGCATCCCACCCGAAGGTAGATAAGGTCGTAGCTGCGACCCGTATCGCGAAGCACCTGCGTCCCGACCTCAATCTGGACGGTGAACTTCAGGCAGATGCAGCCATGGTTGCTTCTGTCGCAGAGTCGAAGGCTCCGACGAGCCGCGTGGCAGGACGTGCCAATGTTCTCGTATTCCCCGATCTGGATGCGGGCAATATCGGCTACAAACTGGTACAGAGACTCGCAAAAGCGGAAGCATACGGACCGGTAACGCAGGGCATTGCCCGTCCGGTAAACGACCTGTCCCGCGGATGCTGCGCAGACGATATCGTCGGCGTTGTAGCGATCACGGTCGTACAGGCACAGGCGCTGGAAGCGGAAGAGAAAGCAAATCAAGGCTGACAGTTCCCGAAAAATGCTTTGAAATTTTTGAAAAAACAGGATTGACAAAATCGAAAGAGTTGGGTATAATCATTTGGTATGTGTATTATGCCCCGTAAACGGAGGCTGATATGCAGATTGATTTGTCTGAATTGACAGTGGCGAATGACACGCGAAAGGAATGTAAAGTTCCGATCGATGCTGCGGTGTTCTCTTTCCAAAAAGAAGAGTATCCCGTGGAAGAAGGTTATGCGGTCCTTCGCATGCATCACACTTCCGATCGTCAGATCGAGATCGAAGCTGACGTACGGATCGTGCTCGGGATGGTTTGCTCCCGCTGTGCGACGGCCCTTTCCGAACCGTTTGATCTTACGGCATCGTGTCTGCTTGACCTTAACAAGAAGTCCGATGAGAAACCTATGGATCCGGAAGAAGAAAACGAAGAGGACGATGCTTATGTCGATTGCGTGATAAACAATCGTTTCCTGGATGTTGATGCGTTTGCGTTTGAAACGCTTTCGGAGAACATGCCATTTGCAGTTTATTGTAAGGAAGACTGCAAGGGACTGTGCCCCGTATGCGGGAAGAACTTAAACGAAGGAGACTGCGGTTGTTCGGCGACGGCTGATGAACCTAAGGATCCGCGGATGGCCAGGATCGCAGACCTATTTAAGAACGTTAAGGAGGTGTAATGTTATGTCAATCTGTCCTAAGAACAAAACCTCAAAAGCCAGAAGAGACAAGCGTCGTGCTAACTGGAAGATGTCCGCACCCACGCTTGTAAAGTGTAGCAAGTGCGGCGCCCTTATGATGCCTCATCGCGTATGCAAGGCTTGTGGCTCCTACAACAAGAAGGAGATCGTTGCGAAAGACGCAGAATGATCACCGGTTGATTGAGTTTTAAAAGATATAATATTCACGTGAATCGGGAGGCGCGGATGTGCCTCCCAAATTTTTTGCCCGAAGGCATCCGAAAAAATGCAAAAAAGATTCAAAAAACAGTTGCAGATTTCGATCACCTGTGTTATAGTTTTATAGATTTAAGGCAATGAATAGGGAGGAAGACATGAAGTCTGCTATGCTTATGAGTCTGAATATGCAAAGTGGAAAGCACGGGACTTACGATTCCTTAATTTCCGTCCCTTTTATTTCTGTTCCCTATATTTTCCTTTGAGGTCAGTTGTTTTTTTGAGACTGACTTTTTTGTTGCAGTTTTATAGGACCGCGGAAACGGAGGCTCCTTATTGATTGCCTTAATGTTAAGCGGTTCGCTTATGCGGACCGGATGATTAATTACTCATATGAGAGATACGATGGAGGACGAAGATGAGCAAAAGAGAAGACATCAAAAAAGTACTTATTATCGGATCCGGCCCGATCATTATCGGCCAGGCTTGTGAGTTCGACTATTCCGGAACCCAGGCTTGTAAGGCGCTGCGTAAGCTCGGCTATCAGATCGTGTTGGTAAACTCGAACCCGGCAACGATCATGACCGACCCGGGCATCGCAGATGTCACCTATATTGAGCCTCTGAACGTTAAGCGCTTAGAGCAGATCATTGAGAAGGAGCGTCCCGACGCGATCCTGCCGAACCTCGGCGGACAGTCCGGCTTAAACCTTTGCTCTGAGCTTGCTTCCAAGGGTATTCTGGATAAATATACTGTAAAGGTCATCGGTGTTCAGGTAGACGCCATCGAGCGTGGTGAGGACCGCATCGAGTTTAAGAAGACCATGAATAAGCTGGGCATCGAGATGGCCCGCAGTGAAGTGGCATACAGCGTAGAAGAGGCTCTTGCTATCGCGGATAAGCTGGGTTATCCGGTCGTTCTTCGTCCTGCTTACACCATGGGCGGCGCCGGCGGCGGCCTGGTATATAACGTAGAAGAATTGAAGACGGTCTGCGCGCGTGGCCTGCAGGCCAGCCTCGTAGGTCAGGTCCTGGTCGAAGAGTCCATTCTGGGTTGGGAAGAACTCGAACTCGAAGTCGTACGTGATGCTAAGGGCAACATGATCACCGTATGCTTCATCGAAAACATTGACCCGCTCGGCGTTCACACCGGCGACTCTTTCTGCTCCGCGCCTATGCTCACCATTTCCGAAGAGTGCCAGAAGCGTCTGCAGGAACAGGCTTATCGCATCGTTAACGAAGTGCAGGTCATCGGCGGTACGAACGTACAGTTCGCACACGATCCGGTTTCCGACCGTATCATCGTTATCGAGATCAACCCCAGAACATCCCGTTCTTCCGCGCTGGCTTCGAAAGCGACCGGTTTCCCGATCGCGCTCGTTTCCGCTATGCTTGCTGCAGGCCTGACCCTGGATGAGATCCCCTGCGGTAAATGCGGTACCCTCGATAAATACGTTCCCGGCGGCGACTATGTCGTTATCAAGTTTGCACGTTGGGCATTTGAGAAATTCAAGGATGCACAGGATAAGCTGGGCACGCAGATGCGTGCCGTCGGCGAAGTCATGAGCATCGGTAAGAACTATAAAGAAGCATTCCAGAAGGCGATCCGCAGCCTGGAGATTGGCCGTTACGGTCTGGGCTTTGCGAAGAACTTCCACGAGAAGACGAAGGAAGAGCTCCTGTCCATGCTGATCTATCCGACCAGTGAGCGTCAGTTCATTATGTACGAAGCGCTTCGTAAGGGTGCGACCGTTGATGAACTGTTCAACCTGACGAAGATCAAACATTGGTTCATCGAGCAGATGAAGGAACTCGTAGAAGAGGAAGAAAAGCTCCTGACCATGAAGGGCAGCGTTCCTTCAAAGGAGATCCTGCTTACCGCTAAGCAGGACGGTTTCTCCGATCGCTACCTGGCGAAACTCCTCGATGTTACCGAAGAGCAGGTTCGTAACACCCGTCTTTCCTACGGCATCACCGAGAGCTGGGAGCCCGTACATGTATTCGGCACCCAGGACTCCGCATATTACTATTCGACTTACTGCGCACCGGATCACACCACGATCACGGATCGCAAGAAGATCATGATCTTAGGCGGCGGCCCGAACCGTATCGGACAGGGTATCGAGTTCGACTACTGCTGCGTACACGCTGCATTTGCCCTGAAGGAACTCGGCTTCGAGACTATCATCGTTAACTGTAACCCTGAGACCGTATCCACGGACTACGATACATCCGATAAGCTCTATTTCGAGCCGCTGACACTGGAAGACGTTCTCAGCATCTACAATAAAGAAAAGCCGGTCGGCGTGATCGCACAGTTCGGCGGTCAGACACCTCTGAACCTCGCAGCGGATCTGAAGAAGAACGGGGTCAATATCCTCGGTACCTCTCCGGAAGTTATCGATATGGCAGAAGACCGTGACCTGTTCCGCGGTATGATGGAGAAACTCGGCATCCCGATGCCTGAGTCCGGCATGGCTGTTGATGTGGAAGAAGCTCTTGCCATCGCAGAGAAGATCGGTTACCCCGTTATGGTTCGTCCTTCCTACGTTTTGGGCGGTCGCGGCATGGAAGTCGTAAACGAGCCCGAGCAGATGAAGCAGTACATGGCTGCGGCGGTCGGCGTAACTCCGGACCGTCCGATCCTCATTGACCGCTTCCTGCGTCATGCTACTGAGTGTGAGGCAGATGCGATCGCTGACGGAAAGCATGCATTCGTACCTGCAGTTATGGAGCATATCGAGCTCGCAGGTGTTCACTCCGGTGACTCTGCATGTATCCTGCCTTCAAAGAATATTCCCGCAAATCTCGTTGAGACGATCAAGGAATACACCAGAAAGATCGCCGATGAGATGGGCGTATGCGGCTTGATGAATATGCAGTACGCGATCGAAGACGGTAAGGTTTATGTACTCGAGGCGAACCCGAGAGCATCCAGAACCGTTCCGCTTGTATCGAAGGTCTGCAACATCAACATGGTTAAGATCGCAACACAGATCATGACTGCTCCTCTGACCGGACTTACATCCCCGATCCCGACCATGAAGGAGATCAAGCCGAAATACTATGGCGTAAAAGAAGCGGTATTCCCGTTCAATATGTTCCAGGAAGTAGACCCTGTACTCGGACCGGAAATGCGTTCCACAGGTGAGGTTCTCGGCCTGTCTACAAATGTCGGTGAGGCATATTTCAAGGCACAGGAAGCTACCCAGACCTGTCTGCCGAAGGAAGGCTGCGTACTGTTCTCCGTAAATCGTAAGGATAAGCCGGAAGTCGTTGACGTGGCTCGTAAGTTTGAGGCTTGCAACTTCCGCATCGTAGCGACCGGTTCCACCTACGAACTTCTCGTAGCGAACGGCATTAAGGCAGAGCGCATCAATAAGATGCAGGAAGGCCGCCCGAACATCGTGGACGAAGTCATGAACGGTAAGATCCAGCTCATCATCAATACACCTACCGCTCCGAACGAGCGCATCTTTGATGACAGTTACATCCGTAAGACTGCGATCAAGGCAAAGGTACCTTACATCACCACCATGGCTGCTGCAAAGGCGACCGCAGATGGTATTTACACCGTAATCCATGAAGGAGAGATCGGCGTAATGAGCCTGCAGGACATCCATGCTTCCATCCAGTAAGAGGTAGACATGATAAAGATAGCTATCGACGCGATGGGCGGCGACAACGCGCCTGAGAAGATCGTTCAGGGCGCGATCGACAGCCTGGCCCTTCGCGAGAATATCCACATCGTCCTCGTCGGAAAAGAAGACGCGGTAAATGCGGAACTCTCAAAATATCAATATGACAGATCCCGGGTCTCGGTGGTAAATGCCACCGAGGTCATCGAGACCGGTGAGCCGCCGGTGGCTGCCATCCGTGAGAAAAAGGATTCCTCCCTGGTCGTTGCACAAAAGCTCGTGCGTGACGGTGAGGCAGATGCCTTTATTTCCAGCGGTAGCACAGGCGCCATCTTAGTCGGCGGTCAGCTCATCGTCGGCCGCATCAAAGGCATTCGCCGCACACCACTGGCACCTTTGATCCCCACGACGAAGGGCGCGAGCTTATTAATCGACTGCGGCGCGAATGTCGATGCACGACCGGAGGACCTGGTCCAGTTCGCCCGCATGGGTTCCATCTATATGGAACGTGTATGCAAGGTGAAGAAGCCGAGAGTCGGTATCGTCAATATCGGCGCGGAAGAAGAGAAGGGAAATGCCCTCGTTAAGGAGACCTTCCCGCTGCTGAAAGCCTGTGAAGATATCAATTTCATCGGAAACGTGGAATCCCGTGACATCCCTTACGGGGCTGCTGACGTTATCGTTACGGAAGCCTTTGTGGGCAATGTTATCCTAAAACTTTACGAAGGTGTCGGTTCCGCACTCATCAGCGAGATCAAAAAAGGCATGCTTTCGAACCTGAAAGGCAAGCTCGGCGCATTGATGGTGAAGAAGAACCTGAAGGGCGTCGTAAAGAAGTTCGATGCTTCCGAGTACGGCGGCGCACCTATGCTGGGCCTGAAGGCACTCGTAGTCAAGACGCATGGAAGTGCGACCGAAAAAGAGATAAAGAACGCGATCATGCAGTGCGTGGATTTCGTCGAGGCAAAAACGATCGATAAGATCAACGCGATCGTCAGCTGATAAAGATTACGTTTTCCTAAAAAAACACAAATATGTATTGCCATACCTGCGGCGATACATTATAATGATTTCGGTGTACGGCGCAAGCCCACCGATGTAGAGAAGCCGCAGCCTATTGCACGGCATTCTGATTCGAATTCAATTATGAATTGAGAGGATGGCAATTATGGAGTTTTTTGAGAAATTGCAGAATATCATTTCGGAGGTCCTTTCCATCTCGACCGACGAGATCACCATGGGTACCACGTTCGTGGACGATCTGGGCGCCGACTCTTTGGACGTTTATCAGATCATTATGGCGATCGAGGAAGAGTTTGAAATCGATATCCCCAGTGAAGAAGCTGAGAAGATCGTCACCGTCGGCGATGCCGTTGAGCAGATCAAGAACGCGCTTGAAAACCAGAGATAATTACAATTGTTTTCATAACATGAGGGATGATGCCGCAGGTCTCATCCCTTTTGCTGTTTATATGAGGGTGTGAAATGGAACTGGAACGGATTCTTGTGGAATTTCAACAGAAGATAGGTTATACTTTTAAAGACGGCACCTTGCTGAAACTGGCGCTTACACATAGTTCCTATGCGAACGAGCATCGCCTGGACTACAGTATGCATAACGAACGCCTGGAGTTTTTGGGAGATGCCGTGCTGGAACTGGTTTCCAGCGAATATCTGTTCAGACTGCATCCGGAGATGAAAGAGGGCGACATGTCTAAAAAGCGTGCCTCCATGGTCTGCGAGCCCGCCTTGGCGCATTGCGCGGCCAATATTGACCTGGGCTCCCGGTTGCTGCTCGGAAAGGGCGAGGAACTCGGCGGCGGACGCTATCGTGATTCGATCACATCGGACGCGATGGAAGCGCTGATCGGAGCGATCTTTCTGGACGGTGGTTTTACTACTGCAAAAGAGTTTGTAGAGAAATATGTACTAGGCATCACGTGTGACGCCACGTTCTTTTATGATAGTAAAACCATCCTACAGGAGCTGTCGCAGGAAAGATTTGCAAAAGAGCCCGTCTATCGTCTGGTAGCGGAAAACGGCCCCGATCATCAGAAGGAATTCGTGATCGAAGTTATGATCGGAGATAAGGTCTACGGGACCGGAACAGGTAAGAGCAAAAAGGCAGCACAACAGGAGGCGGCGCATGCAGCCGTCCTGCAATTAAGGGAACCCCGCGGATCGATGTGATCGTAGGCTCCCCGAAAGAAAGAGGAAACATAAATGTATTTAAAATCCATCGAAGTACAGGGTTTCAAATCGTTTGCAAATAAACTCGTTTTCGAGTTTCACAACGGAATCACCTGTATCGTAGGTCCGAACGGCTCCGGTAAGAGTAATGTGGCCGACGCGGTCCGCTGGGTTCTCGGTGAACAGAGCGCGAAGCAGTTGCGCGGTTCAAATATGCAGGATGTTATCTTTTCCGGAACGGAGGCACGTAAACCGCTGGGCTTTGCCTCGGTCTCCATTACGCTGGATAACTCGGACCATAAATTGAACATTAATTACGATGAAGTTACCGTTACCCGTAAGGTTTTCCGCTCCGGTGAAAGCGAATATAAGCTGAACGGGGTGAATTGCCGTCTCCGCGATATCTATGAATTGTTTTACGACACGGGTATCGGTAAGGAGGGATATTCCATCATCGGCCAGGGCCAGATCGAGCGTATCCTTTCGAATAAGCCGGAAGAGCGTCGTGAACTGTTTGATGAGGCTGTAGGTATCGTTAAATACAAACGCCGCAAGCAGAGTACACTAAAGAAATTGGAGAGCGAGCATGCGAACCTGACCCGTGTCTCCGATATATTGACCGAACTTGAAAAACAGGTCGGACCGCTCAAACGTCAGTCCGAGACTGCCCGCAAATACTTAAGCATCCGCGATGAGCTGAAGAAATACGATCTTCAGCTGTTTCGTGTGTTTACGAACCGTTCCGAGGAAGACTTAAAGAAGATCGAAGAAGCGGATATGATCGTATGCGGAGATCTCGAGGATACGAAAAAAGCACTGGAAGAACTGGTGAGCGCCTATGAAGAAGTCGATTCGTACATTCGTTCCCTGGATGATAAGAATGCCGAACTGAATGAGCGCATCACGCAGTTTATCAACGATAAGAACGAGATCGCATCAAAGGTCTTGCTCCTGAACGAGCAGATCGCTTCCGAGGAGAAAAACCGCGGAACTCTGAACGAACGTCTCGAGCAGATCCGCACACAGCTCCTTTCGATGGAAGAGGAAAAACAGGGATATCTGACGCAGAAATCCGAACTCATCCTTACCCTCGAGACGCAAAAGCAAAATGAACAGAAGCTGACTGCGCAGATGAAGGAACTCGATGATGCGATCGCGGCAAATATGGTCCTGGTCGAGAAGGATCAGGACGAACTGAAGAAACTGCTGAATTCCAAGTCCGATGTTGTTGCGAAATTACAGCACTACGACACCTTGTATGAGCAGGTATCCCGTCGCCGCAGCGAGATCTCTTCGAAGCGTCTGCAGTCGCAGAGCGAACTCGAGAATGCTATGGAGAACCGGAAGACATTTGCCGATCGGTTAGCATCGGTCCGGGACAATGTCGCTTCCTACCGCAAGCAGTTTGCGGAGACGAAGGAAGTCCAGCAGGATCTGGTTAAGAAGCGCGATTCGCTCGTTGCCGAGAAGGAAGAATGCCTGGAGAAATATCATGAGGCATCCTCCCGCGCGGCATCACTGAAGAATCTGGAAGAGCATTTCGAAGGATATCAGAACAGCATCCGCAAATTAATGGAATATAAGCAGAACGGTCCGAAGGATCTGTCAGGCATCGAGGGCGTGGTATCCGACCTTCTGGAAGTCGATAAAAAGTATGAAACTGCGATCGAGATCGCTCTTGGCGGCGCGATCCAGAACATCGTTACCCGCGATACCGATACTGCGAAAACTTGCATTTCCTACCTGAAGGAGAATAAATTCGGCCGTGCGACCTTCTTACCGATGGATGCGGTGAGAGGGAAGAACGAAGGCTTTTCACGTCCGGAAGCCCTGAAAGAGACCGGCGTTCTGGGCCTGGCTAATACACTGATCCGTTTTGATAAAAAGTATGACGATGTATTCGCCCAGCTTTTGGGACGCGTCGTGGTTTGCGACACTATGGACCACGCCACTACATTGTCGAAGAAATACAAGCAAAGCCTTCGCATCGTTACGCTGGACGGCGAACTGTTCACCCCCGGCGGTGCGATCACCGGCGGTGCCTATAAGAACAACTCGAACCTGCTCGGTCGTAAGCGTGAGATCGGCGAATGGGAAGAGCAGGCCGCTCTTCGCAGGAAGGCCGTAGACCAGATCGAAGCAAAACTAAAGAAGGCTAACGACGAACTCGGAAGCATCAATAAAAAGGGCCAGGAGATCGTCGATAAGATGCAGCAGGTTGCATTGTCCGAAACAACGATCTCTATCTCATTAAAGCAGTGCGACGATCGGATCGAGACCTTAAGAGGGGAGATCGCCGAGACAGATTCCGCATTCAACGAACTCTGTGCGCAGCTCGATCAGATCCGCGCCGATAAAGAGAAGATCGAGGCCGAAATCAGCGCCATAGAGCGCCAAAACGCGGACAATGAACAAACTGTCCAGGACTATGCAAAAAAGCTGGAAAAGGACCGTAAAACGCGCGAGGAGGTGGCTGTAGAGCTGTCCGACCTTAAGGCGTCGTACGCGAAAGAAGAGCAGACCTTGAATTTCCTCTCGGAGAATGCGGAACGTGTTCGCCGTGACAGCGAGAACCTCACGTACGAGGCAGAGAACCTCATGCAACGTGTCGATGATTCCGAACAGGCGGCAAAAGACCGCCGGCACGAGATCGAACGCGGACAGGAAGAGATCGCGAAGATGGATGCGGAGCTGGCTTCCCTGAAGGAAGAGCAGGCTGCATTGACCGAGAAGAAGAACTCCGTCATGACAGAGCAGAAAGATTTCTTCTCAAAGCAGACCGAGATCTCCGATCGTAAGAACGAACTCGAGATGGAGCGTTTGCGTCTGGAAGGCAGACGGGAAAAAATCGAAGAACGCCTCAACGAAATGACCGAATATCTCTTCTCGGAATACGAGTTGACACCGACCCAGGTTCCCGAACTTTCCGAAGAGATCACCGATAAAGAAAGCGAACTGCATAAGGTCATCAATCAGTTCCGCTCTGAGATCAAAGGCTTGGGCCATGTAAACGTCGGCGCGATCGAGGAATACAAAGAAGTATCCGAACGTTACGAATTCATGAAAACGCAGCACGAGGACCTTACGAAGTCCGAGGCGGCTCTTCAGAAGATCATCGAAGAACTCGATGAAGGCATGCGCAAGCAATTCAATGAACAGTTCGCGCTGATCCAGATCGAATTTGATAAGGTATTTAAGGAACTGTTCGGCGGCGGAAGCGCTCGCCTGGAGCTGGTAGAAGATGAAGACGTCATCGAAGCCGGTATCCGCATCATCTCGCAACCGCCGGGGAAGAAACTGCAGAACATGATGCAGCTGTCCGGTGGCGAGAAGGCATTGACCGCGATCTCTCTTTTGTTCGCGATCCAGAGTCTGAAGCCTTCACCGTTCTGTCTGCTCGACGAGATCGAGGCGGCGCTCGACGATTCAAACGTAAGTCGCTTTGCGGATTATCTGCACAAACTTACCGAACACACCCAGTTTATTCTGATCTCACACCGACGCGGTACTATGGTTTCCGCGGATCGTCTCTACGGCATCACGATGCAGGAGAAGGGCGTTTCCGCACTCGTCAGTGTAAATCTTATAGAAAATGAACTCGATAATTAAGGGGGATAAAATGGCTAAAAAAGGTTTATTCCGCCGTCTGTTTGACGGTTTATCCAAGACCAGAAACAATATTCTGTCCAAACTGGACGGGCTCTTCTCGGGAAGGGATAAGATCAATGATGAATTTTATGAGGAACTCGAGGAGATCCTGATCACCTCCGATATCGGCGTTCGTACGACGATGGACATCATCGAGCATCTGCAGGAGCAGGTGGAAGAACTGGATATCAAGGCTCCGATGGAGTGCCGCGAACTGTTGATCAACGACATCCGTGAAAAGATGAATATCGGGGAAAATGCTTACGAGTTCGAGGAAAAAACTTCCGTCGTTCTGGTCATCGGCGTAAATGGTGTAGGAAAGACGACCTCCATCGGTAAATTGGCTGCACAGCTAAAAGGTCAGGGCAAGAAGGTCATGCTGGCTGCGGCGGATACATTCCGTGCAGGTGCGATCGACCAGCTCGGTGAGTGGGCGAACCGTGCCGGCGTGCCCATGGTAGCGCAGCAGGAGGGTGCGGATCCCGGCGCTGTCGTATACGACGCGATCCAGTCTGCGAAGTCGAAGAAGATCGACGTTTTGATCTGCGATACCGCAGGCCGTCTGCATAACAAAAAGAACCTGATGGACGAGCTGAATAAGATCAATCGTATCATCGATAAGGAATATCCGGAAGCATTCCGTGAGACACTCATTGTCCTGGACGGCATGACCGGTCAGAATGCACTGGTACAGGCGAAGGAATTCACCGAGGTTGCGAAGATCACCGGTATCATCTTGACGAAGATGGACGGAACCGCAAAGGGCGGTATCGCCGTGGCTATTCAGTCGGAACTCGGTGTTCCGGTAAAATACATCGGTGTAGGTGAAGGCATCGAGGACCTCCAGAAGTTCGATTCCGAGGATTTCGTAAACGCGATGTTCACGACACCGGAACTCGAGCCGGAGGAAGAAGAGACCATGGTCGGCTTCATCCCCGAATCCGAGCGAACGGAAACAGCAGCTTCGGAAACGCCGGAGGGAACGAATGTTCCCGCTGTCCTTTCGACCGAGGAGGAGACCGGACTTATCTCCCTGGCAGACCTCGAAGAACTGTCCCTCATCTTAAAACAGAAGGCGTGGGGCGTCGGAACCGAAGTCTGGGAGGCTATGGTATCAGCCGTTATCGAAGAAGAGATCGAAGATCCCGAGACATTCGACTGGACTCCTTATATGTTTGAAGCTTGATCTACGGAGGCGTAATTATGAAAGAAGCACTTACGCTCGCTGCATTTGAAGAAGCGGCAGAGCAGGTAAAGAAAGTCACATTGGAAACGAAACTGATGTACAGCGAGTACTTCAGTTCCATGACCGGAAATAAAGTATATTTCAAGCCCGAAAACATGCAGTATACGGGCGCATATAAGGTACGCGGCGCGTATTATAAGATCAGTACATTGACCGATGCAGAGCGTTCGAAGGGGCTTATCACCGCCAGTGCGGGAAATCATGCCCAGGGTGTCGCCTATGCTGCAAAGCAGTACGGCTGCAAGGCAGTCATCGTGATGCCTACGACCACTCCCCTGATCAAGGTAAACCGTACGAAGAACTACGGCGCCGAGGTCATTCTGTACGGAGATGTGTACGATGAGGCTTGTGCGTATGCGATGAAGCTGGCAGAAGAGAACGGCTATGTATTCATTCACCCGTTCAATGATCTGCAAGTCGCTACCGGACAGGGAACCATCGCTATGGAGATCATCATGGAACTTCCTACGGTGGACACCATCCTGGTGCCGATCGGCGGAGGTGGGCTGTGTACAGGTGTTGCGACGCTTGCGAAGACATTGAATCCGAAGATCAAGATCATCGGTGTTGAGCCTGCGGGAGCGAACTGTATGCAGGAATCCTTAAAGGAAGGAAAAGTCGTAACACTTCCCACGGTCAATACGATCGCAGACGGTACCGCGGTTAAAACACCGGGTGACAAACTTTTCCCCTATATCGAAAAGTATGTAGATGAGATCATCACGATCGATGACGAGGAACTCATCGTCTGCTTCCTGGATATGATCGAGAACCATAAGATGGTCGTTGAGAATTCCGGCCTTCTTTCGGTAGCAGCTCTGAAGCATCTGCCGGCGGAAGGAAAGAAAGTCGTTTCCGTCCTGAGCGGCGGTAACATGGATGTCATCACGATGTCGACCGTAGTTCAGCAGGGACTGATTCAGCGTAGCCGTATCTTTACGGTATCGGTTCTGCTGCCGGATAAGCCGGGCCAGCTTGTAGGCGTAGCAGATGTGATCGCGAAACTTCGCGGTAATGTTATCCGTCTGGAGCACAATCAGTTCGTATCCATCAACCGTAATAACGCTGTGGAACTGCGTATCACGGTAGAGGCAGACGGACCGGACCACAAAGAAGAGATACTGAAAGCACTGGAAGAAGGCGGCTACCGCCCGAAAGTCGTAAGAGCTATGCTATGATAGGTCAGCATCGCTGACCTATCATGTGAGAATGTCGGACAAAGGCCTCAATTTCAATTTGTCAAGAAAAAACACTTGACAAACCGTCAAGCCTCATGTATGATTACAAAGTCGAGCTTAGATCCTATGGTTCAAGCCCGGCTTTAATCATGAGTAGATGCGGTTTGGGGGTGAGATCATGGAAGAGATTTTCAAGCAAACCTTGCTGTATGATTTTTACGGCGAACTTCTTACGGAACATCAGAAGTCCGTATATGAGGATTTCATTTTCCAGGATCTGTCCTTAAGCGAGATCGCATCACTGCGGGGCATCAGCCGTCAGGGCGTGTTCGATCTGTTACACCGGATCAACAAAAGCCTCGAGAACTACGAAGAAAAACTGCATCTGGTTGAACGTTTCCTTGCACTGAAGAAGGACGTTACACAGATCGAAGCAGAACTGGTAAGATTAAAAGAAACCGATCCCGACGCCGATGTGTCGGCGATGGAACAGGTCATTCACCATATGCGCGAGATGATATAGGGAGGTTCCCATGGCATTTGAAGGATTGACATCAAAACTCCAGAGCGTTTTCAAAAACCTCCGGAATAAAGGTCGATTGACCGAAAACGATGTTAAAGAAGCGTTAAAAGAAGTTAAGATGGCGCTTCTCGAGGCGGACGTTAACTTCCGCGTCGTTAAACAGTTTATGAACGCCGTGACTGAACGTGCTGTCGGTCAGGATGTACTTACAGGTCTGAACCCCGGTCAGATGGTCATCAAGATCGTTAACGAAGAGATGATCAAGCTCATGGGTTCCGAGACAACGGAGATCGCACTGCGTCCCGGTAATGAAGTTACCGTTATCATGATGATCGGTCTTCAGGGTGCAGGTAAAACGACGACCGCTGCAAAACTTGCAGGTAAGATGAAGCAGAAGGGCCGCAAGCCGCTACTCGTTGCCTGTGACGTTTATCGTCCGGCTGCGATCGAACAGTTGCAGACGAACGGGCGTAAACAGGGCGTGGATGTGTTCTCTATGGGCACCGACGTACGTCCCGTGAATATTGCAAAGGCTGCGTACGCACACGCAAAAGAAAACGGTTTCAACGTAATGTTCATCGATACCGCAGGTCGTCTGCAGATCGATGAAGACATGATGAATGAGCTGAAGGAGATCAAGAGCGAACTGAACGTCGACCAGAGCATCCTCGTTGTCGATGCGATGACCGGTCAGGAAGCGGTCAATGTCTCCAAGACTTTCGACGATGAGATCGGCGTTGAGGGCGTGATCCTCACGAAGATGGACGGTGACACCCGTGGTGGTGCTGCATTGTCCGTTAGAGCCGTGACCGGCAAGCCGATCCTGTATGTAGGTATGGGTGAGAAACTCTCCGACTTAGAGCAGTTCTATCCCGACCGTATGGCCAGCCGTATCCTCGGTATGGGTGATGTCCTCACCCTGATCGAGAAGGTAGAGGCGACCGTCAGCGAAGAGCAGGCAAAAGAGCTCGAAAAGAAAATGCGCAACGCGCAGTTCGACTTCAACGATTATCTCGAGCAGATGAAATCGATGAAGAAGATGGGCGGTCTCATGGAGATCCTGAAGCATTTGCCCGGTAAGATGTCGCAGATGCCCGAGATCGACGAGAAGCAGCTCGACCGCGTGGAAGCGATCATCCTGTCTATGACAGCGAAGGAAAGATCGAACCCGGATATCATCAACCCTTCCCGCAAAAACCGCATCGCGAAGGGCGCCGGAGTGGACATTTCCGAGGTCAATAAACTTCTTAAAGGCTTCGAACAGTCGAAGAAGATGATGAAGCAGCTGCCCGGTATGATGGGTGGCAAAAAAGGCCGCTTTAAGTTGCCGTTTTAATTTGCATTAACCGCCACAGGCGTTAATGATATATTGTTAAATTTTTTGGAGGTAAGATAACAATGGCAGTTAAGATCCGTTTAAAGAGAATGGGACAGAAGAAATCCCCGTTTTACAGAGTTGTAGTAGCAGATGAGAGAGCACCCAGAGACGGTCGTTTCATCGAAGAGATCGGTTATTACAATCCGAACGTAGATCCCAGCGAGATCAAGTTTAACGCTGAGGCTGCAAAGAAGTGGCTTAACACAGGCGCTCAGCCTACCGAGACTGTAGCTAAGTTGTTGAAGATTGCCGGCATCGAGAAATAATCTTGCTGCCCCCCGTTTATGGAGGTGTATAGGATGAAAGAACTGATTGAAGTGATCGCGAAATCACTGGTTACTCTTCCTGACGAAGTTGTCGTTACGGAGACGGAGAAAGAGGATACGATCGTGATTGAGCTGAAGGTAGCATCCACAGACATGGGCAAGGTTATCGGAAAGCAAGGCCGAATCGCGAAAGCGATCCGTTGCGTACTCAAAGCAGCTTCCACGCAAGAAGAAAAGAAAGTTGTTTTGGAGATCGTATAACTTGTAAAGAGATTTGCCACTGCAGGATGTGAACCATCCCCGGTGGTATTTTTCTTTTTTCGGGTTTTATTGCTCGGCGGCGATTTGGTTAGTGTAAAGGAGTTCGTATGGAGGATTTGCTTCGTGTCGGCGTGATCACGACGACCCATGGGGTTTTCGGTGAGGTAAAGGTGTTTCCGACCACCGACGACGCCAGACGTTTTGATGATCTGAAAACAGCCGTTCTCAAATACCGGAACGGAGAGATGGAAGTTCATATCACCGGCGTTAAGTATTTTAAGAATTTGGTCATCCTTAAGCTGGAAGAGATCACGAGCGTCGAGCAGGCACGGCTGTTTCGCAATGCGGAATTATACGTTCGCCGCGAGGATGCGGTGCCGCTGGAAGATGGCGAATACTACATCGGCGATCTGATCGGCCTTTCGGTCGTTACCGACGAAGGAAAGACGCTCGGCACGCTTACGGATGTAATGGAAACCGGGGCCAATGATGTCTACATCGTTACGACGCCGGAGAAGAAGGAGATCCTTCTGCCTGCGATCGATGAATGTATTCTGGACATCGATCTCGAGAACGGCATTTGCCGCGTTCACGTGATGAAGGGCTTACTGGACTGACGGTTTAAGATCTGCAGATACAAAACTAGGAGGAAACATGCATTTTCATGTTCTTACCCTGTTTCCCGAAATGATCCTTTCGGGCATGAATAACAGTATTACGAAGCGTGCGGTCGAAAAGGATCTGATCCGGATCGACGCGATCGATATCCGCGCCTATACAGCGGATAAAAAGCATAATAAGGTCGACGACTATCCGTACGGCGGAGGTGCCGGCATGGTCATGGGGCCGCAACCGGTCTATGATTGTGTGCAGGACGTGAAGAAGGATCTGCCCGCGGATACGCCCGTGGTGTACTTAAACCCGCAGGGGCGTGTGTTCAACCAGACGATCGCGCAGGAACTGGCCGCGCATTCCGATATCATCTTTCTCTGCGGTCATTATGAGGGTATTGATGAGAGAGCGCTCGAACTGTGCGTGACGGACCATATTTCCGTCGGCGATTATGTGCTGACGGGCGGCGAACTGCCTGCCATGATCCTGATGGACTGCATTTCCCGCCTGGTTCCCGGCGTTTTGGGCAATGATACCTCGGCGGATGTGGAGAGTTTCCATGACAATCTGCTGGAATACCCCCAGTATACGCGGCCGGAGGAATTTATGGGGATGCGAGTACCGGATGTGCTGTTATCGGGACATCATCTGAATATCGAAACATGGCGCAGACAGCAGTCGATTCGTCGCACCCTTGAGCGCAGACCTGATCTTTTGGAGCAGGCGAACCTTACTCCGAAGGAACAAAAATACCTGAAATCCCTGCTGGAAGAAGCAGAAAATAAAGAAAATGAAGAAAAGTCATGATTTCCTCTTGCTTTTTAAGGGAAACCATGCTAAACTTTAGAAGTTAATGTGATGGTCCGCTGGTGTCGCTTAGGATGCTATGAACGTCCCATATCAAATTTTTTATGGAGGTCGCATATGAACGACATTATTAAGAGCATTGAGCAGGCACAGCTCAAGACAGACATCCCTTCCTTCAACATCGGTGATACCGTTAAGGTATACGCTAAGATCAAGGAAGGCAACCGCGAAAGAATCCAGATCTTCGAAGGCACCGTAGTTAAGAGACAGAACGGCGGATTCCGTGAAACATTCACCGTTCGTAAGAACTCTAACGGCGTTGGCGTTGAGAAGACTTGGCCGCTTCATTCTCCTCGTGTAGAGAAGATCGAAGTAGTTCGTACCGGTAAGGTTCGCCGTGCAAAGCTTCTGTACCTCAGAGATCGTGTAGGTAAGAAGGCTAAGGTTAAAGAACTTGTAAAATAATTAAACAACAGCCGTTTCGGCTTCCTTGTTTGACTCGTTTTTTACGAGATTATTGGAGGACAGAGTCAAAAGATTCTGTCCTCGTTTTGTAGGTGGATCATGAAATTATACGACGACTCAAATTCCCGGCGCGGTCTGCAGGCGCTCATCATGCTGATGCATATCGTAACCGTAGCTGCCTGCGTCCTGTTTCTGGGGCATATCTTCGGCAGCCGTTTTTCCATGGACGGCAGTTCCATGGCGCCGCAGATCGAGGATGAAGAGGTTGTATTGATCAATCGGGCCGTTTACGTGATCCGTGATCCCGAGCGTTTCGAACCGGTCCTGTTTGAGACTGAAAACGGGAAACGTACGATCAAGCGTGTGGTCGGCCTTCCCGGCGAGACCGTTAAGATCGTCGACGGTGTGATCTATATCAACGATACGCCGTTAGACCTTCCGGATTATATGATTCCGCTGGAAAATACGACCAGCTCCTCTGCGGGTGCCGTTACACTTCCGAGCGACTCCTACTATGTGCTCGGTGATAATCCACAGTTTTCGGAAGACAGCCGCAGTCCGACGATCGGTCTGATAAAGAAAAAAGATCTGATCGGAAAACCCTGGAGCGTGATCCTGCCAATTAAGAAGGCCAGGTTCATCCCTTGAATAAAGGAGAGCGGATCCATGAGTGAAATTAATAAACTGAATATCCAGTGGTATCCGGGACATATGGCGAAAGCCCGCCGGGCCATGCAGGATGATATGAAACTGGTCGACCTGGTGATCGAGATCGTGGATGCCCGTATCGTTCGGAGCAGCCGTAATCCGGACATCGATAAACTGGCCGGTCAGAAGTCCCGTCTGATCCTTTTGAATAAGTCGGATCTTTCTGAGGACGCGGAAAATGCGCGATGGATCGCCCATTTTTCAGCGCAGAATATCGGTGTCGTTGCATTGGATGCGAGGTCCCGTACACAGATGAAAAAAGTAGTTGCCGCAGCGCAGGAAGCCTGTAAAGAGAAGATCGAGCGGGATAAAAGGCGCGGTATCTTAAACAGGCCGATCCGGGCCATGGTGGTCGGAATACCGAATGTCGGTAAATCCACCTTCATTAATTCGTTTTCCAATAGATCCGTTGCGAAGACCGGAAACAAACCGGGCGTGACGAAGGGGAATCAGTGGATCCGGATCGACAATAAACTGGAACTTCTGGATACGCCCGGTTTGTTATGGCCGAAATTCGAAGATCCCGTCGTCGGGATGCATTTGGCGTATATCGGTTCCATCAATGATGACATCATCAACAAAGAAGAACTTTGTATGCATTTTATAGAGGAGATCCTGACACGTTTCCCGAATGCTTTTGATAAGCGTTATGAGATACAGTGCGAGGGTAAGAAACCACACGAGATCATGGAGGCGATCGCAGTGAAGAAAGCCTGCCTGGTAAAAGGCGGTGAACCGGATCTGAAACGTGTGGCTAACATGATCCTGGATGATTACCGGGGCGGACGTCTCGGGAAAATATCCATCGAGGTAGCGGAATGAAAAACAAAAAGAAACCGAATGAACAGAATGGTATCAAAGAACAGGACTTTAAGTATCTGGACGAGGAAAATGCGAACGGCATAACCTTCTACGAGGACCGTACGGATGCGATCAAGCATAAACCGATCTACTATGCGCTGATCGGTATTCTGTATGGAGTCATCCTGCTCCTGGTAGTCGGATTGATCCTGAAGATCTTTTTCTCGAGCGCGACCGTGGACGGTGAGTCCATGGATCCCGTTTTGCAGGACGGAGATGTAGTCATCACCAGTCACTATATCTTTTCTTCGCCGAAGCGTTACGACATCGTTGTTGTTACCATTGACCGTGCCAATGGACTGAATTACGTGAAGCGTGTGATCGGTCTGCCGGGCGAAACGATCCAGATCAAGGATAGCAAAGTATACATCAACGGTGAACTGCTGGAGGATGACACCTATGGTTCGACCATGATCATCGATGGCGGTATCGCTTCGGAGCCGATCACGCTCGGTGAGAAGGAGTACTTCGTTCTCGGAGACAACCGCAGTGTCAGCCAGGATAGTCGTAAGGCGGAGATCGGCGTGATCTCAAAGGGACAGATCCGTGGAAAGGTCGTTTTCCGTATCGGTCCGTTCAAACGTTTCGGCCGAATCAAATAAGGAGTTTCTCATGACGATCAAAGAAATCGAGAACATATTAAAGAATACGCATCCGGAAAAACTTCCGGATGCGCTTGCATTATATCAGAATGATACAAGAAGTGCCGTGGCTTCTCTTATAGTCAAATATCAGAAGGTGCATGACAACTATCTGGCTGAACTGGAGCGCCTGGATCAGATGCTTCGTTATGAGGATCAGGAGCGTGAAAAGGGACGCAAAATCATCTGCGGAATAGACGAGGCGGGACGCGGCCCCCTAGCGGGCCCGGTCGTCGCTGCAGCTGTTGTATTGCCCGAAGGAACGAAAATCCTGTATGCAAATGATTCTAAGAAACTGACTGCAAAGAAGAGGGATGAACTCTTTAACGAGATCATTGATAAGGCTTTGAGTGTCGGTGTCGGGATCGCATCACCCGAACGCATCGATGAGATCAATATCCTTCAGGCGACCTATGAAGCTATGCGGGAAGCGGTTTCAAAGCTTAGCGTGGTGCCTGATGTCAGCCTGAACGACGCCGTGACCATTCCGAAACTGAATATTCCGCAGGTCCCGATCATCAAGGGCGATGCAAAGAGCCTGTCGATCGCCTGTGCCAGCATTATCGCGAAGGTCACGAGGGATCGCATGATGGAAGAGTATGATAAACTTTACCCGGAGTACGGTTTCGCAGGTCATAAGGGCTATGGAAGCGCCGACCACTATGCAGCACTGAAAAAATACGGAGCCTGCCCGATTCATCGTCGCAGCTTCCGACTGTTCGAGGAGGAATAAACAGCGCTTGGAAAACAAACGAAGGCTCGGAGGACGCTACGAACAGATCGCGGCAGAATACCTCCGGCAAAACGGCTATCGCATTATAGAACAGAATTTCTTCACTCGCATCGGAGAGATCGACATCGTTGCACGCGAAAAAAACTACCTGTGCTTCGTCGAAGTCAAATACCGTACCGGCCAAGCCTATGGCTATGCCGCCGAAGCGGTCAACTACCCGAAGCAGAGAACGATCTGCCGCGTCGCGACCCTCTACATGAAGGCGCGGCGTCTGCCGCAGACCACACCGGTCCGCTTTGACGTCGTCAGCATCCAGGGCGAAGAGATCCGGCTGTTTCGCAATGCATTTCCAGCTCGCTGAACCTACACACATTGTAAACCCCTGGGGATATTGTTTGGCATGCCCCGGGGATTGCTTTATGCTCCGGTTTCACGGTTACAACCCTCCCTGTTGCGATCGCGGCGGGACAGTTCTCTGCGCGGTGAAAAACGAACCTCTCAAATCAAAGGCGGAGCTCGGGGAACCCTTTCGACTTCTCGTTCGCGGGTTTTTCATCCGCTCGGTCACATGCCCGCCTCGTGCTCGCAAACATAGACTGAAACACCGAAACCGGAACAGAAAAGTTGTTCCCCGGGGATGACGAATAATAATGGCTCGGTGTTCATTCGATTCGCCCTGTAGTTGAATTCTTTCTCAGATGTAGGATGGCGCAATGTCCTTAAGATGTGTTATGATAAGCGCAGATGAAAAATCTTTCGATGAAACAGGAGGTTTTCGTATGAATGAGTTGAGACTGAGGATCGCGGATCTGCGCCGCGCTAAGGGGTTAACGCAGGGACAGCTTGCGGATATCGTCGGTGTTTCTTTTCAGACCATCAGCAAGTGGGAGAACGGCGGCGCCATGCCGGACATCACGTATCTTCCTGTGCTGGCTAAATATTTCGATGTTTCGGTGGATCAGCTCATGGGGCTGGTTCCCCTTCCGAACGAGGAATATATTCCTGCAGTTACGGAAACCGCCCAGTTTTGGAAGCAGAAGATGGAGTATCTGATCCGCTCACGCAAGAATTCGTTTAACGATGATTACGCTGAGTTTCTGATCCGGAACGTGTGGAAGATCGATCGTCCGGTCAATGTCCTGGACTGCGGTTGCGGTCTCGGCTTCCTGGGCACATTGTTTATGCCATATCTGCCTAAAGGAAGCACCTATACAGGCATTGACATGACCGAACAGCTGATCGAAGAAGCGAAAAAGATCTTTGAGGGTTCGAACCTGGAGACCAAATTCCTCACGAAGGACGTGACTGAATATCAGGGCTTCGGAAAGTATGATATCGTATTTTGTAAAGCAGTTCTCCGGCACTTGAATGATCCCAAGGGGTTCCTTAAGAAGATCATTGAATTTGCGAAGAAGGACGGTTTGGTGATCTGCATCGATTCCAATCGCGAGTTTGAATGTGATGGCCTTTACGTGGACGGCATGGATTATTTTACACTTTGCCGTCATGACGGCATGGATAAGCATTGGCGGACCGAACTGGAACAGCAGGGCCGGGATTATGCCGTCGCCATGCGTACCGCGCATATGATGCGCGATCTGGGGCTTCGCGATGTGGAAGTGCGAATGAATGACAAGGTGAACTTCATTACCCCACAGAACTCCGATTACGAGCAGATCAAACAGGATTTCCTGCAGCATAACGACTGGTTCGGAAATCAAAGCAAAGAGGGACGGGAGCGTGCGATCGCATTTCTCGAGTCCCATGGCATGACCCGCAAGGAAGCCGAGTGGTTCTGCGACCGCAATTCGGTCATCAAAGATTTCTTTGACAAAAATCCGGATGCAGGTTACACTTTTGTAAAAGGAACCTTGATTTCCTTTGGAAAGAAATGAATGTAAATGGTTTGAAACGAGAAGGAGTACAGATATGTTAACGCAGGAAGAGATCAATCATACAAATTGGAGCCAGTCGGTCGCAGGTGTATGCATCCGTGACGGAAAGGTTTTGCTGGCACGGCACACCTATGGGAACGGGACCGGAAAGCTGATCATTCCCGGCGGTTATCTGACCTTCGGAGAGCTCCCGGAGGAAACCGTGGTCAGGGAATACCTGGAGGAGACCGGTGTGACCGTAAAACCGAGCCGTTTGCTCGGCATCCGATTTAACGAAAAGGATTGGTATGCTGTCTTTGCCGTAACCTATGTGGAAGGCGAAGCCAGATCGGATGGTGATGAGAACAGTGAAGTGATCTGGATGGATATCGACGAGGCCCTGAAGAACGAAACAGTTCCCGGCCTGACGAAAGTCATGATCGAATGCGCGATAAAAACCGAAGGCATGATCCAGACCGACTATCCGACGACCTCACAGCGCACGATCCTCTATACGGATCTTAAATAAATTACGGACGGATCG